>DATFIX010000324.1:0-12755 GCA_035269625.1 Natrialbaceae archaeon
GCGAACACTGCGAGTCCCAGGTCGAGCAGTCGATGGCGCTGGCGACCGCGCTCAACCCACACATCGGCTACGACAAGGCCAGCGAGGCCGCCAAGACGGCACTCAAGGAAGGGAAGACGATCCGCGAGGTCGTGGTCGAGAAGGGGTATCTCAGCGAGGACGAGGCCGAGGAGATCATCGACCCGCGCAAGATGACCGAGCGCGGGATCCTCGGGAGCGAGGACTGAAGGTTCCGCGTCGTGGATCGAATCGAGTGACGGGAACGCCCGGGATTGCGGTCTCTCGACCGTTCCGGAATCGCCCGACTGAGGGACCGCCAGCGTCGCTGTCGTTCCGGTGAAAGATCCACGCCAGTTATACGGTATGAGGACGATGCATATTCCATGTACACCTGTGGGACCTGCAATCGGACGTTCGGGGACAAACTCGAGTACGAACTCCACCGGGACTCCTGTGGGGCGGACGAACTCGTCTGTCGACAGTGTGGCGAGCGGTTTTCCGAGCGGGTCGCCACGGATGACGGCTGGCACTATCGCTGTCCGAACGAGGACTGTGACGGCGAGGGGCTCACGGAGGACCTGGTCCGACTGGCCGACGCCCGAATCAAGCAGCAGTAACACTATCTGATCGATCGTGTTCCGTCGTCGTTTCACGACCGCGAGCACTGTGAGGGAGGAACCGTGACGGAGCAAAACGAGGAACGATCCGGGACGGACCAGCAGGATGATGGTCCGGTGACCGAACGCGATGCGGAGTCGATCGGTGGAGCGCGATCGCTCGACCCACAGGTTCGCCTCCTCTGGATCGGCAATTCGCTCGTGACGGCCGTTTTCTTCGGAGGACTCGTCGGTGCAGCGAGCGTCTTGCTCCTCGACTGGGCCGCGTGGCCGGGAGCTGCCGCGTTCGTCCTCCTGGCTGTCCTCGGCGTCGTGTTTGCCGTCCTTCGGTACCGGATCTGGACCTACGAGGTCCGCCCGGAAGCCGTCTACATCGAGCGCGGGGTCCTGACCCGGATCCGGACGATCGTTCCCCACGTCAGGATCCAGCACGTGGACACCCAGCGGGGGCCGCTGGAGCGTGCCCTCGGTCTCTCGCGGGTCGTGATTTACACCGCGGGATCGCGCCAGGCGGACGTCTCCATTCCCGGCCTCCACCCCGATCAGGCGACGCGCCTCCAGAATCGATTGCGCGACCTCGCGATCGAGAGCGAGGGCGACGACGCCGTATGAAACTGCATCCGTACACGGCCGTCATTCGCGGGCTCTCCCGCGGTGCGAGCACCGGCGTCGTCGTCGCGATTTTCGGGTCGATGTCGTCGGGATCGATGGCCGCGGTGGGGGGAACCCTCGTCGCCGTGGCCGTCGCCGCCCTGTTCGGCATGGGTTACGAGTTCCTCTACTACCGTCGTTACGACTACGAACTGACGACCGACTCGCTCGACATCGCGTCGGGCGTGATTTCGCGACGGGTTCGGGAGATTCCCCTCCGGCGGATACAGAACGTCGACGTGCGGCAGAACCCACTTCACCGACTGCTCGGCGTCGCGGTGCTCAGCATCGAGACGGCGGGCGGATCCTCGACCGAGGCGACGCTCCGGTACGTGAGCGTCGACCGAGCCAGGGAACTGCAGGACGCGCTCTCGGAGAAGTCCGAGCACCTGACCGCCGTCGACGCGGTCGGGGACGACGTCGAAGCGACGGCGGCCGGGGAACTCCTGTTCGAACTCGATCGGCGGGAGCTGGCCCTCACGAGTGCCCTGTCGATCGACCCCGGCGTCAGTGCCGTCGGATCGTTCGTCGCGCTCGCGTTCGAGGGTCTGTTGCCGCGATCCGCCGGTATCGACCCAACTCGACCGATCGCGACGATCCGCGGGTTCGCCCCGATCGAGATCGCTCTCGGCATCGCCGGGGTTCTTGCCGTCGCCTGGCTGTTCAGCGTCGTCGTCGTGTTCAATCGGTACGCCGGATTCCGCCTTCGACGGGTGGGCGATGACCTCCGGTACGAACGCGGGTTTCTCGGGAGTTACACCGGGACGATCCCGACGGACAAGGTCCAGACGCTGACCGTGACGGAGAACCCGCTCAAACGCCGCATTGGCTACGCGACGCTGTCGATCGAGACGGCGGGATACGCCCCGGGACAGTCCGGCGGTGGGGCGCAGACGGCGATCCCGATCGCCCGGCGGGATCGAGTGATGGAGCTCGTGGCGACGATCGAAGGCGCCCGGATCGACGAGACGGGCTTTCGTCGCCCGCCGTCCCGCGCACGACGGCGGTATCTCGTCCGGTACTCGCTGGGGATCGGTGTGCTCGCTGCCGTCGCGTTTTTCGCCGACGCTCGTACCGGCGCGATCGGCCGGTGGTACCTCGCGTTCCTCGGCCTGGGTGCCGTCCCGATCGCGGCCCACCTCACCTGGATCCATCGCGGATACCAGGAGACCGACGAGCACTTCGTCACGCGAACGGGCTTCTGGCGGCGTCGGACCCGGATCGTCCCCTACGATCGGATCCAGACCGTCGTCGATCGGCGAACGGTGTTCCAGCGCTGGCGGGACCTGGCGGACGTGACCGCCGACACCGCGAGCACGTCGAGCCTCCGCGGGGGCGACGCCGTCGCGATCGACGTGGACGCCGACGACGCCGATCGGCTACGATCGGTGCTGACGAGGGAGTTGCTGAAACGGCGAGGCGGCAGCCCTTCGGGCGATTCGATCGGGGAGGGGTCGGGGGCGGACGACCGGGTTGGCCCGCAGCCTTAAACGGCGGGCCTCGGTACTCGCAGGTATGACTGACACGGACGACGGTGGGACCGACGAGCGGTCGCTGGGCAGGCGCCACGTCGTCGTCGGCGGTGCCGGGGCCGTCGTCGGCGGTGTGGCAGGCGTCGCGATTTTTTCGGATGGACGCTTCACCGATTCCGACGGAACGACCACGATCGAGAAACGAGAACCCAACGACGACGGCGAGGCCAGTCCCGGCGAACTGCGGTGGTTGCTCGAGGACGATCCCCGAACCGAGTACACGATCGACGTGACGTCGTTCACATTGGAAGGCGACGTCATCGACGTCCGATACGAGTCGAACGCGACGTCCCAGTCCGGTTCCGATCGCTGGCGGTGGCACCTCAACGAGATGGGTCACGTGATCAAATCGTTCGCCCGGTACGTCGCGAGCGACGGGCCGAATCTGGAATGGAGTCGGACATCGACGGGTGGGACCGGAGACGGTCCGGACGGGACGACCTCCGCCGACTCGACTCCGACGACCGTCCCGGCAACGACCGCGACTGGATCCGAGTCGATCGAGGGCACGCGTCTCATCGCTCACGTGGAGAATCCGTACGACGTCGGAACCGGTTCGACGGTGCCGGCACAGGACGCGGTGTACGGCATCGAGCGTCGGTGGGTGCGCAACTGGATCGCCGGGGCGTGGTCGACCCAGCGGCTGCTCAACGTCGTCCGGCAGGCCAGGGTCGGGAGCGGGAACTAGCGACCGAACTGGACGGTTTTTTACCCTCCGCACTCCGAGCACACGCCAATGACCGACTACGACTACGAGTCGCTGGGACTCGTCGCGGGACTGGAGATCCACCAGCAACTGGACACCGAGACGAAACTGTTCTGCGGGTGTCCGACGCGACTCCGGGACCCCGGCGAGGCCACGCGGACGGTGACGCGGTACCTGCACCCGACCAAGAGCGAACTGGGCGAGATCGACGAGGCCGCGGCCGAGGAGAGCCAGATCGACCGCGAGTTCGAGTACCTGGCGTTCGACAGCACTTGCCTCGTCGAGGAGGACGACGAACCGCCCCATCGCCTCGACAGCGAGGCCCAGGAGGTCGCCCTGGAGGTCGCCCAGTTGCTCGACATGGCCGTCGTCGATCGGGCGCACGTCATGCGCAAGATCGTCGTCGACGGGTCGAACACCGGCGGGTTCCAGCGGACGGCGCTGATGGCGACGGACGGCGAGATCGAGACCGACGAGGGTCCGGTCCGGGTGTCGGACCTGATGCTCGAAGAGGAGAGCGCCCAGCGCGTCGAAGAGACCGAGAAAGGCGTCCGGTACAACCTCAGCCGTCTCGGCATCCCGCTGGTCGAAATCGGGACGAAGCCCGACGTCGGATCGCCCGAACAGGCCCGCGAGGCGGCCGAGCGCATCGGCATGCTCCTGCGATCGACGGGCAAGGTCAAGCGCGGACTGGGAACGATCCGGCAGGACGTCAACGTCTCGATCGAGGAGGGTGCCCGCGTGGAGGCCAAGGGCGTCCAGAGCCTCGACGACATCGACGACATCGTCCGCAACGAGGTCGGTCGCCAGGTCGAACTACTGGAGATCGCCGAGGAACTGCAGGATCGGGACGCCTCGGTCGGCGACGTGCAGGACGTCTCCGACGTCTTCGAGGACACCGACAGCGGCGTGATCCGGGGTGCGCTCTCGGACGGCGGGGAAGTCATGGCCGTCCCGCTGTACGGGTTCGACGGCCTGGTCGGCCATGAGATCCTGCCCGACCGCCGCCTCGGGACCGAACTGTCCGATCACGCCAAGCGCCACGGCGCGGGCGGCATCTTCCACACCGACGAACTCCCGGCCTACGGCGTTACCGAGGAAGAGGTCGAGGCGCTGGCGGACGCGGTGGGTGCCGGCGCGGAGGACGCGGTCGCCATCGTGGCCGCTGACGCCGACGTCGCAGAGGGAGCGATCGAGGCCGCCGCGGAGCGTGCCGCGGTCGCCATCGAGGGCGTGCCGGAGGAAACCCGCGGGGCGAACGAGGACGCGACGACGCGCTACCTCCGGCCCCTCCCCGGTGCGGCGCGGATGTACCCCGAGACGGACGTCCCGCCGGTCGAACTCGACCCGAGCGACGTCGAGACGCCCGAGTTGCTCAACGAGAAGGTCAAGCGCTACCAGGACGAGTACGGCCTCGACGCGGGCCTCGCCGAGCAGGTCGCCTACGGCGAGCGCATGCCCCTGTTCGAGCGCGTGGTCGACGAGGGCGTCGATCCGACGCTGGCCGCGGGAACGATCGAGAGCACCGTCACCGAACTCCGGCGCGACGACGTGCCCGTCGAGCACCTGACCGACGGGCACCTTGCCGAGACGCTCCACCTCGTCGAGGACGGCGAGGTGCCCCAGGAAGGCGTGCCGGACCTCCTGACCGAACTCGCCGAGAACCCCGACCTGGACGCAGAAACCGCTGCCGAGGAGGCCGGCCTCGGTGGCGTGGACGAGAGCGAGGTCCGCGAGGCCGTGGTCCGGGTCGTCGAGCGCAATGCCGACCAGGTCGATGAAGAAGGGATGGCCGCGTTCTCCGGGCTCATGGGCGAGTGCATGGGCGAACACCGCGGCAAGGCCAGCGGCGACCTCGTGAGCGAGATCCTGCGCGAGGAGATTCAGTCGCGATCCTGACGGCGATCGGCGGGTCGATTATCGGTCGATCGCCGTTGGAGCGTGGATCGGTCACTCTGGTTGATATGGGTTCGTTGCGACGTCGAGACGGTAAACGTCCTCGGCAGCGTCGAAATCGTCATCGAACGCGTAGAGATACCCGAGCCCTTCCGCCTGCATGTACGCGACGATGCAGGCATCGACGAACGAGAAGCACTCGTGCTGGCGGAAGAGCGCTTTTGCCGTGGCAAACTCGTCTCCTGTCATGGAGTCGATGTGGAATCGCGCATTCTCTTCCACCCGGTCGAGAAAGTCGACGGCGGCGTCGTGACTCGCGTGCGTCGTCAACCCATTGAGCGTCTCTGCGAGTACGTAATCGAGAACCACCGCTTCCGGGAGTTCAGCGGTGTCGATTCCCCTGAGGATAGGGAGCGCATCGTCATGTGCCTTGTCACGACGGTACGCCGCCGCGAAGAGAACAGTCGTATCGACGAGTGCACGCGGCATCTATTCGACGTCGACGCCCCACGTGTCGTGTTCGGTCTCGACTTCCGTCGCCAGATCGCCGTCGTAGCCGTCGAAATCGCTGAACGTCCCGCTGCGCTGTTGGACGACCTTGACCCGGAGCGTGCCGTCGTCCTCGATGCGCCAGCGGAGCTTGTCGCCGTCGTCGATGTCGAGTTCCCGGCGGATGTGGGCGGGAATGTTCGCTTGATTCCCCGAAACCTTGCTCTCGGAATCGACGCTCTCACTACTCATATCCGAGACTACGAGGCCACCATTCATAAATGATAGTGTGCGCCCACACTAGCTTGGCGGGAGTGATGAGTACGCGCTATACGTCCATTCCAACTCCTGGACGCTCAACGTGGCCGCGTGTTCCGGGTTCATGGGCGAACTCCGCGGCAAGGCCAGCGGCGACCTCGTGAGCGAGATCCTGCGCGAGGAAATCCAGTCGCGGGGCTGAAAACCGATCGGCGGATCGATTATCGTTCGATTCCCGTTAGGGTGCCACCGTCCCATTGAACGCTGTCCAGGGCAGCCGGTAGTTGATCGAGTCGAGCCTCGAGAACTGCCATCGGGTGTTTATCCATGAACGTCGCTGATTCACGTTCGATGGTGGTCTCGTTCTGGTTTACCTGAATATGGATTGGACCCAGGTCGGGGTGATCACTGTCCTGGTGCCAGCCCAGCAGGAAATTACGATCCGGTTCGATCCAGTTGAACCAGTAGCGGTCGGCCTCTGTCTGCCCCGCGAGTTCGAATCCCACCTCGATTCGGGCTGTGGCTACCTGGTACGAGTCATCGCCGAGGAATCGTTGCGGGTTTGTTTCTGCGGCCACTCGATACCCTCCGTGCTCGCGAGGACCGGTGACCCGGAGCTGTACCGTGCCGAAATCGGTGGCCGACTGGAAGCGGTTCTTGATTCGCCTGTGGAGTTCCCTGGTCTGGATAGTCCCTCGCCCTGCAAGAAAGACGACCATGGTTAGGCTGTCAAACTGTTCCGGTCGTCGCCGGCGCTGGACAGGCGAGAAACGTCCTCGTAGAAATGCAGCGCATGCTTCGTAAGTCGGATTTCCGTTTCCAGGGCTTCCCACGTCGAGGCGATGTTCCGGATCTCCCGCATCTCGGCTGCCGTCCGATCCGCTTCGGTGAGGCGCTCTCGATATTCATCGACACTTTCCGCATCGTATTCCTCCTGGAGCGTTTCCAGCCGTTCTTGGTGCGCTACGAGCTGTCTTTCCAGTTCGTCTCGGCCGTTCTCTTCGATTAGGTCGAGCACCTGATCGAGGAATTGCCGGACGTGGTTCGGGCCGTACTTCGTTCGTCCGTCGTCCTCGTATTCGCTGAGCAGATTCTCCGCCATCATCCGGTCCAGTTCGCTGTCGGCCGTCTCCCAGGCGACGTCCGCCTCATCCGCGATCGCTGAAACCGTTGCCGGCTCGTCGAGCACCTCGACGACCATCCGAACCCGTTCCCTCCCCGTCGCCTTCTCTTTCCAAGCGTCGGGATCCGGTTCGCTCATTATCGTAGGCTAACTGACGAAGACTCAAATAATCTTGGGGAACTCAAATTTTTGAACCTGTCCCAGCGGCTTGGTGATTGTAATTTTCGGAGGCCCGCACTCGTCACGTAAAAAATGGCATCTGCTAATTGGGCTCCCTCGATTCACCGATACGTTTCTGAGTCGCTGATGAATGTAGAGGTTCTATGCCTCAATATCGAACCACTGTGACCAAGGGGTTCTAGAGTAAGATTATCCAGCGTCCTCACTGGTCTGGTTCGGACACCCGGCTGCCTCGGTGGTCTTCAGTAGTGTGGTTTCCCCTGTTGCAGACTCGGCAGATCTGTGGCCGATCCGGATCAGCAGTCCGATGCAGACGCCATCGTATTCCCGAAAATCGAAATCGAGCCATTCCGTGGTGGGTTGTGAGTCCCGCCAGGCGTAGAGGACGTGATCCCCAACGTGGGTGGGAGAGTCATCGAACTCGGCACCACCGGCGGTTCCCTCGTATTCTGGGGGCGGAACGTTCCGGGATGCCGCATACACGGGGTCACCTCCATCGAGCATGAGGACGTGGGTGGTTCGGTCTGTCGGATCGAAGTTCGATACCCTGATGGAGTTCAGATCTGGCTCACCGGCCGATCCCTGGCTAAGTGCACTACAACCGGACAGTGCACCGAGGAGGCTCCCACCCGCTGACCTGAGGGCGTTCCGGCGAGTCAAGCGAACCACATCACCGATAGCTACGTGTTGAAAATCCACAGGTTTTCGGTAGGCATCTTCAAGAAGCATCCGTGATAAGATAGCAGTGGGGTGAGCTGGCCGCCTCCAATGACGGCCCCTCGTCGTGGCGGGGCTTCCAACGGCTGATCACTCCTCGCCGTCGTCTTCCAGGTACTGTTTGAGGCCGAGCCCTATCCCGACCCCAACGATGCCAGGCGCGATTCCAAATCCCGGGAGCCCACTTGAGCCGTCGTTGGCGCTGGTTTCCCCCAGGGTTTCCTGTAAGCCAGAATCAGACGAATCCGTGGTCGTTACCGATCCCGTTGTCGTGGGCTCGGTCGTGGGTGGTTCAGGCGTGGTGGGGGCGGTCGTGGGTGGTTCGGTCGTGGTAGGTTCCGCCGTGGTCTGTCTATCGATAGTTTGGTCTGCGTAGCGCCAGTCGCCATGATGCCCCAGCGTTCCGAGCATCACGCGTGAGCCTTCACTCGACCCCGAAACACCTGCATCCACCGCGTACAGGTTTTGGTCCATACTCCCGACGAAGACCGTCCCATCTACCACCGTCGGCGACGAGGCGAGGCCACTGCCGGTCTGGAAAGTCCACTGTTCGGTGCCATCGCCCGCATCCACCGCGTACAGGTTGTTGTCCCCACTTCCGACGAAGACGGTTCCATCCACCACCGTCGGCGACGAGTTGACGGCATTGCCGGTTTCGAAGCGCCACAGTTCGGTGCCATCGGCCGCATCCAACGCGTACACGGTGGTGTCGTGACTCCCGATGAAGACGGTCCCATTCACCACCGTTGGCGACGAGTTGACGTAATCGCCGGTTTCGAAGCACCAAAGTTCGGTGCCGTCACCCGCGTCCAACGCGTACACGTTGCCGTCCCCACTCCCAACGAAGACGGTTCCATCGACCACCGTCGGCGACGAGGAGACGCCACTGCCGGTCTGGAAAGTCCACTGTTCGGTGCCATCGCCCGCATCCAGCGCGTACAGGTTGTTGTCGTGACTCCCGATGAAGACGGTCCCATCCACCACCGTCGCCGACGAGGAGACCTTATCGCCGGTTTGGAACCGCCACTGTTCGGTGCCAGCGCCTGCATCCAGCGCGTACAGGTTGTTGTCGTCACTCCCGACGAAGACGGTCCCATCCACCACCGTCGGCGACGACGTGAGATTACCGCCGTTTTCGAAGCGCCACAGTTCGGTGCCGTCGGCCGCATCCAGCGCGTACACGTTGTTGTCGAAACCTCCACTCCCGACGAAGACCGTCCTATCTACCACTGTCGGCGCACCGCTCGTATTGCTGGGTAAATTGCGCCGCCACAGTTCGGTGCCATCGGCCGCATCCACCGCGTACACGTTGTAGTCGATGCTCCCGACGAAGACGGTCCCATCTACTACCGTCGGCGACGAG
This sequence comes from Natrialbaceae archaeon, assembly GCA_035269625.1. GTDB lineage: Archaea > Halobacteriota > Halobacteria > Halobacteriales > Natrialbaceae > DATFIX01. The sequence continues at coordinate 9,533 of DATFIX010000324.1, forward strand.
AAGACCCAATGGCCGGTTTCGAAGCGCCAGATTTCGTCGCCACCGGCCGCCTGTGCGGTCCCGATGCCAGCCAGTGAAACGACCCCGACGCCGGCCGCCTGCAAGTACTGCCGTCGGGAGAGTCCTGGCTCACGCTCGCTGGTCATCGATCACCCTCCACAGTCGATCCCAGCACTGCTCGAACGCCCCCTTTCACTGATCGACGCCGAAGGAGACGATGCAGAGCCATCAAATACACCGCCATTGTGGGCACATGCTTGGAAATTGCCATTCGTTCCTGAAGTGCTTTGTGTGCAGATCCAACTCTCATCGAATCGTGATGCATACGCGCTTTGAGTTCATCACACAGGTTCTGATAACAAACGGAGAAGATCTCGGTTGTGGAGTCTTACGTCGGGCCCGCTTATTCCAGCACTCTCAGCGCTTCTCGGCCTCGGCGGGTCGTTCCTCGCCGGCAAACTCCTGCGCCCGGCGGAGAATCCCCAGCATCGTGATGACCTCGCGTTCGGTGGGGTGCGCCCGGCCGAAGATCCGTCGGAACATCCGCATCGTCTTGGCGCGTTTCTCCTCGGGGTGGTTCACCGCGTCGAGCAGCAGGTCCCACTGGTCGTAGAGGCGCTCGATCTGGGCCTCGCCGGCGCGCTCCCCCTCGACGTCCGGGAGTTGGGTCTCGTCCATGGCGAGTCCGCGAAGTTCGTAGAGGGTGATCGTCGCCGCCTGGCCAAGGTTCAGGACGGGGTACTCGGCGTTGGCGGGGATCGCACCGATCGCGTCCAGTCGCGCGAGTTCCTCGTTCGTCAGACCGACGTCCTCGCGGCCGAACACGATGACGGCGTCCGTCTCGACGCTCGCGAGGTCGTCACGGATCTCGGTCGGCGTCGAGAAGGGAAAGCGGACGTGCCGCCGCGAGTCCTCGTTCGTCGTCGCGGTCATTCCGATGGTGTAGTAGTTCTCGACGAGGTGGTCGAACTCGACGACCTCGGCGTCGGGCAGGACGTCCTCGCGGGCGTGCCCGGCGAACCCATACGCAACGCCCTCGGGGTCGTGGACGTCCTCGGGCGGATCGACCAGGAGGAGGTCCTCGAAGCCGAAGTTCTTCATCGCACGGGCGATAGTTCCGACGTTGCCGGGGGTCTGGGCGTCCACGACGGCGACGGCCGGGACCGTCATGGGGAGAACTCGAGGGAGATGTCCGGGTCGTCGTCAGCGGTCCCGTCGGCCGCCTCGTCGTCGAGGTCGGCCCCGCACGCGCCGCCGACGCCGCAGGTCCCGGCGTCACCGTCGGTCGGGGGCACCGGGACGTCCTCCGGGTCGGTGTCGACGTGTTCGATGGTCCCGTACCCCTCCGGGGCGCGGTTGCCGTCCGCGAACCACTCGTGGAAGGCGTCCTCGAAGTCCTCCTCGCCGCGGTACTCACGGCCCCCTTCCTCCCGGTACCAGTACAGGAAGTCGTGCTCGTGCTCGGCACAGAGAACGACCTCCGAGAACGGTTCGCCGTACACCGTCGATGCCACGTTGCACTTGTGGACCTCGGCGTCGCCGTGTATCAGCCAGCAGGCGTCGCAGGGGGCCTCGACCAGGCGGTGGAGGCGAATGATACGGGTGCGGGGCTCCGGCGGCATCTCGTCGAAGGGCTTGAGTTCGCCCTCGTCGGTGAACACCTCGTCCTCGTCGAAGCGCCACCCCCGGAGTCCGATGCTCACCTTGCTCATGCGCCCCCGTTACGGGTGGGGGAACATAAGGGGCGTGCCTCCGGCCGTTTCTCGGCTCCGCCCTGCAGTCGATTTGGCAATTCGTTTTTACGTCTGGGGGTCGCCCGATAGGGTATGCGAACGGTCGACGCCGCCGGGCTGTCAATCGGCCCCGATCACCCGCCCCGGATAATGGGCGTGCTCAACGTGAGCGAGGAGTCGCCCTACGACCCCAGCGTCTTCGCCGATCCCGGCGAGGCCGCGGCCTTCGTCGACGAGGAACTGATCGACGAGGGTGCCGACGTCGTCGACGTCGGCCTCGAATCCGCCAACAAACGCCTGGACGTCCTCGGACCCGAGGAAGAACTCGACCGCCTCGACGTCGCCATCGAAACGATCGAGAGCGTGAGCGGGGACGCCGTCTTCTCCATCGAGACGCGGTATCACGAGGTCGCCGACGAGGCCCTCTCCCGGGGGTTCGACGTGGTCAACGACGTCTGTGGCTTCGCCGATCCCGAAATGCCCGACGTCTGTGCCGACCACGACGCCGCGGTCGTGAAGATGGCCTCGCCGCCCGACCTGGACCGACCGGGTGCCGTCGACGACGTGGACTGGGCCAGCCGTCGCTCGGCAGCGTGGGCCGAACGCGCGACCTACGTCGATCAGGTCTACGCGGCCCTCGAGGACGGCGGCTTCACCGAGAAGACGATCGTGGACCCGGCCTTCGGCGGCTGGAGCGAGGACAAGACCCTCGAGGACGACCGCGAGACGTTCCGTCGCCTCGGGGAGTTCCGCGCGCTCGATCGGCCGATCCTCGTCTCGATCAACCGGAAGAACTTCCTCCGGAAGTACGTCGATCGCTCGACGGACGCGGCGTTGCCGGTCAGCCTGGGCGCGACGGCGATGGCGGTCGAACGCGGGGCCGACGTGATCCGAACTCACGACGTGGCCGCCACCCGCGATGCCGCCCGAATCGGGCGGGCGTTCGAGAGGGATCGGATGAGGATTGAAGGGCCGGTGGCCGTCCGGGAACTCGGCGCTGGAACGCGACGGGAGGTCGACCGTCACCTCGACCGTATCGGGGCGAGCGTGGAGTACGCGGGTGACGGCGCTTCGCACGCCATCGAAATCGACGGGCTCGATCCGGTGGCGATCGAGCGCCTGGCCACCGTCGCCGGGGACGTCGGCGTTACCGTCGCCGACGGCACCGACGCCGTGCTTGTGCTCGGATGCGAGACCGGTCTCGATCGGTTCGTCGACGGGTTGCCGGACGATAGCGACGCCTTCCGGACGATCGCAACCGCGGTCTCCCGAGTGATCGAATGATGGAGTTCAACGAGTGGGAACCCGTCTACGAGGCGATCCTCGCCGATTTCGGATACGATCGGGCCGCGGACGAACGCGCCAGGGACGTCCTCGCCGCCCTGGCCGAACCGTTCGACCTCGACCGCCTGTCGTCCGTCGACGGCGCGACCGTCGCGATTGCCGGGGCCGGCCCGTCGCTCTCTGACGACCTCGCCACCGTCCGCGAG
>DATFIX010000325.1:0-4778 GCA_035269625.1 Natrialbaceae archaeon
ACGTCGGGCGCCCGGAAGACCGCCCAGAGCATCGCCATCCCGAGACTGTAGACGCCGAAGGCCACGACTGCCGCCAGGAGGTCCCGGAACAGGACGACCGCCGTCGCCGTCACGAGCAGGAGGACGAGGAGCAGGAGGGGAAGGGGATCCGTCACCGTTCGCCCTCCCTCACCGGGTCGGTCGTCGACCCGTCGTCTTTCGCCGTCGGCTCGCCATCTCCTGCCGTCGACGTCCGCGGTTCGTATCCGTCCACCGCCGCGGCGCGGACGATGGCGTGGGTGGCGGTCGGCGTCGTCACGAGGACGAACATCAGCAGGACGAGCAGTTTGATCGTCCCCCGCCCGAACCCGAGGGCGAGAATCGCGCCGGCGACGGCCGACAGCGTCCCGAGCGTGTCGGCCTTCGAGACGGCGTGGGACCGCGCGTAGAAGTCCGGCAGTCGGAAGAGGCCGAGCGTCGCCAGTCCGAAGGCGAAGACCGTCACGAAGGCGCACAGCACCACCGCGATTTCGGTCGGTGTCATGGAACCCCCTCCCGTTTCGGTGTCACAGTATCCCTCCGCGATCGATGGCGAACTTCGCGAGACCGAGCGAGAGCAGGAAGTTCAGCAGGGCGTACACGAGCGCGACGTCGAGCAACCCGCCCTCGTCCAGGCCGACGGCGAGCAGGACGAGAACGACGACCGTCGCCGTCCCGATCCCGTTCACGGCGACCACCCGGTCGGGGAGCGTGGGGCCGCGAACCACCCTGTAGAACGCGATGACGGCCAGGCCGACGACCGCGACCGCCGCACCGAGCATCGCGGCTTCGACGAGTGGGCTCTCCACGCCGGTCATTCGTGCGCCTCCGCGGTCATTCGTCGGCCCCCATTCCGGAGTCCGTACCTCCGCCACCGAAGACGAACCGCACCGCCCGCTGGAGGGTGCCGTCCCGCAGGCCCTCCCGGGACGCGTCGGTGAGCGCGTGGACCACGAGCGTGGAATCGCGAACGTCCACCGTGAGCGTTCCCGGCGTCAGCGTGATGCTGTTGGCGAGCACGGCCCGTTCGAGGTCCGACTCGGCCTCGGCGTCGATCTCCTCGACGGACGGGTCGATCGGGAGTCGCGGATCGAGCAGGACGACCGCCAGCGCGAGGTTCGCCCGGAGGATTTTCCAGAGGAGGTACGGAACGAACGCGACCGCCCGGGCGACGCGGGGAAGCGTTCGCCGGACCGTCAGCGACTCGGTGAACGTGATCCGCGAGAGCAAGAGGACGACGACGGCGGCGCTGACGGGCCCGGTGACGAGGTCGTACGCGGTCACCTCGCCCAAAAGGAGATAGAACCCGAACGCGAGGGCGAAGAGCGTCGCGCGCTGGCCCCAACCGGTCGGTCGCCGGAGGCGTCGCCGTCGCGGCCGCCGGTCCGGAGTGGCCGACCCTCCCTCGCCTGGCGTCGGCCGTCCGCCCGAACGCACCTCGATCGGGATGGCCGCGAGTCGCGATCGAAGCGTCGACACCGGAAACGGCACTCTCGAATCGACGTACGCCAGATCGACTCCGGCGGCCGCGATGGTCTCCGCGATCCGGTGCGGAGAGAACCGCTCGAGAACGCGGACGCTCGCGACAAGTTTTCGTTCGGCCAGCGCGACGTGGACCCGATTCGAAACCGAGGCGCCCGGACAAACGACCGTCAGGGCGACTCGGTCGGCGTCGAACTCGTCGTCGATCCGGGCCAGCGTCCCGTCTACTTCCGACGACGCCCCCACGACGACGGCCACACGAACCACCGCCTCAGACGTCATCGATCCGGTACTCCCCCGTCATTGTCACGATTTCTCAGAGGGAAAATGGCCATGGACGGAGTTAGTTCTTCGTGTCAGTTCGATGGTCTCGAGGCGGGTCCTCAACGGGCTACGTGTCGAGGACTGCCAGGATTCGCGCTTCGATTCGCTCGGGCAACCGGTCGCGCGTCGCCTCGGTCACCTCGAAGATCCCGACGTCGTCGCGGTCCTTGACCTCGCCGATGAATCCCGCCGTCGAGCGGTAGTGGACGGCCGCGACGAGGGGGACGTCGCCGTCGAGCGCCCGACGAACGCTCCGGACGAACTCGTCGCTGTGGACCTCCATCGGGGCGATTTCGTCGACGACGAGGAAATCGGCCGAGTCCGGCGCACGGGAGAAGGCCGTTCGGCAAATGGCGTCCACGTTCGGGACGTTCACCCTGTATTTGCCGACGCTCGGGCCCTCCGGCTGGTCGACGTGAGCCAGCACTCGCGAGTCGCCGGCGGCAACGTCGACGATTTCGAACCCGACGCGCTCGCCGTCCTCGCGGATCTCCGGGCAAACGACCCCGCCAGCCCGGTACCCCCGGGGTTCGAGTCGATCCACGAGCGTCTGGACGACCGTCGTTTTCCCGCTTCGTGGCGGCCCGGTGACGAGGTAGTTGTGCGGCATGGGTTCGGTGGGTGTTCAGCCTCGGTTATCCTCGTCCGACAGCCGTTCGAGTGCCCGTTCCACGTCGATCTCGACGGTCTCGTCGCCCCGGTCCGCTCCAGGGACCTCGTCGGCGAGTGGATAGAAGTTGATCCCGCCGCAGTTCCCGCACTTGCGAGTCTCGGGGTCGACGAGCGTCCCGCAGTCCGCGCATTGCCAGTCCGCGGCGTCGGTCATTCGGCGTCGAAACGGCACTACGTGGGCGAATCAGGTAAAGGGTCGTGACTGGTGGGGGTTGCTCACGATACCGGGACGGCTTTCCCAGCTCTTGAGAAATGGTAACACCTGTCTTTATAAACGCCTCTTGATTCTTCCGGCAATTCTCGAATCATGGTAGAAATTAGCGTGGTATATCGTGGCATTTGATGGCTCCATCCGGCCCGTACGCCGGTTTCGTGGATGGGACGTTCGACGCCGGTCCCTGTCGACTCCTCACCGCCGGATCTCGCTCCGATCGGGGAACGAGCGCGAGAGCGCGGCCACGAGGACCTCGACCATCTCCTCGGCGTCGCTCATGTCCAGCGTCTCCACCGGGGAGTGAGCGTAGCGACAGGGCACGGCGATCGCGCCGGCGTGGCGGCCGCCGCGGACCTGCTGGAACTCGGTCGCGTCGGTCGTCCCGCCGACCATGACGGCGTGCTGGAGGTCGATCCCGGCCTCGGCCGCCGCGTCGGTCAGCCAGGCGAAGGTCTGGCGGTCCACGAGGACGCCGCCGAACAGGTACTCCGAGGTCCCGTCGGCGAACTCGACGACCGGCCCCTCGCCGAGCGTGACGTCCGGCGACTCGACGTCGGCGGCGGGGTAGTCGTCCGCCGGGAATATCTCCAGGGCCACCGCCACGTCCGGATCCACCGAAAAGCCCGCCATCCGCGCGCCGCGGATCCCGACCTCCTCCTGGACCGTCGCTGCGTAGTGGACGGTCGTTTCGGCGTCGGCTTCCCGTGCGACGGCGATCAGGGCGGCGAGCGCGATGCGGTCGTCCAGTGCCCGGCCGGTGATCCGGCCGTTCGCGAGGTGGTCGTACTCCCGGTCCCAGGTGGCGAAGTCGCCCGGCTGGATGTTCAGCGCCGCCACCTCCTCGCGCGAGGTCGCGCCGACGTCGATCCGGAGGGACGCCTCGTCCACTTCCCCGGTGTCCTTCTCCTCGAGGTAGTGTCGACACTTCGGGCCGATCACGCCCAGGACCTCGTCCGGGCCGACCACGACGCGCTGGCCGGGGAAGTTCCCCTTGTAGTGCCCGCCGAGTTTCGTGTATTCGAGGAAGCCATCCTCGGAAATCCCGTCAACGAGCAGCGCCAGTTCGTCGGTGTGGGCCGCGAGCATGACCTCGGGGCCGTCGCCACTCCCCTCGCTCGTGGCGATCACGTTGCCCTGCTCGTCCCGTTCGATGGCGTCCACGTGGGGTTCGATCCGGTCGGCGAAGACGTCCGCGACGGCGTACTCGTTGCTCGGCGCGCCCCGGGCCGCGACGAGTGCCTCGAGGTCGTCCTCGGAGATGCTGGCCATGGTGAAAGCGGAACGCCCGGGAGCAAGTAGGTTCGTGTGGCGGTGATCCCCCGTCAGTCGCGTGGTTAGCCGTAGTCCTCGTCCCCTGTCGCAGCACCCCGATCCGAACGGAGGAGTTCCCCCTGCCTCCAGGCGGGTTGGATATTTTCCAAACCCACAAGTATCCGCGGGACCTTGCGCAAGCAACGGAGTCTTCGGCAATGGACGAAAAAGACGCGAAAATCCTGAAAGCCATCGCAAAGCTGGGAACCGGGAAGAGCGAGGCCATCGAGGAGGAGACAGGCATTCCCAAGTCGACCGTTCACTACCGGATCAACCGGCTCCGGGAACGCGGAATCGTCTCCAACGACCTCTACGACGTCGACCTGGAGGCCCTGGGGCTGGAACTGACCGTCATCTCGGAGGTCACCGCCGAATACGAAGAGGGCTATCACGACAGGGTTGGCTCGCAACTCGGCGACATCGAGGGCGTCAACCAGGTCTACTTCACGATGGGTGACGTCGACTTCATCGTCATCGCGCACCTCCCCGGTCGGGGCATGGTCGAGGAACTCATCAACCAGTACGAGCGGATCGACGAGGTCCAGCGAACCAGTTCGATGTTCGTCATCTCCACGATCAAGGACGAGCCCCACCCGCTGAACGACTTCTCCCTCGACACCCTGATGGACGACGTTCTCGAGGACGAGGACTGAGCCCATCCCGATCGCCCGACGGAGAGGCGCCGACGACACATCGGGTGTGGCGGCCCTCGTGCGAGCCGAAATTGGCATGGCCGTGGTCGTCGAAGCGATCGAAT
>DATFIX010000326.1:0-12867 GCA_035269625.1 Natrialbaceae archaeon
ACTGCTCGGAACTGGTGCGCTCGTCCTCGCTCTGACGGCGGTGTACCAGGCGGTACATCGCGATTTCGGAGGGACGTTTTACCTGACCGTCGTCATGTGTTGTCTGTTCGCCGGGACGTTGCTGACGCTTTGATGACCGGGACCCGCTGAAGGCAGTCGCCCCGATTTCGGGTCGTGGTCACCTCCCATCACCCGACGACCCAATACTTGTGAGCAACTCGACCGGACGATATCGGACGCGTCGGAGCCACTCGGCGTCGGCAGTGCACGTGACTCCCAGGGGAAACGCGTTTCACGGCCGACGCGGTTATCGGGCACATGGTCGATCTGGGAGACTTCGAGGACCACGAGTCGGAGGGGTCGGGTTCCGGCGAGTCGGACGGCGAGACGGCCGTCGAGGCGGCCGACGAACCCGCTGCCGCCGATCACGAACCCGCCACCGACACCGCCGAGGACGACTTCGAGACCTACGACGTGACGCCAGTGGGCAGCGACCACGGCGTCGGCACGATCGCCGTCTCGGAAGGCCTGCGCATCAGCGAAGAGGAGGGCGAGACGTCGCTGATCGCCTACGTCACCGCCGACAACCGCCCGCAGGTGCGGATCGGGCGGTACCTGATCGTCCCCTATCCCGACGGCGAGCGCCTGTTCTGCCGGGTGACTGGGCTGGAGTACGCCCAGGAGTTCCACTCCGACGACGCCACCGAGATCCACGCCCGGCGGGCGATGCGCCGGGAAACGGTCGACGAGGCCGACTACAAGTTCCTCGCCGAACTCGAACCGATGGCCGTCGTTTTCGGCGCGGACGACGAGGAGGGTCTCACCCGCCGGATGCCCGACCGCGTTCCGAAACCCGAGACGACGGTGCGGGAGGCGACAGACGAGGCCGAGATCAAGACCGGCCTCAAGATTCCCGAGGACGGCGTCTTCCTGGGTCACCTCTCGGTCGGCGGCGAGAAGGTCCGTACCGCGGCCGAACCGCCGACGATCGATTATCGGTTGAAGGACGACTACGAGGACGGCGACCCCCTCGCCTTCCGGCACACGCTCGTGGCCGGCGGGACGGGGTCCGGGAAGACCCACGCCGCGAAGAACGTCCTCCGCCAGTACCTCGGGCGGACCTACGAGATGGGCGACGGGCGCACGCCCGAACTCGCGGTCGTCCAGTTCGATCCCCAGGACGAGTACGCCCAGATGCACGACGACAACCCGGCCATCGACGACGAGTACGCCCGCCGGCTGGAGCGCGAGGGGATCGAACACGGCGGGTACGACGACACGAAGGTGTTCGTCCCGAAGGTGGGATCGGCGACCTACGCCGCCGACCACCACCGCGCCGAGCAGGTCGAGTTCACCCTCCCGTTCTCGATGGTCCGGGAGAACCCCTGGCTCGTGGCCGGCAGTGGTCTCAACGACAACCAGTACGGCGCGTTCGTCAACGTCCTCCTCCCGCGCTTTTTCGACCGGCACGGCGACGCCGGCACGTACGACCAGTTCCAGACGTTCGTCGACGACCCCGCGCTGAAGGAGGAACTCGACGAGAGCGGGCAGGTCCACGAGGCCACCTTCGACGCGATCCGCCGGCGCGTGCGGGGGTTCGGCCACGTCTTCGATCAGGGTGCCCGCCCGATCACCGACCTCGTGAACGACTTCGTGCGCCCGGGCGGCCTGACGACCGTCCCGACCTACCACGTCAGCGATTCCCGGGCGACCGAGACGGTCGTGCTCGCGCTGGCCAGCCTGCTGGTCGACCAGAAACTCTCGAACGACCCCGACTTCGAGCGCATCGAGGAGACGCCCCTGATCCTCGGCCTCGACGAGGCCCACACGTTCCTCACGGACGCCGAGAGCGTCCAGGCCCGGAAGGTCATCGGCAAGTTCGCCGACGCCGCCAAACAGGGCCGCAAGGAGCGCCTGGGCCTGTTCCTCGTCACGCAGGACCCCCAGGACGTCGCGGAACCGGTGTTCAAGCAGGTGAACACCCGCCTCGTGCTCAACCTCGGCGACGAGGACGCCATCAAGAGCGTCAACATCCCCTCGCACCTGGAGGACAAGGTGCCCTACATGGAGAAAGGCCAGATGGTGATCTACTCGCCGGACAACTCCGAACCGGTGGAGTGTCTCGGCCTCCCGCGATGTGTCACCCGGCACGGCCGGGAATGAGCGCGACTCGGCTCCTCGGTCCGCATCGCCGGGGAAACTAAACCCGACCGGGTCCTTGGTCCACATGTGCGAGAGAATAGCACAGTTCTCGTCGCGTACGACGGGTCCGACCCTGCCGTCGCCGCCCTCGAACACGCACTGGAGTCCTATCCTGAATCCGGAATCGCTGTGCTGACCGTCATCAACCCCTCGATGGGCGAGGGGAGCGGGATCGACGGGTTTCCCGCCTCCCCGGAAGCCTGGTTCGAGCGCGCCCGCGAGGACGCCGCGACCGAACTGGACGACGCACGGGCCATCGCAGAGACGTACGGCGTCGAGATCGAAACCGCCATCGAGGTCGGTCGCCCTTCCAGCGTCATCGTCACGTACGCCGAGGAGAACGACGTCGATCACGTCGTCCTGGGCAGCCACGGCCGCAAGGGGCTCTCTCGGATTCTCCTCGGGAGCGTCGCCGAAGCGGTAGTTCGCCGATCGCCGGTCCCGGTGACCGTGGTGCGGTAAGGACGCCGCTGGACCCTCACGCGCCGGGACCCGGCCAATTACCGCTGGAAAACGCCCGAAACGCTCGCTCCGCTACTCGGGTATCCCCGGTAACTTGACAATTGTTGCTCGCCAACGTCTAGGGGTAATGGTCGACCCCATCACCGATCCGCCCCTCTCGCTGGCGCTTCGTCTCTTCCTCGCGTTCGGCATCGGGGCGCTCATCGGGATGGAACGGGAGGGGAGCGAGTCTGGCGGGACCTTCGCGGGTAGTCGGACCTTCCCGCTGTTCGGCCTCTACGGGGCGCTCGTCCAGGCGTTCTTCCCGGCGATGCTCCCTGTCGCAGTATTCGCTATCGCCGTCCCGCTCACCGTCGCCTATGCCGGGAAGGTATGGATCGAACGCGACATCGGCCTCACGACCCTGACCACCGCCCTCCTCGTGGTGCTCCTGGGTGCGTTGACTACCCACTCCGATCGCGGGGCGGTCGTGGCGGTGGTGGTCGGCGGCGTCGTCACGGCCCTCCTCTCGGTCAAGGGACCGGTCCACCAGTTCGCCGAGACGATCGACGTGGAGGAACGGCAGGCGACCATCAAGTTCGTCCTGGTGGCGCTGGTCGTCCTGCCCCTGCTGCCGGATCGCACGGTCGACCTGGGGTATGGCCTCGGTCTCAACCCGCGGTTCGTCTGGCTCATGGTCGTGTTCGTCACCGGATTGAGCTTCGCCGCCTACGTCCTGAGTCGGATCATCGGGCCCCACCGTGGCCTCGCAGTGACGGGCGTCCTCGGCGGGTTCGTCTCCTCGACCGCAACCGCGGTCTCCATGGCCGAACAAGCGACCGATACCCCCGCTCTCTATCGGATCTGCGCGTTCTCGACGGTTCTCGCTGCCATCGTAATGTTCCCGAGAGCGCTCGTCGAGGTCGCGGTCGTCAATCCGGCACTCCTCCCCGCCGTGGCCGTCCCGCTCGGGACGATGACGGCCGTTGGCGCCATCGCGGCGGGCGCCCTCTACTGGCGGACGAGCGGGGAATCCGCCGTGGAAACGGAGACGCTCGAGAATCCGTTTCGGCTGCAACCCGCGCTGATCTTCGGTGCGATCTTCGCCGCCGTGTTGCTGGTCTCCGAGTACGCCAACGAGTGGGTCGGCACGTCCGGGATCTACGCGACGGCGTTCGTCTCCGGGCTGGCCGACGTCGATGCGATCACGCTCTCGCTGAGCAAACTCGCCGCCGACGGGGCCGTCGATCCACACACGGCCACCGTCGGGATCGTGATCGCAACGATCGTGAATACGGCCGTCAAGGCCGGTCTCGCGTGGGTCCTGGGCACGCGAGAACTGGGGAAACTGGTCGCGGCCATCCTCGGCGTGGTGGCCGTCGCTGGACTCGTGATCGTCGTTTTCGTGTGACGCCGGTCGGAGCGGTTCAGAAGATGTTGGCCTGGCGGTAGACGTCGATACCCTCGTCGGTGATCTCGTAGGGCTTGGTCTCCCGGGAGTGGTTGGCGTCGCGGATCTTCTGGATCTCGACGGCCAGTCGCGTCTCACGGAAGTCCGACGGCCGGACGTACTGGAGGACGAACACGGCGTCGGTCAGGTACTCGACGATGCCGTATCGCGAGGCGTAGGGGTTGTCGTCGCTGGCCTCCGAGACCAGCAGCGTGGAGACGCCCGCCTCCTTGAGACTGCGCGTGAAATCGTAGATCTCGTTACGCCGCCGGGCACGGTCCTCGTACATCATTTCCAGCAGCGAGACCGAATCCAGCACGACGCGCGAAGCACCGAAGTCCTGGACGAGGCCGGGCAGTTCGCTGCGGATGTTCTTCAGGCTGTTCGCCATCTCGACGGGGTCGATGTCGACGATGGCCAGGTCGCCGCGCTCGACGTACTCGTCGAAGGCCATGCCCTTCTCGGTCGCGCTCTCGATGATGCTCTCGCGATTCTCCTCGAGGGCGATGAACACCGCCCGTTCGCCGTCCTCCAGCCCCTTCGTGAGAAACTGCAATCCGAACGTGGTCTTGCCCGTCCCGGCGGACCCGATGGCCACCATCAGCGATCGCGCCGGGACGCCGCCCCGGATCATCGCGTCCAGGCCGTCGATCCCCAGGTCGATCCGGTCGACGTCGGAATCGGCGTCGTCACTCCCGTCGAAATCGGCCCCGCCGCCCAGTCCGCCCATTCCGAAATCGTCACCCCCGCCGAAGTCGTCGTCACCCCCGAACTCCTCTCCCATGCCGAAGCCGCCGGCGTCCCCCTGGCCGGTCGACCCGCCCATGCCGAAGTCGCCGCCCGGTCCGTTGCCCTGCGTCGCACCCGGGCCGCCACCCGGCGACCCACCCGGACCGCCGCCCGACATTCCGCCCGGTGCATCGACATCGTCGAGTGCCGACGCAAAGTCGTCGTCGAAGAGACCGCCATCGTCGCCGCCGTCACCCTCGTCCACGTCGGCCGAGTCATGCGAATCGGCGTCCTGATTCGTGGCCGGTTCCGCCACCTCCCCAGTCGGTTCCGCCACCCCCCCGCTGTCGGGGGACCCCCCGTCTCCGTCGTCGGAAAACTCCCCGTTGTCGCTCCCGGGAGCCTCCTCGGCCCACTCCTCGTCCCAGTCCCCACCACCGGCGGCCGCCTCGCCCGTCCGGTCGGCCGTCCAGTCGTCCGATTCCGCGTCGTCGTCCTCCTCGTCCTCGACCGCCCGTTCGAACCAGTCGTCGCCGCTCACGGGGCGATCACCCGTGCTTGTCGGGAACGCCCGGCGTCGTCGGGGCGGGACGCCTCACTCGCGACACCTGGGACCGCTGGCGAGTGAGGGGGAGACGTGCGGACTGACGCCGGTACCATCGGCTCTGACTGGGGATTCGAGCGCCTGGACTGATTAACCTTGTTGCCAACGGGGAGTTTATTGTCCGGGGGGCGGCAAGGTCCGATTGATGAAAGTCGGGATCGTCGCTCAGCGGAACAACAAGCCGGCCGCGGCGCTGGCGGAAGTGATCGCACGAACGCTCTCGAAACGTGACGTGACGCCGTTCGTGGACCAGACGACGGCACGGGAAGTCGACGTGCCGAGTATCCCGACGCCGGAACTCGACACCTGCGACCTCGTGGTGAGCATCGGCGGGGACGGAACGCTCCTCTATGCCGCCCGTGGCGCCGGCGTGACGCCGATCCTCGGCGTCAACCTCGGTCAAGTGGGGTTCCTGAACACCACCCCGCCGGAGGAGGCCGTCGAGAAAATCACCGAAGCCGTCGAGGCCATCCGCGAGGGCGACCTCTCGGTCATGACCCTCCCCAGACTCCGGGCCAGCGGGGAGGGCTGGGAACTCCCGCCGGCGACGAACGAGGCGGTCGTCATGGGGGCCAGACGGGGCCACGGCAACGAGGTCCACGTCGAGGTGCGGGTGGACGGCAATCACTACTCCGAAACCGAGGCCGACGGCGTCATGGTCGCCACCCCGACCGGCAGTTCGGCCTACAACCTGAGCGAGAGCGGCCCCCTCGTCCACCCGAGCGTCAGCGGCCTCGTCGTCACGGAGATGTGTGCCGACGACGTGATGCCGTCGCTGGTCATCCCGACCGACAGCGAGATCGAGGTCGACATCGACGGTCCGGCCCACGGGAACGTGATCTGTGACGGCCGGTCGCGGCGGCGGATCGACCTCCCGACGTCGGTCTCGATCTCGGCCAAGACGACCCCGATCCGACTGGCCAGTTCGCGCGTGGAGTTCTATTCCGCACTGGACAAACTCGAGTGAGTAGGTGGGCGTCACTCACCCTGGCACGCCGAACACGTACCGCTTCCGAAAGGTCTAATCGCGACATTCCCCAAGAGTTCTCGATGACCGATTCATTGCCGGACGTCCAGGCTACCCGACCGGAGGTCACCGTGGGGCTAAGCCGCGTCGGCGTCGACGGCGTCGAGAAACTGGTGAAGGTGCCCCGAGAGGGCAAGCGACCGTACATCCTGATGGCCGAGTTCGAGGTCTACGTCGACCTGCCCCAGTGGCGCAAGGGCATCGACATGAGTCGGAACATGGAGGTCGTCGACGAGATCCTGGAAGAGGTCGTGGACAAGGAGTCATATCGCGTCGAGGAACTCTGTGGCGTCGCCGCCGAGCGCCTCCTCGAAAAGCACGACTACACCGAACGGGCGGAGGTGTCCATGGAGGCCGAATTCATCGTCAAGGAGGAGACCCCCGAAAGCGGGAAGCCGACCCAGTCCACCGTGGACATCCTCGCGAGCGCGATCGCCACGGACGACGGCACTCGCGAGCGGATCGGGACCCGCGTCACCGGGATGACGGTCTGTCCCTGCTCGCAGGGGATGATGGAAGGCCACGCCCGCGAGAAACTCCTGGAACTCGGGCTCGACGGCGACGAAATCGCCGAGTTTCTCGATGAAGTACCCCAGGCGGGTCACTCCCAGCGCGGTCGCGCCACGCTGTGTGTCGAGGACGACGGCGACCCCGACGTGGACCTGTTCGGCCTGGTCGAGACGGCCCGCGACGCGATGTCCGGGTGGATCTACAACACGGCCAAACGGCCGGACGAGGACCACATGACATACGAGGCCCACGCGAACGCGAAGTTCGTCGAGGACTGCGTCCGGTCGATGGCCGAGGGGGTCGTCGAGGAGTATCCCGAACTCCCGGACGACGCCGTCGTCACGATGAAACAGCGAAACGAGGAGTCGATCCACCAGCACGACGCCCACGCCGAACGCGTCGTGGAGATGGGGACCCTCCGCGAGGAAATCAACGGCGAGAGTGGAGCGACCTCGGACTGATCGGCCTCGGCAATCAGAACGAGAGCGGTTCGGCTTCGTCCCACCGCGGGGCGAACGCCTCGTAGACCTCGCCCGCAAACTCGGCGTCCTTGAGGTCGATCATCGCGAACGTGTCGTCCGCCGAGAGCGGGTGAGGCACCTGAATGCACACCTCGGTCCCGTCGATCAGGTTGAACGTCCCCGAGATGTCATCGTGCGTTCTCACGGCGAAATCCGGGTGCGGAGAGAGCCGTTCCTGGTACCGGTCGCCCACGCTCTCGGGCAATTCGGCGACCAGTCCGGGCGTCATCAGGACGTATATCTCGACGCCGCGATCCAGCGCCGCCTCGAGGTGCTCGACGAGGGCCGTTCCGATCGCGCTCATGTCGAACTGCGGGCCGAGACTCGTCGATACCATGACGATTCGGTCGTCGGCCGTCGTCAGCCGTTCGAGCAGCAGGTCGACCGATTCCTCGTGGCCGACCGCCGCCGTCCAGAACTGCTCCTCGACGGGTTCCGCTGCTTCGAGTTCGCCCGAGAGTTCGTCGACGATCTCCTCGTACTGGTCGGCCTTCTCCTCGAGTTCGCGCTTCTTGTCGTCGAGGAGGCGATCCAGCGCCGTCGAGGGTTCGACCGCGACGTACTTCTTCGGCCGACTGGCCGTTTGACTGCGCACCAGGTTGTACTGTTCGAGGCTGTTCAGGACGTCGTAGACCCGGCCCATCGGCACGTCGCTCGCCCGCGACAACTCCTTCGCGGTTGTCGGCCCGGTGTTCAGCAGCGCCCGGTACGCCCGCGCTTCGTACTCCGAGAGACCGAGATCCCTGAGACTCGCCATGACGGGATGTACCGGGCCCACAAATATTAACTCTCTGCTCGTTTTGAACGAGCGGAGGGTTTGGTCGGGCTGGATGGTCGATCGAGTCAGACCATCTCGGCGACCCGATCCGCCAGCGCCCGGGGCGTCGCGACCGGGTCGGAAACCGTCTCGCCGACGATCACCCTGGCCGTCCCGTCGAGATCAGCGACGGCCGGAACGACGACCTTCTCGTGATCGCCCACCCGGAGCGCCGCCCGGTGGAGATCCGACCCGGCGGGCGTCCCGACCTCGATCCGGAGCGTCGGGCCGACCAGGCGCGCGGCGACGCTCCCGTAGCCCGCCACCTGCACGCCCATCCGGTCGCGTGCGCCGGCGAAGGCCGCGATGGCGTCGCGGGCCGCCTCGCGATAGCGATCGACGCCCGTCAGTGCGTGGAGGTCCAGCAACGCGGCCGCCATCTCGTAGTTGTCGTCGATCGGGCGAAGCGGGCGATCGAGAAGCGCGGGACCCTCCACGGGGCCGTCGACGAACCCCCGCTCGTCGTGCAGTTGCTCGATGGTGGCGTCCGCGAGCGTCCGGGCGTCGGCGAGCGTGTCGGCCCCGAGCACTTCGCGGGCGGTCGTCAGCGCCGCCATCATCTGGGCCGCGTCGCCGAGCAGCCCCCGAGGCCCCGTCTCCGCGCCGTCGCGATAGTGGACCGGAACGCCGTCTTCGAGGCGTTCTGAGCGGAGATGCTCGAGGGCCCGTTCGGCGTACCCCCGGGCGCGTTCGTCGTCGGTGTAGGCGTGGTAGGTCAGGAGGGCGTCGACCGCCATGCCGTTGCGGTCGGCGAAGACGGTCGGATCGACGCCCCCATCGCCGCCGGTATCGTCGCCGTCGATCCGTTCGCTCCCCCCGAAGGCCTCGCCGGTCCAGAGCGTCGTCGTCAGGTACTCGATCCCGCGGTCGGCGGTCCGACGATAGGCGTCCTCGCCCGTCGAGAGGTACGCGTTCGCGAACGCCCGGACGAGGGCGGCGTTCGTGTCGAGGAGTTTCTCCCGACTGGGTGCCGACCAGTCCGGCTTGGCGGCGTACCGGAAGAAGCCGCCGTCGTCGTCCTGCAGGTTCGCGCCGATCGCATCGAGGGTGCGTTTCGCCCCCTCGCGCTCGCGTTTGAGCGCGAATTCGACGGTTCGGGGGGCGGGAAACTTCGCGCCCTCGCCCCAGCCGCCGTGCTCGTGATCGAACGTCTCGCTCAGTCGCCCGGCGAGGAACGCCTCGATTTCGCCGGTAACCTCGGCCGACGGCGGGTCGGCGTCTTCGAGTACGCGGGGCCCCGTTCCAGCGCTCGCGCCGTCGTCCTCCCACCGTTCCTCGACGCGGTCGAGAGTATCGCGCATCTCGTCGGCGTCGAGATAGCCGGTGGCGGCGAGCACCGTCCCGTCCGGGGCCAGGAACGCGGTCGTCGGGAACCCGCCCATGTTGTAGCGGTCCCGGACGCGAGGACGTCGATCCACGTCCACCCGGATCGGGACGAACGAGTCCCCGACGCGGGCCGCGATCCGCGGTTCGCCGTAGGTCTCGGCGTCCATGTCCAGACAACTGGAGCACCAGGGTGCCGACAGCGAGAGCAACACCGGCCGGTCGGCGACGGCGGCGTATTCGAACGGTTCGTGGCCCCACTCGCGCCAGTCGACCTTCGAGTCCCCGGTCGCGTGGTCCATGTCCCAGGGTTCGATCCCGACGGCCTAAGCGTGTCGCAACACGTTTCAGGCCGCGGCGGGTAGTCGAACGCGACCAATGGCCCGTTCCAGGTGGCTGTTCGCGCTGTTGCTCGTTCCCCTCCTCGACGCGCTGGTGCTGATCTTCGTGGCCGCGGAACTGCTGGGCGGCCCCGCGACGGTCGCGCTGGTGGTCCTGACGGCCCTGCTCGGCCTGGTGTTCGTCCGCGCCGAGGGGCGACGCACCCTCCGGAAGATCCAGCGCTCGCTCGCGGCCGGCGAGCCCCCGACCGACGAGTTGCTCGACGGCGGCCTGCTGATCGCGGCCGGCGCGTTCCTGCTGACGCCCGGCCTCGTGACCGACGCCATCGGCCTGTTGATCGTGTTCCCGCCGACGAGAATCCCCCTCCGGATCGCGATCAAGAAGTGGTGGGTCGTCCCGGCGATCGACGAACGTACGGGCGGGTTCGCGACGGGGAAGGTCTACACGTTCGGCTTCCCCGGACCGGACGCGGGATCGGGTCCCGGAGCGGGTCCGGGAACCGGGCCGCAGTCGGGGGCTGGAGGGGACGAAACGGTCGACCTCGGGGACGACGACTATTCCGTCTCGGATTCCGACGACGGCTTCACCGACGTCGAGTTCGACGACGAACGGGACGAGTGACCCATCCCCATCCCCACTGCAAGAAGGAAACGCTTAAACCGGTGACAGCGCAACCTCGAAGTACGCCCGTTCGGGCCAATAGCTCAATTAGGTAGAGCGCCACTCTGATAAGGTGGAGGCTTTCGGTTCAAATCCGAATTGGCCCACTTCTCGCGGCGAACATACTCGTGAGCAGCGAGTCCGTGTCGCAATTCGGATTCCAATCGGACGTGTCGCTGCGGGTGTCCTTGCTCGACCCGTCGCCATCCGGCGGAGGAAGGTCGTGAACGGATCGGTCCGAGTTTTTCGTAGCGTGAAATACTGACCATGAATCTCTTGCAGTGTAGCACTCGTTGTAGTGATAGTTCAATATCCAAATAATACGTCCATCATATGGTGGTCAAACGTTCATAACAGAAGGCCTGGCAGATTGGCCCGGGACAGGGAAGCGTCGGAACCCCCATTCCCCCATTCCCCCTTTCCTGTCCCGAATTTTCCCTGTTACCCAATAGCCGGATATCGGAGGGCGAAAATCCGGCACTTCGATCATAATCGCCATGGTCCAAAGAATATTATCGCCATATTTGAAGGATATTAGTATCAAGGGGCGAATTGGGGACTATAACTGGATAAATAAAACTGTCCTTAAATATATAATTAGGATTTCCTAAACAGCGTTGGCACCCTAACGTGGTTCTCATTCACCGCTGCAAACGAAAGTACCACCTCGAGGAGTGCCCAGGCTAGCAGCGGCCAGACTATCATGTAGAGGCCGCCGCCCGCGGCAACGATCCGGTGATCGGTGAACGCTTTCCCGGACAGGCGACACCGACGCCGGACAGTTCGTTCGAGAGGTCCGGGCCGACGCCCTCGAAGGGCATCACGGCCAGGGTCGTGCCGAAGTAACCGACGAAGATCATCACGGCGTCGATCCGGAAGGCGTGGATTGCGAGCGGGTCAGTCGCGTCGCCGAAGTCCATGCTTGCCATGGGTGCAAGCGCTGATGTTCATTCCACGCTTGTGTCATCCGTCTCCGAAAACACGGGAAAATAGAGGTATGATAGACAATTTTCAGTATATTTCTCCCGATTACATGCTACTTGGGAATAACCCGGCACCCCAATACTTATTTGATTTTTTGAGATAGTAAAGTATGCCATGCTGAGTAGATATCCACGTTTCAGAATACTCGTTGTAATTCTCGTTGCGACGTTGGTGACCATCACTTTTACAGGACCCATCGTTAGTGCTGCTTCATCGGGGTATATCTCCGGACAAGTGACAAACGAAAACAACGAGGCGCTCCCGGATGCAACAGTTAGCATCATTGCTACAGACTCGGGAGAAACAGTAGCGACAACGACAACTGATCAGAGTGGTTACTTTACCGTCGGGATTGAAACTGGAGACTATCGGGTCGAAGCGGAATATAGCGGGGGAACGGGGTATACCAGAACTACTGTCTCCGAAGATCAGACAACCACTGCAAATATCGTTATTATGGGGGTTTCTCCCGAGCCTGCCACCGGGTCAATAACTGGAGATGTGGTGACTGAAAACAACGAAGCCCTCCCGGACGCGACGGTCAGACTCATTGATGTCGAATCTGGCAACGTTATGGCCACGACAACGACTGATCAGGAAGGGAGCTATGCCTTCACAGACGTAGAGATCGGACAGTATACTGTAAAAGCCGAGTACAAAAACGAGGCTGCAATCGCCCTTGTCACCGTCTCTGAAGACACGACTTCCACTGCCGACGTCGTGATTTCAGGCCTCGTTTCCGACTCGTCCCCAAAAGCTTCAATCTCTATTGAGGCACCCCAATCCATCACCGCTGGCGAAACTTCCGAGTTGACTGTTATTGTGACAAATAGCGGATCTGCTGTCGCGACGAGCGGCGGGTTGGAGACCACACTGAGTGGACCGGTTTCGATCGAGAAAGTCTCTGGAGGTCGAACTGGTAGCCCGAATCGGTTTTTCCTTTCTCCCATTTCTCCAGGTGAGAACCGGACAGTCATATACACACTTCAAGCAGAACCCAATGTCACAGGGGAAGCGACAATATCGACGACTGCCACTGTCGGTGATAGCACGGCAATGAGCCAGGCGACAATTTCCATCAAGGACACTCCTGAAACGCTAAAAGGATATTACCGCCAAGACGATGGGAAAGTTACCTTTTTGGAGGTCTTAGACGCGATTAGCGCATATAATAGTGACAACGGCCGCATTACTGGATATGGGCAAGTTGAGTTCACCGATGTCCTCAATCTAATAACAGTATATAACGAATAGAAA
>DATFIX010000327.1:0-6838 GCA_035269625.1 Natrialbaceae archaeon
GCGATCCCGACCCCCCAGACGCTCCCGAGGATCGCGACGGTCGCCACCGAGAGCGTGAGCCCACCCTCGGCAGCGCTCAGCAGCGTGATCAGGAGGGCGACGACCAGGACGAAGAGACCGAGCAGGAGGTGGGCGACGACCCGGAACACCCGGGTCCTGAACACCGGCCCGAGGACGGTCACCCCGGCGACGCCGAGGAGTGCGGCGAGGAGGGTAGCGAACACGACCGTCACTGGTGACTGGCCCGAGAGCCAGGTGCCCGAGAACGCGGCGACGGTGATCGCGGCGACGATGGTAACGGCCCAGGGCAGCGGGACCGACAGTCGGTCTCGGAATCCGTCCAGGTTCACGCTCGATCGCTGGTCGGAGTAGGCGGTCGAGCAGGGAAAGCGTCACGCCGAGGTCCTCGGTGCTCCCGCCCGACGACCGTTCCGGGTCAGGTTCTTCACTTCGAACAACCTTTCAACTGCATGAACACCGGGCAACGGTTCGGGCTGGCTGCCGGGTTGGTCGTACTCGCCGGCCTCGCGAGCGTCCTCGCAGCGCCGGACGTTCCCGAGCAGATGATCACCCACTGGAACGCAGCAGGGGAAGCGGACGGCACGATGCCGAAAACGACGGCGCTCGCGTTCGTCCCGGTGCTGTCGGCGTTCCTCCTGGGCCTGTTCGCCGTCATTCCCCGGATCGATCCGAGCGCCACCACCGGGAGGAGGCCGACGGCGATCACGCGACGGTGATAGCCCGGCGGCGAGACGGTGAGGCCGTACGTCTCGCGGTCCCGGCCCGCCAGTGCGAGGGATGCCGGGACGGCAACGAGCAAAAGGGCATACGCAACGACCGGCCACCCACCCAGCACGCCGGCGTCCGGATCGAAGATGGAGATGCCAGCAACGATCCAGAAGAGAGCGACGACGCCCGCAAAAGCGACAAAAACCTCCAGCAGAGCGAACGGGCGGGATCGCATGGGTCGATATTCGACGTGGGTCGTGAAAACCACTGGGCCGACGATTTTCAGCGCGATCACCCATCGAGAACGGCGTCCCGGAGAAGCACGTCGAGACTGGATCGGATCTGTTCGGACGCCTCCCGTTCCGACATGTCGTTTGCGGCAGCCAGGTCGGCCAGGGTGACCTTCCGCGGCACCTCGAAGTACCCGTTTCGCACCGCACTCCTGAGGAGTTCCCGCTGGTCGTCCGACAGTGCGGACCGGCGTTCGGGAGTCGAAGTCATTGGCCGTTCCACCAACCGTAATATCCGCGTGGATCGACAAAGTAATTGGGATAATCGGAACTATAGGAGTGGCAAAATCAAAAAAAACCAGAATTAGTTGCGATTTCCGCAATTAGTGCGTGGACGCGGCTCGACCGTCACTCGGGCGGCTCCTCCTCGTACTCGAAATGTCCCCACGGGCGGACGTGGTGACTGGCGATGATCTCGGAGGATTCGATCTCGAACCCCTGTTCGGCCAGGTCGTTGGTGATCGAGGTGAGATCCGCCGTGTCGGTGGCGACGGCCTCGACGTAGAGGTTGCGCTTGCTGGTGAGCATCTCCCGGACGTCCACCACGCCCCGGGAATCCAGCGCTTCGCGCGCGAGTGTTTCGCGCTCGTCGGCCGACGCACTACAGATGAACAACACGTGCAACGGGAACGCCGCCTTCTCGTAGTCGATCTTCGGGTAATACCCCTCGATGATCCCCTCCTCCTCCAGGCGATCGATGCGGTTTCGCACGGTACTCGAGGAGACGTCGACCTCGGCGGCGATCTCTGCGATGGTCGTGTTCCGGGAGTCCCGCTGGAGCGCGAAGAGGATGCCACGGTCCACGTCGTCGAGGGAGAACGAACTCATGTCCGGTGCTATTCCCGGCAACGAAATGAATCTTCGGCGCGAATCCGGATCGAGTCGTCCACCGTACCCCACGGATACCCCTTTTGGATGAGTCCGGTCCGACGGCAGGTCCCGGAACCCCCAGGTTCGCCCGAGGCCGAGCGAGCCTCCGAAGTTGGCCGAAGAAAAAATGATGACGGAACCCGTAGTCTCCGTTCGTATGGGCACCGAGGAGGGGACCGCGGAAACCGAGTTTCACGACCGATTGCGGGCCGCCGTCAGGGACGCTACCGAAAATGGGGTCGAAGTCGAGGGGTCCTGGCCCGTGCTAAGCGACGATCCGGACGCGCCGGACTGGGACGTCGAAATCGTCCTGCTCGACGAATCGGAAGACTGACTCGTCGCCATCGATCGGGCGAAGGCACGGGTCCCGAGACTACCGCCGTTCCACGACGACGGTCTTCGTTTTCTCGGCGTCGATGCCGAACAGGAACCCGGAGAGGAACAGGAGTTCGTTACCCAGATAGTACCCTTCGAGGACGTGATCGATCAGCGAGACCTCGATGGACGTGACCCCGAGCAGGACGAGGACGAGGGCGACGATGGCGGCGAGGCCGGCGAACCAGCGGACGACCGTCCCCGAAAGCAGTCCGACGACGAAGACCAGGAGTGCCGTGACGAGGCTCATGTGTCGTTCGATTCGTCGGTCGGACCCATTAATCTACGCGACGCCCCGGAGCAGGACCCCCACGCCGTAGGCCACCGCCGCGGCGGCCATCCCGACGGCGAACATCTCGACCCCGTTGTAGTACCAGGGCCGATCGGTCACCAGACTCCGACTGGCACCCACGACGAAGAAGGCGAGACCGGTGAAAACGGCCGAAAGCTGGAAGAGCGGGTCGAGGCCGGTGACGTACGGAATCAGCGGTGCGGATCCGGCGACGACGAACGCCAGGAACGTGACGAACGCCGTGCGTCGCGGGGTTTTCCCGTCGGCCGCGACAGTTCGATCACCCGATCCGGCGTCCCGGACCGAACGCCGGTAGTCCAGTTCCGAGCGACGGCTGAGATAGTTGCTCATTCCCATCGAGAACCCGTCGGCGAACAGGTTCGCCAGGCCCAGGACGAGCACGATCGAGGGGTTCAGCGCGGCCCCGGCGACGCCCGACACGACGGCGAACGTGGTGACGATGCCGTCGTTCGCGCCGTAAATCACCTCGGCGAGGTATCTCCCAGACGATTCGACGTCGTCGCCGAGAAGGCGTTCGAGCATGGTTCAGTTCGATCGAGGGGAAGTATAAGCGTTCGTGAAGGAACCGACGATCCACGTGCCGGGGGTCGATTCCGTCGGATCGGCCGCCGGTTCGTGACGGGTCGACCCCCACGCAGGAGAATACGACAAACGTTCATTATATTTGGAAACGAACGAGTATACATGTCACCAGACGGTCCGGGATCCGGGTCGCCAGTGGAACTCACGGCGGGTGAAACCGGATGACTCGGTCCCGACCGTGGCTCCGGGAAGACGTCGAGCGCTCGTCGCCGCGCAACCTGGTGCTGTTCTTCCTGCTCGCGTTCGGCTGGTCGTGGGGGCTCTGGGGGCCGAAGGCACTGGTCGCGCAGGGCGTCATCGAGGGGTGGCCGCGCCTGCCGGAAGTCGCCGCCTTCGGGCCGACCGTCGCTGGAATCGTGATGCTGTACCTGGAAGGTGGCCGGGCGGGCCTCCGGCGACTCCTCGCCCGAACGCTCGACACGGATTTCCCACTCCGCTGGCTGCTCGTCGCCCTCCTCCTGTTCCCGATCCTCACGGGGTTGGTGCTCGGGATCGCGATGACGCAAGGGACGTCTCCGTCGTTTCCCTGGGAGGACGACCTCATCGTCCTGCCGGCGGCCTTCGTGTTCATCCTCCTGCTCGGCGGGCCCCTGCAGGAGGAGTTCGGCTGGCGGGGCTACGCCCTCGACCCGTTGCAGTCGCGGTTCGGTGCCACTCGGGGAAGCCTCGTTCTGGGCGTCCTCTGGGCACTCTGGCACCTGCCGCTGTTCTACATTCCGACCCAGACGATTTACTACGAGCGACCGTTCTGGGGGCTCCTGCTGTCGGTGACGATGCTCGCGGTTGTGATGACCTGGGTCTACAACAACGTCGGCGGAAGCCTCCTCGTGATGGTCCTGCTGCACACCGCCTTCAACTGGTCCCAGGGCATGCTCCCGGTGCTGGAGACCGAACTCGGCGGGTTGCTGTTCATCGGGGCGATGGCCGTCCTCACCGTCGCCGTGGTCGTGGTCTGGGGCCCGCGGGACCTGGTTCGGGAACGCGGCGGTCGTCGGCTCCGGGGTCGCAGAACGGACTGATCCGCTGAAGGCGAACGGCCGTCGTTGCGAATGCCGCGACCGACACGATGGTTAACCGCTCGGAAAGCATTTGGTACAGTATGGCATCACAAACGACGGGATACTCGGGGGACGGAGACGGCCCGACTGAAGGCGGCCGGCGCTATCCGGCGGGAACGGGGTGGATCGCGGGCTTTGCCAGCGGTGCCGTCGTGGGGGTCGTCGCGTGGATCATCTCGGCCGAGGTCGTCATCGGCGTCATTCTCCTCGCCGCGACGGGGACGGCACTCGGCGTGACGTTCGAGCAATCGATCGCCACCCGACCGCTCACCGAACGCGAGCGGCGGATCGCATTGATTCTGATGACGGTCGGCGTTCTCGTCGGCCTCGCCGTGCTGGTGTCCGTCGTGCTGTTCGCCTGACCTCCGGAACCGCCGCGAGAATCGGGTCGCCGGCCGTCTACAGTCCGTCGAGAACCCGCTCGAACCGCTCGGTCACTTCTTCGGAAACGAAGTCGATGTCGGGGTTCTCCGCGAGACCGAGAAGCCGTTTCGGATCGACCGCGGCCACGACGACGTCCCCCTCGTCCGTCTCGTAGACGGCGACGTTGCAGGGGAGCAACGCCCCCAGGTCGATCTCCTCGTCGAGGCCCTGGTGGGCGAGTCCGGGGTTGCACGCCCCGAGGACGCGATAGTTGCGGTACTCCTCGTCGAGGTCGAGTTTGGCATCGAAGGTTCCGCCGAAGTCGATGTCGCTGAGGATGCCGAACCCCTCGTCCTCGAGGGCCGCCGTCGTTCGCTCGATGACCTCGTCGAAGTCGCCGTCGACTCGCTTTTGTATGGTATAGTCCATACTGCGCACGTTTGACCGTACAGGTATGACCCTTTCGTGAGAGGCAGTCACGTACGACGCCCGACGCCCAACTAGCGAGATCCGACCCATTCGGAGGGATTCGACAGTCGAAACCGGTGTCGCAAGGCTTTTTGATATGAATCAAATATGAATTCGTATGGGAACGGAAACGCGGAAGGTCGGGCAACGGGGCCAGGTGACCATCCCGAAGGAGTTGCGGGAGCGGTTCGGGATCCACGGCGGCGACGAGGTGCTTGTTCGCGAGGAGGGTGGAAAGATCGTCATCGAAAAATCGGACGTCGACGAGCGACTGGCGGAAGGCTATCGGCGTCGGAGGGCCGTCAGTCGGGACCTCGAAGCGGAAATGGCAGACGTGTCCAGTGAAGCCGACGATCATCTCGGTGACGCCCCGGAGTGGTGATGAATCGTGCAGGTCCGCTGCGGTGACGTCGTTGTCGTCGAACTCGATCCGACGAAGGGGTCGGAACGGCGAGGGACTCGTCCGTGTCTGGTCGTCCAGAACGACGTCGGCAACGAAAACGCGCCCACGACGATCGTCGTACCGTTCACGACCGCTTTCGACGACGAACTGTATCCCTTCGAGGTCCTGGTCGAGGCCGACGAGGGACCGCTTCGCGAGGATTCCGTCGCGCTGTGCAGCCAGATCCGGACCGTTTCGGTCGAGAAGCGGATCACGAGGAACCTGGGAGCGATTCCCGCCGACCGGATGGAGCAAGTGGACCGGGCGCTCCACTATAGTCTCGGTCTGTCGCCGCCCGAGTGACCGGATACCAACCACTCAACAGGTCACGTGCTGACCCGGCCCTGGCGGAAACCGATCACAATCGTTCGCCGTGTGGGGCGTACTGATCGACGGGGTCACCCTTCTCGTTGGTGACCGCTGGCTCCGTGTCGCCTGGTGCTCCCTCGTCGATCTCTTTCAGGATGGCGTAGAAGCGCCACTCGTCGCCGTAGTCGAACAGGTAGCAAATCCTGTCGCCTGCTTCCAGCTTCAATTGTCGAACCATCTCACCGACCGTCGTCTCGGCGGCGTCGTACTCGTCCTCGTCGCCCATCGTGGAGGCTGTTTGCTCCATCTCCTCCGGCGGCTTGTACTGGACGGGGCTTTGCCAGTAATCCTGGTCGGTGCCGAAAAACCAGAAGTGGGCCTGATCGAGCCCGACCGCGCGGTTCAACACCGTCTGAAACTCGTCTATGGATCGGTCCGCTCCAACGACGATGTCCCGCCACAGCGACGTCGGATCGTACTCGAACTTGACGCGAAAGCGGTAGGTGGTCATCCGTATCCAGCCGTTTTCGGCGGTGGCTAGTGAGTGTATCGCTCGTCAGCGGTACGAGCTACCGTCGAGGAGTGAGGACCCGCAACCACTAAACGCGCCACCCGCCCAGTATGCGGTATATGGACTGGACGGAGAAGTACCGCCCGTCGACGCTGGCGGAGGTCCGGGGCAACGACACGGCCCGGGACGACCTTCGGAAGTGGGCCGAGACCTGGGACGACCACCGCGAGGCGGCCATCCTCCACGGCGCGCCGGGGGTGGGCAAGACCTCGGCCGCCCACGCGCTGGCGAGCGACATGGGCTGGCCGACGATCGAACTCAACGCCTCCGACCAGCGCACCGCCGACGTCATCGAGCGGGTGGCCGGCGAGGCGGCGAAGTCCGGCACGCTGACCGCCGGCGGGGCCGGCCGGCGGCTGGTCGTTCTCGACGAGGCCGACAACGTCCACGGGACCCACGACCGCGGCGGAACGGGGGCGATCACGAGCCTCGTGAAGGAAGCCAGCCAACCGATGGTGCTGATCGCCA
>DATFIX010000328.1:0-3541 GCA_035269625.1 Natrialbaceae archaeon
ATGACCACCGAAACCGACGCTCGAACGTACCGCCAGTCGACTGCCCTCCGGTTCGGCGCTCCCGTGACGACCGGGACGACGATGGGGACGCTCGCCGCCGCCACGCTCGTGGCCGTCGGCACCGTGCTCGCTTTCGCCGGAACGATGGTCGTCCTCGCCGAGTTCCCCACCGGGACGGGGCCCCTGCTGGTCCTGGGCACCGTCGCCCTGGGTGCGACCCTTGCCGTCGTCCGGCCACGCGTCCGGGCCCTGATCCGATCCGAACCCAAGCCGCGCCAGGGTGCGCAGGCGTCCCGCCGATAGTCGATCCCGATTCCACCGTGGTCGGGTCGTTTTCTCTCGTTTTCGACCGCCGTTCTCGTTCCCGAACGCTCGACGCGATCGGTGGTCCTTTCGTCCACCACGAGATGTCGGTACAGTCCCTCACCCGAGCGCGGACCCTCGGTTTTAGGACGAACCGGTCCCACGGGACGGTCAATGACCACGAAAGCCTTTGCACCCGCCAGCGTGACGGGCCTGTTCGCGCCGGCACCGCCGGAGGGCGGCGGCACGTCGCGCGGAGCCAGTTTCGCCCTGGAGGATGGCGTCGTCGTCGCCCTCGATCCGGCACCGGAGACGTCCGTCACGGTCGACGGCGACCCGGCGTCGTTCGAGCCGGTCGAACGCGTCCTCGATGCACTCGACGTGACCGCCAGCGTCGACGTCCGTCCCGAGGTACCGCTCGGGCACGGGTTCGGCGCGAGCGGCGCGGCGACCCTCGCGACGGCCCTGGCGGCGAACGCCGCCGTCGAGGGTGGCCGCAATCGGAGTGAACTCCTGCAGGCGGCCCACGAGGCCGAGATGACGGCCGGGACGGGCCAGGGCGACGTCTTCATCCAGGACCGGGGTGGACTGCTGTGGACCGCCGATGGCGACCCCCGGAGGGTCGAACCGGACGTCCCCGTGGAGTACGTCTCCCGGGGTGGCATCGACACCAGCGAGATGCTGGCCGACGAGGACGCAATGGCCGCCGCGTACCGGAGCGGGTCGAAACATCTCGAAGCAATCGACTCGCCGCTCACGATGCGTTCGCTGGCCGAACGCTCGTGGGCGTACCTCCAGGAGACGGGCTTTGCCACTCCCTTCGTCGAAGCGACGATGGCGACGGTCGAGGCCGCCGGCGGCGCGGGCAGCATGGCCCTGTTCGGGGACGCGGTCTTCGCCGTCGACGTGGACGGCGTCCTGGAGCATCGAACGCGGGTCTCGACGACCGGCGCGCACCTGATCGACGGCGAGTGAGTGGCCTCGCGACCGGCGCATCCCACGGGTTCGGCGCGCGGGTCCCTCCCCGTCCTCCCCGGACACTCCTGGAAGATATGTAAGGTAAGCCTTAACACACCAGCGATTTCTGGATGAAAAACGAGGTAGAACCGGGCAAAAATCGCAACAAGGGTCGACAGAAGAAATCTTCAGTATAACTCCTTACAGAAGTATCATTCAGCGAACGTTTATGGTCCGATGGGTGGTAGGAAAGGATAGGTGAACCCGACGATGAAGACCACGACCGAAACCGAACTGCACCGACGCTCGATGGCCCTCCGGTTCGGCCACCCGACGACCGACACCACCACGATGGCGACGCTCGCCTACGTCGCCCTGCTGACGCTCGGCACCATGCTGGTCGTCGCCGGCACGATGTCCGTCAGCGAACTCTCGGCGGGCACTGGCGCGCTCGTCGCCGCCAGCGCCGTCGTCCTGGGCGCCACGCTCGGCGTCCTCCGCCCCCGACTCCGCGGCGCGTTCTAGATCGCGCCACTACTCGTCGGCATTCCAGCGGCATTCCACGCGCCGTTTCACTGGCATTCCAACGGCGTTTCACCGGCATTCCACGCGGCCACGTCGTCCCCAACGCCGCCGGGACGATTCTCGCTTTTCCACGTTCTCGGACATCCCGACGGATTCAAACCGTCGGTCCGCCTGCCTTCGTCCGTGACCGAATCCCTGCTCGCGTTCCTGCTCGGCGTTCTCCAGGGCGTCTTCGAGTGGCTACCGATCTCGAGCGAGGGCAACGTCGCGATGGCGTTGACCGCGCTGGGCCGGAACCCCGAATCGTCGGTGCAACTCGCGCTCTTTCTCCACCTCGGGACGGCGATGGCGGCGACGGTCTACTACCGACGGTCGATCGTCGAGGTGCTCGAAACGATGCCAGAGTGGCGACCCCGCACCGCCTTCGAACGCGGGACGGCCGAGACCTCGTTCCTGGCGATCGCGACGATCGCCAGCGGCGTCGTCGGCGTGATCGGATACGCACTCCTCGAGGAGGCCGTCTCGACGCTCTCGGGTGGTGCGTTCGTCGCGCTGATCGGTTTCCTGTTGATCGTCACGGGGGTCCTCCAGCGGACCGCCGGTGACGGGGAGAGTGATGACGACGGTGACGGGGCCGGCGCGGCCGCGACCAGCCGACGCCCCACCGCCTTCGACGCGGTGCTCGTCGGGGCGCTCCAGGGGCTGGCCGTCCTTCCGGGCGTTTCGCGCTCGGGGACGACGACCAGTGCGCTCCTGCTGCGGCGCTACGAGGGCGAACAGGCCTTCAGGCTGTCATTCCTGCTCTCGATCCCGGCCGCCCTCGGTGCGGGACTGCTGGTCGCACTCGACGCGGGCGGCGTTCCGAACGTCTCGCCCGCGAGTGGCGCCATCGCGCTCGCCACGGCGGCCGTCGTCGGGTACGCCACGATCGACCTGCTCATGCGGGTGGTCCGACGGGTCGCGTTCTGGGGCGTTTGCGTCGGCCTCGGGGCGCTGGCCGTGGTCGGCGGGGCGCTCGTCGTCGCGGTCTGAGCGGGACCACGAGGCACAACGCCCTTTGTCGATCGGTCGGTACCCTCGTCCATGCAAACCGTCGTCCTCGCCGCCGGGGAAGGTACCCGGATGCGACCGCTGACGGATCGCCGTCCGAAACCCGCGCTGCCGGTGGGCGACCGCCCGCTGGTGGCCCATACGCTCGACGCCGCCGTCCGGGCCGGGGCCACGAAACTCGTCCTCGTCGTCGGCTACGAGGCCGACGTGATCCGCGACCACGTCGGCGACGCCTACGCCGGCGTGCCCGTCGAGTACGCCGTCCAGGGCGAACAGCGAGGCACGGCCGACGCCGTCCGGACCGCCGTCGAACACCTCGATGACGGCCCCTTCGCGGTCCTGAACGGCGACGCCCTCTACGACGAAGCCTCGCTGTCGGACCTCTTCGACAACCGGCCCTCGGTGGCGACCTACCGCGTCGACGAACCGAGCGAGTACGGCGTCCTGGAGGTGGAGAACGGCGCGGATCGGGTCACGGGCGTCGTCGAGAAGCCCTCGGCCCCGCCGTCGAACCTGATCAACGCCGGGGCGTACGTCTTCCCACCCGAGGCCCGCGAATGGCTGGACGTCCCCGAGAGCGAGCGTGGCGAACTCGAACTGACGGACACCCTGGAGCGCGCCTGCGTGGAGCGGGACGTCCGACCGGTCGAACTCGACCGGTGGCTGGACGTCGGCCGGCCCTGGGAACTGCTGGAAGCCAATGAGT
>DATFIX010000329.1:0-3806 GCA_035269625.1 Natrialbaceae archaeon
CCTGTCGTCCAGTCCCGGCGCTGCCGTCGCAGTTCCGGACCCGAAATTTCTTCCGGGCGGTCCCCGAGAGCGCCCCCATGGAAATCCTCGCCCTCCTGGACGAACTTCGCGCGATGGCCCGGACAGGACTCAATTTCACCGACGATCCCTACGACGAGGAGCGATACGAACGGATGCTCGAACTGGTGGATCAGTACTACGGGCGGACGCTCGACCGGCCTCCGGAGGCGGTCCGCGATCGACTCGCCGACGAACTGGGCCAGGTCACTCCCAAGGTGGGTGCCCTGGCCGCCATCTTCGACGAGGACGGCCGAATCCTGCTCATTAAGCGCTCCGAAAGCGGCGCCTGGTGTCTGCCGGGTGGGGCCATGGAACTGCACGAAACCCCCGAGGAGGCAGCCGTTCGCGAAGCCCGCGAGGAAACCGGACTCGACGTCCGGGTCGACGCCCTCATCGGGGCCTACCGCCGGGGTCCGGCCCGCGATTTCCCGTTTACGACCGTCCTGCTGTCGCATCACTGCACCGTGACCGGTGGAACCCTGGAACTCTCCCACGAGGGCGACGACCTGCAGTACTGGGCGGTCGAGGACGTTCCCGACTGGTTCCTCAATCACGAGGCAATCGCGGTGGACGCCAGGGAGTCGTGGCGCGACTGACTCCTGCTGTCTTTCACCGATCGAGGCGTCTCGCCGACACTTCGCACCACCCTTTTGCTCGCCCGACGCCTAGCACGCTCGATGTTACTGGTGCGTGGATCCGCCGGCGGAACGGCCCTCACGGGGACCATCTACGAGCGCGGCGAGCGAGCGCCGTCGTTCAAGGGCGCCCCGGACGAGGGATCGCCGTACGTCTGGGTCTGTGACGCGTTTTACGAGGTTGAGTCGGGCGGGGCGATCCAGCGGATCGACGACCGCGAGGTCCACGTGGCCTTCGAGTCGCCGATGCCCCGGGGCTACGACACCAGGGACGACGCCATCGACGCCGCGAAAGAGCACGTCCGGACGCAGTTCGCCCGGATCGGCGTCGATCCGGAAACGGTCGAAATCGAGGTCGTTCACACCGAACCCGGGATCGAACCGTCGAACGGGTAGCCGCCCCGTTCACGTCGTCGACCAGCGTTTGTCGTCGTACCGATGGGTGCGGTCGGTGTCGAATTCCGTCTCGAAGGTTTGCTCTAACGACCGGCGTTCGTCGCGACTGATCCGGGCGAGTTCGTCCGCCTTGCGGATCGCCAGCGGCGGGCCGCCGCTCGCGGCGACGGCCGAGAGGAGGTGTCGGGTGAGTCGTTCCCGGCGCTCCTCGTCGCGAGTGAACGCAGCCGGGGCCTCGATCTTGTACAGCAGGTCGTCGCGGGGATCGTAGACCGCACAGAAGGTGACCTCGTAGTCCTCCGGGGGGAGTTCTCGATCCAGGCCCAGCGCGTCGCCCTCGCGGGACAGGGGCCGATCCGCGCCACCTCGGGAGTAGAACCAGCACGTGGTCGTCAGGTGGTCCTCGTCGCGGACCCGCTCGCCGTCCACCTTCTCGCGGCGTTCCAGGATCCGGGTGAAGAAGGCGGCGTCGTCCAGCCACGGCGCCTGTGCGCCCTTCGAGCGGATGGCCCGGGTGATCGACTTCGAGATGGGGTTTTTGACGAACCCGACGAGCGGGACGTCGCGCTCGACGAACCGCTCGACGAGACTGAGGTAGTTCCGGAGGGCGTCGCGCGGGAGTTCCTCCTCGCGAAGCAGGTCCGCGAGTTCCGGGTCGCGGTCGGGCCACCGGAGCATCGCCTTCGGGTAGATCGGCCCGTCAAGTACCAGGAGTTCGTCCACCACGTCGGCGTTGTCCAGTGCGTGCTGGCTTTCGGCCAGGTACAGCGCGAGCGATCCGACCACCTGCTCGACGAACCGGGAGACGGTGGGGGCGCGGACCATCTTGCTCCGGAAGTACCCCTCGTCGCCCATGTGCCAGTCCTCGTCCAGGCGGATCGTCGCGTCGTTGGAGTGGACCGCCGCGACGACCGTCCGACCGCGGTGGAGTTCCAGGTCCGAGGGCGTCGCGCTCATCGCCGCGTGCGCGAGGTCGATCGTGACGCCGTTCTTGAACGTCGTCGGGCGGAAGGATCCGGCGTCGAGTCCGTGAACCGCGTCGTAGGCCTCGGCCGCGAGCGCGACGTCCTCGATTGGGACCGTTCGGCGGCACTGCTCGTCGATCGGTTCGAGCAACGTGGTCCCGTCGCGGCGGAGTGGGTCGAGGAACTCCGCCCAGACGCGTTCGGCGAAATCGTCGTGGTCGCTGTCGTCGACGTCCTGGCCGATGCGGCGGGCCAGCCTGGCGATGCCGTCGAAGTGGACCGGATCGAGGGTCATCTGGGTCTGGGCCAGGGTTCGCGCGCTCCCGGTAAAAGGCCTCGCGATGGGGGCTCGCGACGAGACCACTCCATACGACCGTCCTGCGGTCGCGACCCGCCGAACGGTTCGAGGGGCGAGGGAGTGACGTCGACGCGAACCGACCCCCGAGCGATCGGGACCGACCGATACGGGATACGGCACCGACCTGTCGACATCGTCCCGATCGCGTTCCAACAGATTGGGTATTCACTATATGCTGTCGGCAGTGGTAGTTTCGAAATCGTACCATGTCACACACCATCCAGGCAGTCGTTCTCGAGGCGACGCAACGGGACCTGTTCGAACACGTGCTGAACGATTCGCTGTTGGGGAGTTCGATCTATCTCAACATCGCACTCGCCGGCCTGACGCTGCTACTGTTCGCGTATATGGCGCGCAACGTCACGGATCCGCGAGCGAAGCTGATCGTCGTCTCGGTAATGGGCGTTTCGGCCGTTTCGATCGCCAGCTATACCGGCCTCGCCTCCGGGCTGACGATCGGGATTCTCGAGATGCCGGACGGGCACGCCATGGCCGGTGCGACGACCGAACTGGCACACAGCGGCGAGACGGTCGATGGGACGATCAGCCTCTGGGGCCGGTACCTGACGTGGGCGCTTTCGACGCCGCTGATCCTGCTGGCGCTCGGGCTCATCGCGGGCTCGAACCTCACGAAGATCTTCACCGCCATCCTCTTCGACGTCGGCATCATGATCACCGGCCTCGCCGCTGCACTGACGACCTCCTCGTACCTCATGCGGTGGGTCTGGTACGGGATCAGCGTCACGTTCTTCCTGGTCGTCGTCTACATCCTACTGTTCGAGTGGCCTGACGACGCCCGCGAGGCTGGAACCGCGGACATCTTCAACACTCTGAAAATCCTGACGGTAGTCCTGTGGTTCGGCTACACGATTTGGTGGGCCCTCGGTAACGAAGGACTCGCAGTCATCGAGTCGGTCGGGATCACTTCCTGGGGATACAGCGCCTTCGACGTCGTCGCCAAGTACCTGTTCTCGTTCCTCGTCGTGAAGTACGTCGTCGACAACGTCGACGCTGTCAGCACCGGTTCCGAGTACGGCGTGGCCGCGGATCGCACCCCCTCGGACGACTGATCACCCACGACCGGCCCCTCGCCCCATCGTTCGGCGACCGGAAGGCTTTCACCGTGCCCCTTGGCACTGCCCGGTCATGCCCGAACGCCTCTACTCCGAATATCCGGCCCTCTACGACGCCATCCAGTCGTCGTGGGACTACGATCGCGACGTCGCGTTCGTCGAGGCCGCGCGAGAACGCCACGACGTGGCCGGCGACCGACTCCTCGAGATCGGCTGTGGCACCGGCGAACACACGAAGCGGTTCGCCGACGCGGGGGACGACGTGACGGCGATCGACCCCTTCGAGGGGATGCTGTCGCTCGCCCGCGAGAAGTGCGAC
>DATFIX010000330.1:0-2961 GCA_035269625.1 Natrialbaceae archaeon
CTCCGAGAGGGTGAACCGGACGTCGTCCACGTTCGTCGCGCCGTTGTCGATCGCCGTATCGACGACGTCGCCGACCCGGTCGACGTTATCGACTTCGATCACGAACTGGTGACGGGCCCGGTAGGTCGTTTCGGGTGCCTCCTCGCCCTCCGGTGGGTGTGGCTCCCGATCCTTCCGGAGGTCGAAGTCCGTCGTTCTGATCTGGTCCTCACCGATCCCTGCATCGGCGAGTCCGTCTTTCATCCCCGAGACGTTCGCCGCGAGCCGATTCCTGGCCGTCGTCGGGTCGTCAGCGGTGGCCTCGACGGACACTCGAACGAGCGCCTTGTCGGGGTTGGCCTCGGTCGCGCCCGAGGCGCTCACCTGGACCGTTCGAGCGGGACCGTCGGTCCCCTGGCCGGTCGATACTGTCTTCGGTGCGTCGTCGGCCCCCAGATCCGCGACCACCACGCCCGCACCGGCGAGCGCGACGGCCACGACGAGGGCACCGATCAGGGCGGCTTTCGTTCGTGCCATTGCGTCCGGGGCCAGGGACGGGTGGGAGTAATAGTTCCTGCAGGGTGAAAATCCGATTTCAGCGACACGCCGTCGCTCCCGGCGTCGTTGCGAGAGGGAACTCCCAGTTCAGTAGCCCCGTCACCACACCGGTATCAATGTCCACGAGGGCGTTGTCCAGCAACCGGTCGATGCGGGCGGCCACCGGGTCGTGAAGGTCGCGATCCGGCGATTTCGTCGTCGATAGCGGCCCACAGCTCCGACGCCAGGTCGTCGAATCGGATCTCCAACGGGCCCCGATCACCCGATCGACGTCCGTCCGGAGGTCGTCCGTCCAATCGTCGGTGCGATCCCGGACGGTCAGCCGTCCAGGATCGGTCGCTGGCAGTCCGATCGTGGTTTTCCCTGGAGGGCGTCGTCACGACGAACAACGGGGTCGGCAACCCCTCTCGGCCGTCGACGACCCTCAATACATCGGGAACCGGCAGCGACGTGTGTGCGCCGAGAATCGAGAGCAGTCTGGCCTCGTCGCCGCAGGTCGGTCGTTTCTCGGGTGGGTGCCTCGAGAACGCAGATCCGTATCCCGCCGTCGGCGTCCAGTTCCAGGCGGGAAGCGACGTGGTGGCCCCAGTCGGCAGGCCTCGGTTCCAGCACGGACCAGTCCGAGTCCACCGCGGTCACCATACGTTCGAGGGTCCCCGGCGAAACTGTTCGTTGATATTTCATTTCGGGCCACCGTTCGATCGTCTCCATGGACGTGACCGGAGACCGGGATTAAGCCTTCCTCACACTTGGGAAGGCATGGCAAATGTGACTCCTCCGACCGGTCCGCGGTGACGATTTATCGGGTCCTATAAATACCACCTCGTAATTTGGGCAATCTCCTTATTCCCCCGGAACCCTCACAGATTACCTGGGGACGCCCCCCGTTTCCCCCCTATTCCCCCCGATACCCCACCTCAGACCTGGTGCCTCTCCGATCTGGTGTGCGGTCGCGAGCAACCCTCGCGTTCGTGACGGGCGTCCCCCTGGCTGGCGGTCGCTGCGGGCGGCACTCTCGTTTCCGCAGTTTCCGTTTCTCATCCCCCAAAATCGATAGTCTCGACGCTGTTCCCCCGCAAAAACGATCCCTGGTTCTCAGTCGGCTTTGATCGGTTCCCGGGCTTCCATGAGCACGTCGTCGAGGCCTTTCTCGACCGGTTCGCCGTAGAGCAACACGTCGACGGGAAGCGTCGGCGCGCCCCCGATCAGGTTCTCGAGGAGGACGAGTCGTTCGCGTGCACGGCTCATCCCGACGTAGAAGACGCGCCGTTCGTTGTCGGTCAACACCGGGACGGGCGTGGTCGTCTTGGTGAATTCATCGCACCCTGGCACGTCGGTCGGGTCTTCGACGGTCGCGGCCATCTGCTCGACGACCTTCTCGGTGAGGTCCGTCGCGACGAAGACGTGATCGGCCTCGCGGCCCTTCGCGGAGTGGATCGTCCCGACGCGAACCCGGTTCGGATCCATCCCGGCGTACTCGCCGTTCGCGAAGTAGGTGGCCAGGCTGTCCTCCTGGAAACTCGTCACTTTCCGGACCATGTCGGCCGCCGCCGGTGGACTCGGCATGAAGGGGACGTGCTCGTCGATCACCTCGGGGTCGACCTCGAACTCGGTGAGGTCGTCGATGCCCTTCTCCTCCTGAATATCGTCGATGGCGTCGAAGAGGTCGTCGCGCTCGTTGCTGCCGAACGCCGAGGCCATGAGCATGTCCGCCAGTCGCCGGGCCTGAAGGCCGTCGATCGGTTCGCCCTCGTCCAGCGCCTCGACCGCCCGGACGTACTGAGTCAACCGGTCGGTCCACATCCGCTGGTCCGTCATCACCGAGAAGGGGATCCCCTCGTCGATGAACTCGTCGATGAACTGGAACATCTGGTAGCGCGCCCGGAACAGCAGCATGATCGACCCGTCGTCCTCTCGAACCGTGCCCCGGACGTTGCGAACCAGATCGAGGATCGAGGGGTTCTGGACCGCCTCGACGGTCCCGCCCTCCTTGCGCGGGTTGAGGTCCTTGTCCTGGCGCACGTCGATGTGGCTGATCTCGCGGTTGACGACGTGGAGTATCTCCGAGGGCAGTCGATAGGAGTTCGGCAAGACCACGTCCTCGTCGACTGGTTCGTCAAGCAGGAGGTTCGGGTCCGCGCCCTGCCAGGAGTAGACGACCTGGTCGTCGTCGCCGGCGATGAGCACCGATTCCATGTGCGGGCGCCACTCCTCGTAGACGCCGTACTGGAGGGTGGTGATGTCCTGGAACTCGTCGATGACGAGGTGGTCGACCCGCGGGAGGAGCGAGCGCTGTTTGACCCGTTCGAGCATGTCCGCGAAGCCGACGAGCCCCTGGTCGCCCTTGTAGGCCCGCCAGGCCCGGATCGCCTCGGGCACGTCGATGCGGTCGTCGTCGGAAGGCCAGGTCGGCGTGTACTTGTT
>DATFIX010000331.1:0-4878 GCA_035269625.1 Natrialbaceae archaeon
GGCGTCCTCGGGCGGGAACCCCCGGCCGATCGCCCGGACGATTTCGGGGGCTTTCAGACCGCGGACCGGGTCGCCGTTCTTCTCGATGGCGACGGACCCGTTCTCGGAATCGATGTCGAGACGGACCTCCGCACAGTCCTCTATCTCGCGCATCGTCTCACCGCCGTCGCCGATGAGAACGCCGATCCGGTCCTGCGGAATCTTCACGTGCTGCATAATACGGTGGAGGCTAGGAATCGGTCACGAATAAGCGTTCGGTCACGGGGACGAACCGGACGGAAAAGCGTTACGGGGAAGATCGGACGGTGGCTCCGGCCCAATATCAGACGCCCGAAGCGCCATCGCCAGAGGAGCCGCCCTCGGCCGACAGCGTGTCCATCGAGGAGATGGTCGGAAGGTGGCGCAGGGTCGGGAACGCGAAGACGTACGCGCCGAGAAACAGGAATCCGGCACCGGCGACGAACATGACCGGGACCGGCCCGAAGGTCGACGCCGCCGTCCCGCCCGTCAGCGCGCCGAACGGAACCATGATAGAGGAGACGCTACCGAGGACGGCGGAAACCCGTCCCAGTAGTGGTTCGGGGGTAACCGTCTGGACCAGCGAGTTGAGGAGGACGTTCGTCGTCCCGACCGGGACCCCGGCGAGTCCCAGGAGGACGGCCGTCGCCGGAAGCCAGTCGATCCAGATGGCCGCGATCCAGACGAGACCGCCGAACAGGAACCCGGCGATCGAGAGGCGGCCGAACCGGAACCGCTCGAAGCGGGACGCGACCGCCGCGCCGACGAACACCCCGATCGAGAGGGCCGCCAGCAAGATCCCGTACGCCTCCGGACCGCCGATCCCGTCGGCGTAGGCCGGCATCGTGCTGTTCATCGTTCCGAGAGCGAAGTTGATGACGAGCGACCCGCCCATGAGCACCGCGAGGAAGGTCCCCCGGAGGTACTCGACGCCCTCCCTGAGGTCGGTGAGGTAGCCGCCGTCTTCGCCGTCCTCGCTGCCCTCACTGCCGTCCTCGCTGCCCTCACCGCCATCCTCGTCCCCGTCTTCGCCGTCATCGCTGCCTTCACCACCGTCGGTGACTGGAACCGTTTCCGGGTCGGTCCCGTCGTCGGAGGTATCCGGACCGACGGTGCTCTCGCCGGCGTCCGGTTCCGACGCCCCTTCGGCCGCCGGGATGGTCAGCGTCGCGAACAGGAGCGCGGCGGCGAGAAACGTCACCGAGTCGACGACGAACAGCGTGACGGCACCGATGAGGGCGATGAGGACGCCACCGACCGCGTTGAACACCGAATCGATGCCCTGGTAGGCCAGCGCGAACGCCGAGTTGGCCTCGACGAGTTCTTCGTCCTCGACGATGCGCGGGAGCGCGGCGGTCTGGGCCGGGTAGACGAACTGGTTCAGCGTCGAGAGGACGGGCATCACCACGAGAATCAGCGGGGCCGTCAGCATCCCGAGGGCGTGGGCCACTGGCAAAGTGAGGATGACGACGCCCTGGATCACCTGCGTCCGGACCAGCAACCGCCGGAGGTCCCACCGATCGACGAGCGGGCCGAAAAACGCCTGGAGGCCCGAGGGCGCGAGCGTCAAAAAGCCGGCCACGCCCGAGTAGAACGGGTCGCCGGTGAGGTCGTAGACGAGCCACATCGCGGCGATGAAATAGAGGCTGTCGCCGGCGTTCGTGATCACCCGGCCGGCGAACAACCGGACGAAATCGCGGTTCCCGAACGGCCCGTTCATGCGAGAGGAAAGGCGGGCAGTTCCGATAAAGGTAATCAGAACAACATTTCTGTTCGAGCCGTCACAGAAAGATCGTTCGGTTGGAACCTCGACAGGTCAGGCGTCCGCCGACGTGCGATCGACCTCGACGACCTCGGCGTCCTCGTCGAGAACGAGGTGGAGACGGTCGCCGTCGCGTTCGAAGCTGATCCGGACCCGGAGCGGATCCTCCTCGACGACGCGAGTCAGGTCCTTCAACTCCCCGTAGTTGGGGCCGAGCAGTCGCCAGAGCGGCTCCCGGCGGACGTCCACCCCGTGATCGTAATAGAACGACACGACCGCCGGATGCGAGAGGACGACCCCTGCGGGGTCGGCCTGCAAGTGATCGCCACAGCGTTCGCACTCGTAGACCACGGCGAGTTCGTCGTCGATCCGGTCGAACGACGGCGTCGTCGGGCCCTCACAGGCGGTACAGAACCCGGCGACGATGCGTTCGACGTTGAGCCTGAGCCAGCGATCGAACGTCTCCGGGAGCGCGTCCCGGTCGCGGCCGTCGACGACGCCCGGCGGCATCGAGAACTCGTTGCGGAACTCGTCGCACTCGGTGCACGAAATGTGGACCCGTTCGTCCTCGTACCGAACCGCGACCGGTTCCCCGCACATCGGACAGGAATCGTCCAGTTCGATCGGGTCGATGGCCCCCGACTCGGTGTAGGTTCCGGCCAGGATGGCACCAGAGAGGTGTCGTCCGGCGTAGGTCGTGGTGTAGCCCTCGTCCGTCTTCCGGACGAACCGGCCCTGGAGTTTCCCGAGGTGGTAGTTGAACTGGCCGCTGTCGCGGACGCCGACGCGGTCCCGGAGTTCGGAGAACGAGACCGGCTCGTTCAGGTCCTGCGCGAGTGCGCGGAGAATCTCGATTCGCGTCTCGTCCCCGACCGCGGCGAACGCTTTCTCGGGTGGCGTTTCCACGGCGTCCTCGGGATCGGAATTCATACGTGCAGTTCGGTGTCAGAGGATATACAGATGCCGGTAGATCGGAGCCGGTCGTCCTCGACCGGGCGCGAACGGACGATCACCTCAGCGTCGTCGGCGGTGCGAGTCGCTCCCGTTCGTGTTCGCTCAGGCGGTAGGGAGCGAGCGCCGTCGCGAGCGATCCGAGCGCCTCGCGCCGTCGCTGGTGGGCCTCGAGGAAGTCGGCGATCCGGTCGGCGGCGCGGGCCTTGAGGTCGCCCGAGAGCAGTTCGCCCCGCCGGTAGTCGCGGGCGAGTTCTTCGAGCGTCTCGTCGTCGTCCTCGAAGAACGCGTGCAGGTACCGGTAGGCCACGTCGACCTCGGGGTCGCCGCCGTGCTCGCGGTGGGCGTCGAGGCTCTCGCGTCCGCCGGAGTACGCGTAGCGGTCGATCTTCTCACGAATGGTTTCGCGGTCGTCCGAGAGGTCGATGGTCGGGTCGTCACCCGACGAACTCATCTTGCCCGGCCCGGACAGCGAGGGAAGGAACTTCCCGAGGAGGGCACCCGGTTTCTCCACGTCGAAGCGTTCTTTCGCGGCGACGTCCCGGCAGACCCGGACGTGGGGGTCCTGATCGACGGCGATGGGGACGAGCGTGGGATGCGGGTCGTGGAGCAACTGGGGCAGGAGGAGGTGCACGGCCTGTACGGCGGGGTAGAACGACAGCCCGATCGTCTCCGGGTCGCCGTAGGTTGCGTCCACCGTCGACTGGGTGATCGCGTCGGCCGTCCGGACGGCCTGCGGATACAGGACGTCGGCGTCGAGCGTGTCGATCACGACCGTCGTCCGGTCGGGATCGAACCCCACGGCGAGCACGTCGCGGAGGTTGTCCCGGGTGTGCTCGCCGATCGTGTCGAGGGACAGGTTCTTCGCAAGGAACTTCTCGTCGTCCGAGAGCGGGACGACGACCTGTGCACCGGTCGCGTCCTGCAGGCGCTTCGCGAAGTAGAAGGGGAGGACGTGGCCGAGGTGCATCGACCCGGATGGGCCGCGGCCGGTGACGATCGAGTGGCGCTCGCCCGCCTCCGCGGCCGCGAGGTACCGGTCCACGTCGCGGCCGGCGTAGAACGTGCCCCGGCGGAGTAGCGGGTGATCCGGGAAGCGCCCGATCTGGTCGTCGGTCAGTCGGTCGGCACCGAAGCGTTCGAGCAGTTT
This sequence comes from Natrialbaceae archaeon, assembly GCA_035269625.1. Taxonomy (GTDB): domain Archaea; phylum Halobacteriota; class Halobacteria; order Halobacteriales; family Natrialbaceae; genus DATFIX01. The sequence goes on from DATFIX010000331.1 coordinate 3,882, forward strand.
CTCGTAATCGACCTCGCCCTCCACGTCGTAGGGGGTGACGGTGGCGTCGTGGGTCGTCGCGTCCTCCGTGGCGGCGTCCTGATTCGCGTTCTGGTCGGCGGTGTCGTGGTTCGCGTCCCCGGCGGTGGTATCCGGGGTCGCGTGCGGTTCGTCGGATGGCGTTTCGGTTGGTAGCATTGGTGTCGGAATTCCCGTCGTGGTTGGCTGGCGTCTGGTCGCCGGTTCGAGGGCGAGAGAAGCGAAGGGAGCGCCGACCGCCCGGGGCCGCGGTTACGCCGCGGCCGCCGCGAGGGCGACACTATCCGCTCCCGAGAACGAACCCCACCACGGCCAGTCGGGAGCGGACGTCATGGCTCGACGGTTCCGACTGCGATACCAAGAGGATTGTGGGACCGTGCGAACCGGTTTCTAGGAGGGCGGAACGACGGTCACCTCGCCAGCGTTTTCAGAGCCAGTAACCGCGCGTCCCGTTTTATAAGCTTGGCGGCCGGAGACACACCCGTCGATAGGACGAGCGGGAACCGGTGAGGTGGACTCCGGTCACTCCTGTTATACCCCGCTGAATCCTATCGGCGCTCTCCCCCCACGCCCATTCCCTTCCCCCCAGCGGGACTCGAACGCACCCCACGGCCGTTTTCGGAGCAAACGTCATTGGTTCTCGGGCCGAACGTCTCGCCGTGAACTACCGTCGACTGGCAACCGCGATCGGGTCCGGATTCAGCACCTTCCCGATCGTCGGCGCGGCGGTGATCGAACTCGTCGGCGGGGACATCGGTGCGGGAATCGTCGGCGTGTTCGCCGGATTCATTGCAGCCCTCACTGCCGTCGTGGTCGTCTTCGCGACGTGGTCGCGGATCCGCCCGCGTCTTCGCCCGTTGCTCGACGGCTACGCGGCGTTCGGCCTCGCGTTTTTCGCCGTCTGGTTCCTCCGGTACGGCCACGTCGCGAACCTCGACGAGTACGTCGATATCCCGGGCCAGATCGGCATCGCCCTCGC
>DATFIX010000332.1:0-9668 GCA_035269625.1 Natrialbaceae archaeon
GGATCTGACGACACTTCGCGGGAACTCGATTCGTCGGGGTCGGGATGAGAATCCTGCTCGCTCGATGTGGGCCTGTTCTCGGACCCGGAACGCCCTCCCGAGGGAGAATCGGCCGCTGTTGTGTCGTCGATCGTTGGCGAATCGTCCCCGTGACTCGCCTCGTCGGAAGTCGAAACCGCCCCATCGCCGGGTGTGGCGGGGGAGTTCCCATCGCCAGGTGTGGCGGGGGAGCCCCCTTTACCGGCTTCCGGTTCGTCAGGCGAGGGGTCGCTGTGGGGAGGAGTCGCCCGGTCGTTCGAGCGCCTCGATTCGGGTTCGGTCGACGGGGTCTCACGAGTTTCGGGTTCGGTCGACGGGGTCTCACGAGTTTCGGATTCGGTCGACGGGGTCTCACGAGTAGAATCCTGGCTCGGCGACCGCTCCACGCTGGAATCCCGGGTCGTGTCCCGTCGGGAACGGTCCAGGGACCGGTCCGGACTGGGATCGGGTCCGTTGGCGTCGACTCCGGTCGAACGGCGCGAACGGCCGGCAATGTCGGGGGATCCGGCACTCTCGGACGCTCCTGGAGCGCGTTCGGTCGCGCCGAACCCGGGGGCAGTGAACAGATCCTCGGATCGATCGCCGAGGTCACCACCCATGCCGGCCATCCCCAGCGATCCGTTCTCGGTCAACTGGAGGGACGCGAGACTGTGTTCGATGTTGTTGTCGGCGATGGCAGCGATGAACTCCAGGGATTTCGCGTGCTCTTCGAAGTGGGTCCCTTCGAGGGACGCGAGCGCGTCGGTGAGAGAGGGATCGGTGTCCTCCTCCCGATCGAGGTCCTCGATCGGAAGCCCCCGGACGTACTCGGTCATCGTCCGTTTGACGCTGTCGCCGATCCAGTTAACGTCACGATAGTACTGGAGGGCTCTGAGGGCGCCGGTCGTGCCGAACGTCGCGCCGAGATACCGCGCCCATTTCATGATCGTTACGCGCTCGGCGGCGTCGCCGCTCAACGACGACAGATACGGGTCAGTATGCTGTCTCGTCCGGGGCTCCCCACTGGCCATGCTACGTAAAGTCACGTAGGATCGGCTTAATTGCTTTATGGCAGATTACAGGGGAAGGCCCCGGACGGCCGATCGGTGCCCGGAAAGCAGGAAGTCTTTTGCTGGCGGGGTGTGCATCCCAACCCGATGGACGACCGCGACGACGTCTGCGTCCTCGTCCCGACCTACAACGAGGCCGAGACGATCGGCGACGTGGTTCGAGGGTTTCGCGAAGAGGGATTCGACCGCGTCCTCGTGATCGACGGCCGATCGACCGACGACACGCGGCAACTGGCCGAGGCGGCCGGTGCCGAGGTCGTTGTCCAGTCGGGGACCGGACGGGGATCGGGGAAAGGGCAGGCCGTTCGAGAGGGACTGGAGCTGGTCGAGAAACCCTACGTCCTGCTTGTGGACGGCGACGGGACCTATCGCCCCGAAGACGCCGATTCGATGATCGAGCCACTCCTTGACGGCGAGTGCGAGCACGTGATCGGGGATCGGTTCGCCGACATGCGACCGGGGGCGATGTCCCGGTTGAACCGGTCCGGAAACCGCCTCATCAACTGGGGCTTCCGTCGGATCCACGGCCAGGATTTCGGGGACATCCTCAGCGGGTATCGGGCGTTCACGCTCGAGTCCACGGGAAAGATGCCTCTCACGGCCCAGGGGTTCGGGATCGAGACCGAGATGGCCGTCGAGTGCGTCAAACAGGGGATCGAAACCTGCGTCGTACCCATCACCTACGAGCCCCGGCCCGACGAGTCGGAGACGAACCTCCGCCCGTTCAGGGACGGCGGGATCATCCTCCTGACCCTCTACCGGATGGCCAAGACGAGCAATCCGCTCTTCTATTTCGGCAGCGTCGGCGTCCTGCTGTTACTCCTCGGGGCCGTGCTGGGGACGTACGTCGGCGTCGAATGGGTCACCACCCGGACGAGCCACGAGGTACTCGCGTTCGTCGCCGGGTTCTTCGTCCTGCTGGGCATCCAGCTCGGCATCTTCGGCCTCCTCTCCGACATGGTCGTCTCGCTGCACCAGGAACAGATGCGACGGCTCGACCGCCTCGACGAGGCGATCACCGAGGACGACTAGCCGGACGACTGGCCCGGGGTCAAAACGGGAACAGCGACCGGAGACGCTGGAGAAGCGACGGCGTTCGCGAGGCGCGATACTCCTCGAACACCGGATGGAGGGCGTTCAGGAGTTCCTGTTCGTCCTCGAACGTCTCGACGTCGACCGCGTCGAGCACAGTCTCGAACGCGACCGTGCTCCCGCTGGCGTTGTAGGGTATCGCAGCCCCGGAAAACGCCGCCCGGACCGTCTCGCGATCGGCCGGAAACGACAGCTCTCGTTCGTCGAGTCGGGCGTCGACGGCGGCGATCCCGAACTCGATGACGTCTGGCTCGCTCGTATCGTTCGTCGGTGGCCGAACTCCCATCGTCGCCGAAGCGTACGAGGGCGACGCCCATAAAGTCTCTCGGGTGGGTCGCAAAGTCTTTCGACCAGCGTCCACTCCCATTATGCATGACCGAATATACGACGGTCTCGATCCCGAAGGATCTCGCGGAACGGGTCGAGGAGACCATCGAGGGCACGAGTTTCTCCTCGACGAGCGACCTGGTGCGCTTTCTCCTCCGGAGCATCGTGATCCAGCACCAGCAACGCGGCCAGTTGACCGAGGCCGAGTTCGAGGAGATCACCGAGCAACTTCGCGACCTCGGGTATCTGGAGTAAGGGACGTTCACTCCAGGGCGTCCTCGAGCGAGCGGCGGGGCGGCGTCGCCTCCAGTATTTCGAGATCCTGGCGGCGGCCGCGCCGGTCGTAGGCCACGATCGAGCCCCGATCCCAGGGCGGGATCGCCACGAACACGACCGCGTGGAGGTCGTCGCGCCGGTCGAGCGCGGGGTCGCCCAGCGGATGGGAGACGAACCGACCCTGTGTCTGCCCGAGTGGCGTCCCCAGGTCGACGCCGAAGACCGCCGAGACGGACCCACCGCTACTCGGGAGGTAAAAGTCGGAGAACACTGGCGTCTCCGGGGGGAGGTCGTCGATCGAGAGTTCGGCCGCCGTCGACGTCGCCAGCCCGACCGTCACGTCGTCGGGATCGGCGTTCTCGGCCATGTCCAGCAGGGCGTCCACGAGGCCACTCGTGACGTAAATCACACCGGAGATTGGGGCCAGCCGACAATAACCCCGTCGCCGATCCACGGGTTTCGATACGCCCCTAGAGCGGTCGCCACGTCCGGGGCGAGTCGTTCAGTCGCTCGGCGCCGTCCTCGGTAACGATGACGAGATCCTCGATGCGGACGCCGAACTCGCCCTCCAGGTAGATCCCGGGTTCGACGCTGAAGACCATCCCCGGTTCGAGTTCGCGGTCGTTACCGGCCACGATGAACGGGGGTTCGTGGACCTCGAGACCGACCCCGTGGCCGGTCCGGTGGATGAACGCGTCGCCGTACCTGGCGTCCTCGATGACCGCCCTCGCGGCCCGGTCGATGGACTCGGCAGTGACGCCCGGTTCGATCGCGTCGATGGCGGTGTTCGTGGCCTCCAGCACGGTCTCGTGGACGGTCTCGTACCCATCGGGTGGGTCGCCGTCGAACACGACGGTCCGGGTCTGGTCGCCGGGGTAGTGATCGACGAACGCGCCGAAATCGAGCACGACTGGGTCCCCGGGCTGGATCTCGCGGTCGCCGTGGGTGTGGTGGGGCATGGCGCCGTGGGGGCCGGATCCGACGATCGTTTCGAAGGAGGGCTCGTCGCCGCCCGCGTCCACGAGACGGCGCTCGATCTCGCGAGCGAGTTCGGCCTCGGTCATCCCGATGGCCGCCTCGCCCATCTCCCTGATCGACTCGCTCACCTCGTCGGCCAGTGCTCCGGCCCGCCGCAAAACCTCGAGTTCGGCCTCGTCCTTGCGGATCCGGAGGTCCTCGAACACCTCCCCCGCCAGGTCGAACGTCGCCCCGGGCAGCGTCTCCCGCAGATCCATCGAGAACGTCGCCCACATCGTGTCGTCCAGGAGCAGGTGCCCGCCGTCGAGGTCGTCCTCGGCGGCGACGGTCTCGACGAGCGCGAGGGGGTCCGCGTCGTCGTCCCAGGTTCGCACGTCCTCGACCCACGTCCCGTCACGGAGTTGCTCGCCGTACATGCTCGGCGCGATCATCGTGGGATCGCCCTCGGCCGGGATGACACACAGGAAGTGTCGCTCGGACGGCGTCTCGTGGAACCCCGTCACGTAGAAGAAGTTCGGACTCGGGAAGAGGACGGCGGCGTCCGCTCCCGCCTCCCCGAGCCGTCGCTGACAGCGTCGAGTGCGGTCCTCGAACGGGTTCGACATGCGCGTATCGTCGCGGGCGGCAAAGATAAAGCCCGGGCAGTCGCCGTCAGGCGACGCGTTCTCCGTCGCTTCCCCCGACCCCCAGAATCAGCGTCCCGGCCGCGATGGCGATCACGCCCGCGATGGCCAGCAGACCGACGACCGCCATCGAGGCACCCGGAACGAGCATCAGGCCGAAGATGGCGAGGGTTCCGATGGCGACAAGGGCTGCCCCGCCCAATTGTCGTGTGGATCGTTGACTCATCACGAGTCTGTGAGGTTTCGGCGCAAATAACCCTTGTGCCCGTCGCGAGCACTCGTATCGGAGAATCGGCTCCGCTCCTGCCCCGGATTCGCACCGTGGGGATCAGTCGGTCTCTTCCTCCGTGTCGACGAACCCGTCGAGATCGAACTCGTCCGGCGACCGCCCGGCCTGATCGAGGACCTCGTCCATGACGACGATCTCGCAGTCGACTCGGGTGGCGATGGCCAGCGCGTCGCTGGGTCGGGCGTCCATCACGATCTTCTTTCGCTCGCCGCCGTGGTACTGCTCGGCGTCGATCTTGGCGTAGAACGTGCCGTCCGTGAGATCGTCGATCCTGATGCGATCGATCGCACCCCCGAACTCGGTGACCATGTCGACGAACAGGTCGTGGGTGAGCGGTCGTTCGAACGGTTCGTCGGAGATGGCGAGCTGGATGGACTGGGCCTGGTCGGGGCTGATAAAGATAGGGAGCCACTCCTCGCGGGCCTCGAGGATGACCATCGGCGTCCCGATCCCCTCTTCCCCCACGCCCACGCCGACCCCCTGGACGGTTGCGCTGTGTTCCATAGCGAGCTTTAGGGACGGGACCAGCAAAGGGGTTTGGTACCGACCCGTCCCGGCCACGTCGCCCGCCACGCGGGCCGTCGATCGAACCTCGGTAGGTACAAGGGCCGACCGACCCAGGTTCCCGGCATGATCGGGAAAGTCACCCCGGACGACCTCGCCGCCCACGTGTTCACGCACACCGGGGCAGAGAGCGACGCCGTCGTCCAGGGCCCCGCGTACGGGGAAGACGCCGCGGCGATCGACCTGGGCGGGCAACTGCTGGTCGTCAGTTCCGACCCCATCTCGCTGGCGATCGACCGCGTCGGGACGCTCGGAATCAACGTCTCGTGCAACGACGTCGCGGCGTCGGGCGGCGATCCCCGGTGGCTCACGGCCACCATCCACCTCCCCGGCGACGCGGATGCCAACGCCATCGAGCGGATCACCGGGCAACTCGACGAGGCCGCCCGCGAGATCGGCGTCGCGATCGTCGGCGGCCACTCCGAGTACGATCCCGGGCGTTCGCGCCCCCTGCTCGGACTCACCTGCCTGGGAACTGCCGACCGGTTCGTGGCGACCGGCGGCGCCAAACCGGGCGATCACGTCCTCCTGACCAAGGGGGCCGCCATCGAGGGGACGGCCATCCTCGCGACGGACTTCCGCGAACGGCTCTCCGCCGTCCCGGACGCCGTCTTGGACCGTGCAGAAGACTTCTACTCGGACATCAGCGTGATCGATGACGCGCTGGCCGTGCGCGAGTACGCGACGGCCATGCACGACCCGACCGAGGGCGGCCTGATCGACGGCCTCCTCGAACTGGCTGTCGCCTCGGACGTCGAAGTCTCGATCGACCGCGAGGCGATCCCCATTCGCGAGGAAACCGAAACGATCTGCGAGGCCGCCGGGGTCGATCCCCTCCGGATCTTCGGTTCCGGCGCCCTGGTCGCGGCCGTGCCAGAAGCATCGCTCGAAGCGGCGCTGGACGCACTCGACGAGGCCGGCGTGGCGGCCGCCGACATCGGCGAGGTGCGCGAAACCAACGAGCCACGCCTCGTCCTCGACGGGGAGATCCACGACGAACCGGTTCGGGACGATCTCTATGCCCTCTGGGAGTGACCGCGGGAGAAATAATCGGCCGACCGACCGTCACTCTCGGGAGAACCGATCGGGACGGAACGCCGAGACGTCGGCCTCCGGCGTCTCGTCCCTGACCAACTGGGCCACGATCCGCCCGCTGTAGGGGCCGATCTGGAGCCCGGTCGGGCCGTGTCCGGTCGCCAGAAACGCCCCGTCGACGTCCGGGACGGGCCCGAGGATCGGACGGCCGTCCGGCGACGCTGGGCGAAGTCCAACGTCGACGTCCCGAAACGTCGCTGCTTCGAGTCCCGGCGCAAGCCTGAGGGCCCCGTCAAGCACCGTCCGAACCCCGCCCGGCGTCGGCCTCGGATCGAATCCGGCGTCGGCCTCCCTGGTCGCCCCCGCGACGATTCGGCCGTCGGGCCAGGGAACGAGGTAATGATCCCTGAACCCCGTGACGATCGGCCAGTCGACCGGGTCGGTCTCCGGCAGGTCGAGGTGCACGAGTTGCCCCCGCTGGGGTTCGACGGGGACGGCAACCCCGAGTTGGTCCCCGAATTTGCCGGACCAGGCACCGCCAGCCACGACGACTGCATCCGCCTCGTACCGGTCGTGACGGCCAACCACCCCGGTCACCTGGCCGTTCTCGGTCTCGATCCCCGTCACGTCCTCGTGGGTAATCGCCAGCCCGTGACTCTCGCCAGCACGCTGCAGTGCGGTCGTGAGCTTCGTGCCGTCGATCCGCATCCCGTTCTCGTACTTGAACACCCGGTGGGCGTCGGACAGGGGCGGAAACAACTCGCCTGCCAGTCCGGGATCGATCTCTTCTACCGTCCCCGGTTCCGGATACCCGATCTCGCTGGACCGGCGTTCGATCGCCGCGAGTCGGTGCTCGAACCGTTCGACGTCGGCTTCACCGAGGGCGACCGCCAGGAGTCCCGTCCGGGCGACGCCTGTCGATTCGTCGCTTTCGGTTTCGAGGCGATCCACCAGCGGGCGATAGTACTCGAAACCGTCGACGGCGAACTGGAACCAGTCCACGTCGTCCGTTCGACTGCTGGTCGCCGGGGAGACGATCCCCGCGCCAGCGTCGGTCGCCCGGCCCTCGTCACGCCGGTCGAGCAACAGCGTCCGGGTGCCGGACCTGGCGAGGTGGTACGCCGTCGACGCCCCGACGATCCCACCCCCGACCACCACGGCGTCGTACATGCACCGGAATTCTCATCGCTTGCCCATCACGTTTTGGGCCCGGAAGATCGGTCGGGCCGACTCGCACCTCTCATCGAACCGGGGAACCGTCTCGCGATGGCCGGCCCTCGGCACCCGTGGTACCGTGAGACCGGCCGTCGTTACTCTTCGTCCCGTTCGGAATCAGTCCGGTCGGTCCGCCCCTCCTCCGATCGCGCCAACGCGACGCCCGACGGCCCCGGATTGCCCGGACCGTTGGGCTCCGGCGACTCCGACCGATCGAGGAGCGCGGCGAAGTCCTCGACCTCGCCGTACTGGTCCCGATACGCGAGTGCCGTTCGGCCCCGCTCGGTGATCTCGTACAGCCCCGAGCGTTCGGCCGGGCCGATCTTGCGGACGAGACCGTAATCCTCCAGCACGGGCAACCGGGTGTTGACGTTCTTGCGGGATTTGCCAGTGTGATGAGCGAGATTGGTCGCGACGTTGCGACCGTGAGCGTCGAGCGCCTCGAGGACGAGGAAGTCGGTCGGCCGTCTGAGCTTCATGCTCTAGTCACTTTACTAACTAGATGCGATTCCTATTAGTAAGTGGCGGAATTCAGCGTCGCATTACACGAGAACCCGATCGGAACGGACCCCGAAATGACACCGCCTCCGAGGAAGCAGAAAAAATATCACGATTACCGTAATGGGTTCGACCAGACTCTCTCGATGCAATCTAGCGATTCGATAGCGTGGTCGAAAGGGCTATCCAGTCGCCCCCGGGAACTATCACCGGCTTCAGCGAACTATCGAGGAAATACATGGGCGTGAATTTCCGGGCGAACGGAAACGGCGACATCGAAATCACGGACTCGATTCAGCGCCGCCACTACAAGATCGAGCGGCCGTCCGACGATCCGATCGAGACGGCGAACGAAGACGGCCATCGCTATCCCGTCGACGAGTCGATTCGAACGATCGCGAAGGAATTGACGCTCCCGGGCGTCGTTTCGACGTTCGTCAGGGACCAAAACGGTGACATGCTCACCGAACTCCAGGACTACGACTTCCAGACGTTCGAGGACGGCCCATTCATCATCGAACTCGGAGCCCCAATCAAACTCTACCTCCGCTTCGATACGGGGTTCTCCGTGGGTTCGACTGGCGACCGGATGCAGTTCTCGTTCGCATCCCCGACGAGTGTCCAGATCGGTGCCAGATCGTATCACGACCAGCCGTCGGGCACCATCCAAACGACGACCGAACCGGCGGCAATCGTTCGAGCCGTTTCCGCACTCTCGTCGTCCCTGAAGACCACCACGTGCGAACGGTCCTGGCCGAGTCTCAGGGGCCATCCCCCGCTCATCGAAATGGGTGACGAACTCGACATCCCTGACGAAATCGATCCCCCGGATACCGGCGTCGTCATCGAAACACCCCCCGACCCGGAGGCCGTGTTTCCGCTTGCGCCGCTGGCGTATTACCTCGGGGCGTCGATGGAGATCGGCGACCAGCCCCGCCTCCTTGCGGGCGACACCGATCTCCGCCTTCCAACCGGTGAGGGCCTCGAACGCCGTAGCCAACGGCTCATGAAACAGTTCCTCACGCTCGACGCCATCACGAGAACCGAAGGCCTCTACGACGTCGATCTGCACGAACGCCGACGGCTGGAATCCAGGCTCGGCGAGTCGATCGATTTCGAGGCGCTCTACGAGGCGTCCCTCCCGGAACAGATCGACCGCTATCTCGACGTTCCGTGGGAACTCGTGTCCGACCTGGTTCCCACCTGGCGGCTCGCCGTCGACGTCGAACCGAATTTCGAGTTCGTGAACTTCCTCCCGTACATCTTCAACCACCTCGGGACCGTTCGGACGAACTCGGGCGTCGAGACGGAAGCGGTGGAAACCGAGTTGACGACCGAGGCCGATTTGGTCCGTTCGATTGCACGGCCACAGACCGAGATCCGGCGACAGCAGTCGGAGGAGGAACCGCTGGAACCGGCACAACTTCCGCCGACCGACGCGCTGGAACACGCCTGGATCGGGGATGGACCCGCCTTCGGTGCGAACAAGATGCTCATCGAGGGCAGTCAACACCTGACCGACTGGGAGGCGTCCGACGAAATCACCATTACCGTCGTCTGTACCGACGAACAGATGCAGGCAGAGGGGGAGGCGACGTCGCTTTACGGCGATCGCGAGGAGATCCCGTTCGACGTTCGCTACGAATTCCTGCCGACCACGGACGAACTGGCGTCGATTCTCGA
>DATFIX010000333.1:0-4424 GCA_035269625.1 Natrialbaceae archaeon
TCTCGGTCTCCTGATCGTCAGTGAAACTGCTCTCGCTCTCCTCGTCGGGTGCATCGGCACCGCCCAGGGAGATCAGGATCACCGTTCCCAGCACGGCCCACGAGTTCGGCACCCGGGCGATAGCTTCGTCCCGCCAACCACGTTCCCGGAGGACGTCTTCGAGACCACGGGTCCGGTACTCGGGATCGGTCTGGCGGACGAGTTCGCCCTGGAGATCGGCAGGGACCGCCTGCTGATCCTGCGGCGTCCGAACCGGAATGGCGATCCGGTCCTCGTCGTACTCGACCAGGCGTCGCTCGTCGTCGTAGGTGCCGGCCTCGCGAAGGGCGTCGAGGGTCGGGTCGACCGATTCCTTGGGGACGACGAGGGCGAGTGGATCACTTTGGGAATCACTCATCGTTCGCGTCCCCGGTCGGTCGGCGCTCGCGTTTCGATCATTCGTCGTTCGCGTCTCCGTTCGCGTCCTCGGGCAGCACGTGCAGTCCCTCGCGGTGTTTCAGGACGGTGACTGCCTCGGCGTCCGGGTCGAGGTAGTCCGGGCGCGCGACGGTCTTGGACTCGTAGGTCTCGGGGTCGAGCACCTGGACGGCGTTGTCGTCCTCGACGGACACGAGGGGCGTCTCCTCGCCGTCCTCGGTTCGACCCAGCACCCGGGCGTCCGGGGCGTCACCGTCCTCGTAACTCGCCTCGAAGGCCTCGCCGGTGGTCACCCGCCGCCCCTTGAGGTTGCCCCGGACGCTGGTGACGAGAACGGGGCCGTCGTCGTCCGCCAGCGAGATGACGTCACCCGGGCGGTACGGCGGCAGGCGGACGGCGTAGGTGACGCGGTAGACCTCGTTGCCGTCCTCGTCCTCGGTGACGAGCGTCTCCGAGTCCGAGACCGACCCGCCGAACTCCCGGACCATCCGGTTTGCCACCTGCTTGCCGATGCTGTTGGTCGAGAGTTTGATGTCCAGTCCGTCGTCCACCTCGCCGACCTCGGTGACGAAGGCCTCCCGATCGCCCGTCGCCTCCATCTCGGCGACCACCTCGTTGGCGATTTCCTCGGCGCGTTCGCGCTCTTTCGGGGTCGTGTCGCGATCCTGCGCCCGGATCTGCACGATCGAGGCGTAGTAGTCGCCGGCGATCCGGCCGCATCGGGTGCAGGTTTCCCGCGATATCTTCACCGGGACGACGACGCTCTCCTCGCGGAGCGTCCCCCGGACGATCCCCGAGAAGTGCGCGTGCATCCGGATCGTGTTCTGGTCGACCTGTTCCGGGGCGACCTCCCAGGTCACGTCCTCGGCGTCGACGTGGACCGCGAGCGCCTCCGAGACCTCCTCGATGGCCACGTCCGTGTAGTCCCGTGCGCCGACGTCCACCCACCGGTTCCCGCGGTGGATGGCCCCGCACTGCGAGCAGACCCGCACCTCGATCCGGTCCGGCGCGTCGACCAGGTCGAACTGCTCGAAGTAGCAGTCGTCACAGAGGTCGACGCCCGACTCGCCGAGTGGGTCGAGCGCGTCGTCCGCTCCCCGTGGCTCGATGGGATCGCCACACCGGGGACAGAACCGCCTCGAGTTCGTCATTGACGGATCGTAGCGCGCTGGCGAATAAAAGGGCCGCGTCTCGTGGGACCCTGGTGGGGTATCGACCCGTGGATCGCCGAACGGCGAGGTCGACTCCGAAGCCATAATACGCCGGACGTTGAAATTAAAGGGCATGACGCGGTCGCTGTCGGATACCCAAATCCGCCGCCGGACGGCACTCGGTGCGCTCGCCGCCGCGGCTACCGGACTCACCGGCGGCTGTCTCCGGCGGATGAGGGCGCTGACCGGCTGGCAATCACGTGACCAGCTCTCCCTCCGGATCAAGACCCTCCCCGCGGACGCTGATCCCTACGCGCTCCCGCTTGCACGCCGGATCGCCGCGTGGTTCCGGGACGCCGGCATCGACGTCCGCGTGTTGCCGATGGCCGAACAGTCCCTCCTCCGGGAAGTCCTCCTCGCCAACGAGTTCGATCTCTTCGTCACTCGCACGCCCCTGGGATATCGCACGCCCGACGCCCTCTACTCGCTGTTGCATTCCCGGTTCGTGGCCACGCCGGGCTGGCAGAACCCGTTCGGATATACCGACCTCGAGATGGACGAGTTCCTGGAATCCCAGCGCCGGGCCGGTGGCGCTCGCCGACGGGAACTGGTCGCCGGCCTCCAGCGCCGGATCGCCGAGACGCAACCGTTCACCGTTCTCGGGTTCGCCGACGACCTCAGGGCGGCCCGGACCGATCGGTTCACCGGGTGGCAGCGGGTCGACCTCGGATCGACGAGGGGGTATCTGGCACTCCGGCAGGCCAGGAACGCGGACGGCGACGGGTCGGACGGGAGCACTCACCTCCGGGTGGTGTCGACGGATTCCAGCCCGACGGAGAACCTGAACCCGCTGGCCGTCGAATTCCGCCACGAGCCGGTCCTGACGGGGCTCCTGTACGATACCCTGGGATACCGCGACGACGAGGGGGCGATCCGACCGTGGCTCGCCGAATCCTGGTCGTTTGCGCTGTCCGAAACTGGACCGTCGCTCGAACTGCAACTCAGGGAGAATCTGAAGTGGCACGACGGCACCGCCCTCACTGCCGAGGACGTCGCGTTCACGTATGCCTTCCTCGCGGACACCTCGCTGGCGACCGCGAAGGAATCGGACGACGACACCGATCCCATCCCTACGCCACGCTTCCAGGGACGAATCCGTCTCGTCGCCGACGTCACGACGCTCGACGATCGGACGGTCGAGTTCCAGTTCGTCGACGCTGACCCGGCGGTCGCCACTCGAGCGCTGACCGTGCCGATCCTCCCCCGGCACGTGTGGCGAAAGCGGACCGATCGCGCGTCGGTGACGGGCGTCGACGTCTGGGCCGCGACGGAGGCGCTCGTGACCGATAACGTCCCGGCCATCGGAAGCGGCCCGCTCGCGTTCGTCGAGAACACCCCGAACGAGGAAGTGGTCCTCGAGACGTTCGACGACCACTTCCTCGTCGACGGGCCCGTTCCCGGGATCCCGGAGGGCGTCCAGGGCGGTCCCGCCTTCGATCGCCTGACGGTCGGCGTCGTCGGCACGGACGCCACGGCGGTCGAGATGGTCGAGACCGACAACGCGGACGTGACCGGCACGCCCGTCGGGGCGGACACCATCCCCCGGATCGCCCGGGCGTCGGCGCTCGATCTCATCGCCAACCGCTCGGACGCGTTTTACGTGCTCGGGTACAACACCCGGCGCGCGCCGATGACGAACCCGCGGTTCCGGAACGCCCTCGCGCATCTCGTCGACGACCGGACCCTCCAGTCGGCGGTCTTCGACGGCTACGCCAGGCCGGGCGTGAGCCCGCTCCAGGACACCGACTGGCTGCCGTCGGATCTCGAGTGGGCCGACGACGATCCCGTCCACCCGTTCCCGGGGATCGGCGGGGAACTGGACGTCTCGCGCGCCCGGGATCTCTTCCGGGAGATCGGCTACCGGTACGAGGACGGCAAACTGCTCGAAGAATAATGAGACAGGTACTCGTCGACCTCGTGATCCGGCTGTTCGGCGTCGTCCTCGCGAGCCTTCTCGGTGCCGTGTTGATCGTCGTCGGCCCGACGAACCTCGGCGGCGCCGTCGACCGGATCAAGTCGAACCTCCGGACCGTCGGGCCGACCGTCGTCGCGCTCGCCCTCGTGCTGGTGATCAACAGCGTCGTGCGCGACGTCGGTGTTGCAGTCTCCTGGATCATCGGGATCAACGTCACCGACGTCATCCTCTCGATCGAGGGCGGGTTCGTCGGCTCCGTCCAGTCGCTTGCCTCGCCGCCGGTGACCGCGTACTTCTCGCTGATTTACGTCTACGGCTATTCCTTCCTGCTCACGTTCCCGCTCGTGCTCTACCTCCTGCACGAGGACGCCCGTCCCCTGCACGAGACCACCGTGGCCTACATCGTGAACTACGGGGTCGGCGTCGTCTGTTACGTCCTGTTCGTCGCCTACGGCCCCCGGAACGTCATCCCGGAACTGGTCGACCCGCTGCTGTACACGAACTGGCCACAGTCACAGCTGTTGGTGCGACAGGTCAACGCGAACACGAACGTCCTCCCGTCGCTGCACACCTCGCTGTCGGTCACCGTCGCCCTCCTGGCCTACCGGTTCAGGGAAGCGTACCCGCGATGGCTCCCCATCGCCGTCTGGCTGGCCGCCTCTGTCACCATCTCGACGATTTACCTGGGGATTCACTGGGGAACCGACGTCCTCGCCGGCATCGCGCTGGCCGTGCTGAGCGTCTTCGTCGCCGAGCGCGTCGAGACCGACGCGGTCAGGGATCACGTCGTCGCCGTCTACGGCCGCGTGGCGGGATGAGAGGCGACGCGGTGGTGTGCTCGACGGCCCCGTTCCACGGACCGCGACGGTTTTAGGCGGCCC
>DATFIX010000334.1:0-2585 GCA_035269625.1 Natrialbaceae archaeon
TCGGCGTAGACGGTCAGGACGCCGTAGGTGGTGTCGCGGTAGGGGAGCGCCACGACGGCCGCGGCCCCGAACGAGTCGGCCAGGTCGACGTCGAGCAACGCCCCGAGATCGTCGACGACCTGGGCCTCGCCCGTCTCGATCGCCTCCCGGAAGGGGTCGGTCCCAGGGTCGTCCGCCCGGAGATCGATCGACGTGGCGTCGAGCGGCGCGTCGGTGCCGGCCTGGGCGACCGGCGAGATCCGATCGGTGGTCGCCTCGTATTCGCCGACCCACGCCAGGTCGTACTCCCGGCCCGATCCGAACCGATCGGCGACGTGCTCGCGGATCTCCTCGGTCGAGTCGGCGTCCACGAGGATCCCGGCGGTGTCCTCGATCAGGCCGTTGATCCGCGTGAGGAGGTGATCCAGGTTCTCGCGCTCGCGTTCGAGGGCCATCTCGGCCTCCTTGCGCGCGGTGACGTCCATCTGGAAGCCGACGTAGTTGACGACCTCGCCGCTCTCGTCCCGGAGCGGGGCGATCTCGATCCGGTTCCAGAACTCCTCGCCGTCGGCGCGGTAGTTCTCGAGTTCGACGACGGTGTGTTCCTCGTTTTCGATGGCGGTCCCCAGGGCGTCGATCTTGGTCGCGTCGGTGTCCGGCCCCTGGAGGAACCGGCAGTTGCACCCGATCGAGCGCTCCTTCTCGTAGCCGGTGATCTCCTCGAAGGAGTCGTTGATGTAGATCAGGGGGTTGTCCGGGTGGTCCATGCCCGAGATGGTGATCCCGATCGGTGCCCGGTCCATTGCGAGTTCTTTCAGCCGTAGTTCCTCGGACATCGTCTTGTCCTTGATCGGCATCCGCGTCTCGCCCTGGGTGGCGGGCCGGGTTCGCTCCCGGTCGAGGTCGTGCAGCAGGTCGGCGAGTTCGTGAGTGCCCTCCTTCCCGTCCGCTGGCGGGACGAAGACGCTCGCGTTCGCGTCCAGTCCCCGGCCGGCAACGGTCCCGGCACCGACCGGGATCACCACGATCGGCACTTTCGGTGCGTGGTCGCGGACGGCGTCGACGACCGAGCCCCCGTCCGGACCCTCCTCGCAGTGTTCCGTGACGATGCAGTCGAACGCTTCGCCCGCCAGTACGTCCGTCGCCGACGCGACGTCCTCGCTCCATTCGAGGTCGATGGCGGCGTCGTGGCCGGTGAGGTCGTCGGCCGTCACGGTCGCCGTGGCGCACTCGCCGATCCAGAGCACACGGAGAGCGTGGCTGGCGTCGGCGTCCTCGCGCCGACTCGAACCGGAGGTCATGTCCGAAAGCACGACGACCGCGCCGAAATAGTTTGGTGCTAAAATCGGCGTCCCGGCGTCGTCCCCGCGGAGTTCCCGTCAGAACGGGAGCAGGCCGCGCTGTCGCCCCGTCCCGGTGAGGTCGGCCGCCACCGCGTCGGCGGCGTGTTCGCCGCTGATGAGGACCATCGGCATGCCGATGCCGGGCGTGGTGTAGGACCCGACGTAGTAGAGGCCGTCCACCGACCGGGCGCGGTGCCCGGGTCTGAACGGCCCGGTCTGGCGGAGGGTGTGGGCCAGTCCCAGCGCCGTGCCCTGGGGCGCGTTGTATCGCGAGGCGAACTCGGAGACGCAGACCGAACGCTCGACGACGATCCGGTCGCGGAGGTCGACGCCGGTGTTTTCGGCCAGGTCCGCGAGGATCCGGTCGCGATACCAGTCGCGCGTCTCCTCGTCGTCGTCCAGTCCGGGCGCGATCGGCACGAGGATGACGACGGCGCTGTGATCGTCCGGCGCGACCTCGTCGTCGGTTTGCGAGGCGACCGACAGGTAGTAGGCCGGGTTCTTCGGCCATCGCGGTTCGTCGAAGATGCCCTCGAAGTGGGGATCCCAGTCCTCCGGGAGGACCAGGGTGTGGTGTTCGAGCGGGGCGACGTCGCCCTTGACGCCGAGGTAGAGCATGAACGCGGACGGGGCGTAGGTGCGGGATTTCCAGTACCAGGGTCGACGGTTGCGCACCCCGTCCGGGAGCAGGTCTCGCTCGACGTGGGCGGGGTTCGCGTTGGCGACCACGGCGTCCGGGACGTGCCGGTCGCCGGTCGCGCCGACGGCGGCAGTCGTTCCGTTCCCGGTCGGCCCGAGGTGGCGCACTTCGCGCCCCGTCTCGATGGTGACGCCGAGTTCGCGCCCGAGGTCGGCGATGCCGTCGACGACCCCCTTGATCCCGCCCTCGGGATACCACACGCCCATGTTGAAATCGACGTGGCTCATCAGGTTGTACAGGGCCGGCGTGTTGTGTGGTGACCCGCCGAGGAACACCAGCGTGTACTGCATGATCTGCTGGAGTCGGGGATGTTCGAAGTAGTTCTCGACGTGGTCCTGCATCGACCCAAGCAGCGTCAGCCCGCGCGCGTTCTTGACGACGTCCCAGTCGGCGAAGTCGCGCAGTCGGCTCCGGTCTTCGTAGACGAAGTGTCGCATCCCGACCTCGTAGTTGCGCTCGGACTGGTCGAGATACCGGTCGAGCGCGTCGCCCGCGCCGTTTTCGATCTCCTCGAACAGTCCCCGGTTCGCCGCCAGATCCGGACTCAGGTCGACGCGTTCGTG
>DATFIX010000335.1:0-2984 GCA_035269625.1 Natrialbaceae archaeon
GAACGAGAAGACGGTGCTGCTGACGGTCCCCGTCAGGGCCGACGGCTTCGACCCCCTCGGCGACGACTCGCTGTGGGACTGGGTCCCCGACCGCGTCAGGCGCGTCCTGGTCGCGGGCCACCCCGCCTACCTCTCCGAGGAAGAGGCAAACCGCGCCATCGCGCCCCGTCTCGGGGCCGGGATGGAGCGCGCGCCCGACGCGTGGGTCGGCACCGAGGGCGTCGAACGCCTGGCGCTCGCCACGGGGGCGACCCAGTACGAACTCCTCTCGAAGGACACCGAGCGAACCCTGCGTGCCCTTCGGGCCGCCGGGTTCGACGGCGACCTCGCGGTCTACGCGCCCACCGTCCTCTCGGCGGACGACGACACCGTGCTCGACGCTGTCGGAGACTACGTTTCCCGACGAGGTGCGGTCCGGCGCGCTATGCCCGACGGGGGGCACTCCGACGCCAACGCCGAGGGTCGTGCCCGTGAGGTGCTCACCGCGGCGGTCGAGGACTACGCGCTCGTCGGCGACGCCGAGACGGTGAACGAGCGCGTGTCGCGACTCCACGAGGCGGGCGCGACGACGGTGCTGGCCTATCCCGCGCGAGGGATCGAGGAGTTGCTCGAATAGCCGCTCGGGACCTGCCCTGGCCGCCGTAAGCGTGGTGATGAGCGAGCTGTTGTCCGACAGTACAGGTTCTTAGACGGGCGATGAGGTGGCCGACTGTCGATAGCGTTCTCAAAAACCAGCAATCTCTTCGATCAATTCGAATCCGTCTTTCAATCCGATGCGGTTCTCGAACCCGTTTCTCGAAAGCGCGGAGACGATACCTTCGCCAGCGTCGATATCGGTTGTCACGATATACACGAAGTCAGCGTCACCCGCAGCAAGACGCTCTGCCGCAACTGCTGCGAGCGCGGTATCCGCCTTCTCGATTTGGTCTTCCCTCCGGTTCGAGGACTGCGCGATGAACGCCCGAACGTCGTCCATCACTTGTGACACAAGGCTGTTCGTGTAGTCCAGTTCGGCAGCGACTGTCACCCAGCCGGCATCGGTCGCACTGTTGATCGGGGTTTGACCTGGTGTACTCCGATCAGGAGCGCCTCCGAGTTCCTCGTAAACGCGCTGCGGAATCACGAACGAGATGTCGTTTCGGCGGGCGAACCGCTCCAGCGCCGTGTACTTGTTGTTCTGCTGGCGACCACAGGCGACAAACAGTCCCGTGTCCGCGACCCAGAGGACGCCCTCCTGCATTGGATCGAACGATTCACTCATCGTTGCTACCTATCAGTGCTCTGTCTCGGGCGGTTGATCACGGGCACTCTGAACGTCCTCGAAGTACGGATCGACCGACTTCATGTCGAGTACGACCTCTCGGAGGGCCTGCAAGACAGCGATCGCGAAGGCGTGCTGGAGATCGAGTTCCCGGGCAGCCACTCGTTCCGACATCTCGCCTTCGGCATAGGGGATCGCGTACGTGAGTGCGGCGGCGAGTTTCCCCAGGCCATGTTTTTCGAGCAGGAGATCGAGATCCTGATCCCGGGGAGAACGTCCGAACACTTCGATGAGTGTGGGTGTAACCGTGTATTCGTCCCCGTCGAGGTTGGCGGTGAGGGTAATCGGAACCGCAGAGTACGTGTGCGTCTTCTGTTCCTCGTCCCGCACCAGTACCCCGAGTTCGACGAGCGTGCCCGTATCCGAGTAG
Source organism: Natrialbaceae archaeon (assembly GCA_035269625.1). Taxonomy (GTDB): domain Archaea; phylum Halobacteriota; class Halobacteria; order Halobacteriales; family Natrialbaceae; genus DATFIX01. The sequence goes on from DATFIX010000335.1 coordinate 1,692, forward strand.
GCGGTCGTCCGCGGCATTTCCAGCGCGTCAACGAGGTCGCCGATGGTAACTTCGCCTTCGCGGAGAACAAACGTGTAGAGTCGCGCTAGCCGTGGCTCCTCCAAGAGCTGGGCGACTGATAGGAGGCCGTTGACGGCCCGCTCAGGATCTCCGGCGGCTTTCGACATACAGTTCATGATTCGTGTATTGAGTAATAACGCTTGGGGAAGCCCGCTTCGAGCCTCATGTCCGTTTTCTGCGGCTCACTTCGTTCGTCACAACGGTTCGCTCGCTCTCGCTCGCGGACCCGTCCCGAAGCGCTGGCCCCTGGCGGATCTCGTTCCGAGACCCGTACCGGTAAGTACGGCCCCGACGCACGGTCGGGCATGGTACTCCTCGCAGAGCACACGACGACGACCGCGCGCGACGCCCTCGAGAACGTCGAGGTCGCGGTCGTCCCGACCGGTAGCGTCGAACAGCACGGCCCTGCCCTCCCGCTTGGGACCGACTTCATGGCCGCCGAGGCGGTGGCGGCCACGTGTCGCGACCGCGACGACGCGGTCGTCCTGCCGACGATTCCCGTCGGCGTCAGCGAGCACCACCGGCAGTTCCACGGCACCCTCTGGACCGATCCCGAGACGTTCGAGGAATACGTCCGGGACGTCGTCGAGAGCATGGCCCACCACGGCGTTCGGAAAGCTGTCGTGGTGAACGGCCACGGCGGGAACACCGACGCGCTCCAGCGCGCGGCCCGGTCGCTCCGCCAGGAGGAGACGGCCTTCGCCGCGCCCTGGAACTGGTGGGACAGCCTCGACGGCCTCGAGGAGGAACTGTTCGGCGACGCCGGCATCGGCCACGCCGACCAGATGGAGGCCAGCATGATGCTCCGGGTCGCCGACCACCTCGTCCGCGAGCACGCGATGGCCGAGGCCCAGGACGGCGCGAGCGACTCGTGGGGCGAGAGCGTCCACGGCGCGAACGTCGGGTTCGACACGATCGACTTCAGTGACAGCGGTGCCGTCGGCGAACCGACGCTGGCGACTCACGAGGCGGGTGACAAGCTCTTCGAGAAGGCCGAAGAAGAACTGGCCGCACTCGTGGACTGGCTGGGCGAGCAGCCCTTCGAGGCCCTCCTGCCGGCCGAACACCGATGACGAAGCGCGTTGCCGTCGTCGGGGCGGGCGCCGTCGGTGCGACCGCCGCGTTCGACCTCGCACTGCGTGACGCCGAGGTTACCCTCTACGAGCGCGGCGAGGTGGCCTCGGGCAGCACCGGCCGGGCGGCCGGCGTCTGCTACGACGCCTTCGCCGACGA
>DATFIX010000336.1:0-2574 GCA_035269625.1 Natrialbaceae archaeon
TCACCGAGACGGCGCCAGTGGTCTCGGTCAACCCGCCCGAGGAACCGAAGATCGGGACCATCGGCCCGCCAGTGGTGGACGTAGAAATAGAGGTCGACGAGGACGTCGTCGACCAGACGGCCTTCGAGGACGACCCCGGCGACGTGGGTGAACTCCTCGTTCGCGGGCCGAACGTCTCGGACGGCTACTGGAACCGACCGGGGGCCACCCGACGGGTGTTCGACGACGACGGATGGTTCCGGACCGGTGACGTCGTCCACGTCAGGCCCGACGGTTACCTGGAGTTCCGCGAACGGGCCAAGCAGATCCTCGTGCTCTCGACGGGCAAGAACGTCGCTCCCGGGCCGATCGAGGACGCCTTCGCCGCCAGCGACGTGGTCGAACAGTGTATGGTCGTCGGCGACGGCGAGAAGTTCGTCGGCGGGATCATCGTCCCGAGCATGGAGGGCATGCACGACTGGGCCGACCGCGAGGGGACCGAGTTGCCCGAGGAGGAGAGCGCATTCCTCGCTGACGATCGGGTGCGCGAGCGCATCGAGGCGGAGGTCGACCGGATCAACGAGAACTTCGAGCACCACGAGCAGATCAAGGACTTCCGACTGGTCTCCGAGGAGTTCACCGAGTCCAACGACCTGATGACGCCGACGATGAAGAAGAAACGCCGGAACATCAAGAAGCACTTCGCCGACGAGATCGAGGATATCTACGCGGCCGCCGAACGGTGACGGGGTCGGCTGTCCGATCCCCGAATCGGAGACTGCCGCGACGGAACCGTTTAAACCCGTCCGGTCGTTGACCCGAACGTATGGGACGGCCAGTTCTCCGGACGGAGCGTGATCCGGCGTGAGCGCCGGCGGTGGGGCGGTTATCTATCTCGTCGCCGCGATCCTGGCGGTCGGAGTTATCGCGCAGATCCTCTCGGACCGGTTCCAGGTCCCGAGCGTGCTCTTTCTGATCATCGCCGGCCTGTTGCTGGGGCCGATCAGCCGGGAAGTCGTCACGATGATCGGGACCGAACAGTTCCCCGAGTACCTCCACGAGGGCGTCCTCAGCGCGAGTTCGTTCGGCGACGCCCTCGGCGGTATCGTCGGCCTCGCGGTCGCGATCATCGTCTTCGAGGGAGCCTTTCACCTCGATTTCGATCGCTTCCGTGAAGCCCCGAGCGCGACGTTCCGGCTGGTCACGGTCGGGGCGCTCATCTCGCTCGTCGGGACCGGCCTCACGGTCCGGTTCCTGCTCGACGCGCCGTGGCGAGTCGCGTTCCTCATCGGTGCGCTACTGGTCGCCACCGGACCGACGGTCATCACGCCGATCCTGGAGGTCGTGCCCGTGCGCGACCGGGTCGGGACCGTCCTGGAGACCGAAGGGATCGTCAACGACGTGACGGCGGCTATCCTCGCGGTCGTCATCTTCGAGGCCATCGTCGCCGACGTGGACGCCCCGATGGAACTGCTCCGCCTGTTCGCCGAGCGCCTCGGGACCGGCATCCTGATCGGCATCGTCGTCGCAGGGCTCGTCTACTACGCCCTCCGGTACGTCGACCTGTCGCCGGGCAACGCCCCGCAGAACGCCCGCCTGCTCGTCCTCGCCGGCGCGCTGGTGGCCTACGCCGGCGCGGACGCCATCTACGCGGAGGCCGGCGTCGCGGCCGTGGCGACGGCCGGCGTCCTGCTGGGCAACGCCGACGTGCCCTACGAGGACGACATCCAGCAGTTCAAGGGCGACATCACCCTGCTCGTCCTGTCGTTCGTGTTCATCACGCTCGCGGCCCTGTTGCGCTTCGAGTTCCTGATCGACCTCGGCCTGCAGGGCATCGGCGTCGTGCTGATCGTCTCCCTGGCGATCCGACCGCTCCTCGTGTTCGTCTCGGCCGCCGGGGACCGGTTCACGACGAACGAGAAGTGGTTCGTCAGCCTCGTCGGACCGCGCGGGATCATCCCCGCGTCGGTCGCGACGCTCTTTGCCATCCAGCTCCGCCAGCCCCAGACCGGCGCGGTCGTCATCCAGGGGCTCGACCCCGCGGCGGCGACCGCCGCGGCCGACACGCTCGTCGGGACCGTCTTCCTCGTCATCCTCGTCACGAGCGTCTTCGAAGCGGGACTGGCCAGACAGATCGCGGAATTCCTCGACGTGATACCAATGCGCGTACTCGTCATCGGAGGCGGGAAGGTGGGCCGCTCGCTCGCCGAACGCCTCGAAGAACGTGGAGAGAACGTCGTCCTGATCGAACAGGACGTCGAAATGATCGAACGCGCCCGCAACGAGGGCTTCACCGTCCATCACGGCGACGGCACCGACACCGACGTGTTGCAGTCGGCGGGCGCGGGCAACGCGAAAATCGTGGTCGCCGCGACCGGGGACGACGACGTGAACTTGCTGGTGGCCCAGCTCGCAAACTCGAAGTTCGACGTCCAGAACGTCATCGCCCGGGCGAACAACCCCGACAACGTCGACGCCTTCGAGGACCTGGGCGTGCGGACCATCTCCTCGACGGACGCGACGGCCTGGGCGATCGACAACGCCATCGAGCGCCCGGCGCTCGCGAGCTGGATGACCCAGCTCGGCCAGACCGGC
>DATFIX010000337.1:0-6111 GCA_035269625.1 Natrialbaceae archaeon
TGGCCTCCGGAACGTCGCCCTCGTAGATCGGGTAGGTCGAGCGCACGACGAAACCGTGCGGTTCGAGGTAGTCGGCCGCCGATTCCACCATCGTCTCGTAGACCTCCGTCGCCGCCGCCGAGTCCGTCCGCCACCGCGCGCCGTACTCGATCGGCCCCCCGCGAACGGTCGTCCCGTCGGGGAGTTCGTAAGCCGTCTCGGCGTAGGCGTCCGTCCGGTCGGGGTCGCTCAGGTCGACCGCCGTCGGCAGGTCCACGAACGGATAGTCGCGCTCGACGACCATGTTCTCGTAGACGAACGCGGCGTCGACGCTCCCCGTCTCGAACTGCGCCATGAGCTGGGTCTCCGGGTAGATCTGGTCCTCGGAGAGAACCGCCTCGGCCAGCCCCGGTTCGTCGTAGTGGTCGGCCGCCAGTTCGAGCGCGAACAGGGTCCGGTACCCGAGCGGGTCGAGTTCGGGGTCGGATCGGCCAAGCCGCGCCCGGCCGTCCAGCAACGGTTCGTACCAGCGGTCGGCGTCCCGGACCGCCCGGCCCCCGGCCGTGTCGGGGTTGTAGGCGACGGCCATCGCGTTCGTCGCGAACACGCCGTACCAGTCGGCGGAAAGCAGCGACTCGAACAGCGTCGTGTCCGCCAGCGCGACCAGGTCCGGGTCGCGCTGCTCCTCGGCGATCATCCGTGCCACCCGGGCCGACCCGTAGGCCTCGACCTGGATCTCGTGGTCCGTTTCCGCTGGAAGGCTCTCCGTGAAGGCGTTCTGGAGGCTCCCGGCGGCCATGATCGACACCGGGCTCCCGCCGCCGAGTGCCGAACACCCCGCGACCGACAGGGCGGTGCCCGCGCTGGCCAGTCCGGCGAGGAACGCCCGACGACTGGAATTCAGTTCGTTCGTCATGTGTTGTGGTCGATTTCCCCTGGTCTGTCTGACGCGCAGCGGCGTCTCGGACGTGGTTGCGTGCCGTCGTCCCGACTATGCGAGGGAACGATCTAAACGTAACCGGGAATAATTAAGGCTCTTTAAAAAGCGCAACGGAAACAGATTACTCCCCCGAGTTCTCGGCCGACGCGTCCGACGCCCACGTCGAATCGACGTTGAGTGGGACGACGCTCGGTTTCCACAGTCCCTCGTCCACCGACGCGGCCAGCACGTGTAACCGTTTGATGTTCGCCGCGTGAACGTCGCTGCCGACGAACGCCGCCCAGGTCTCGCGGTCGTCGAACTGAAAGACCAGTTTCAATTTCCGCTCGGCCCCCGTCTCGTTCCGGTACGCCTGGAAGACCTCGACCTCGGACCGTTCGAGCCAGTCGATCAGTGCCTCCGGGATCCACCGGTCGTACTCGTCGCGCCGCTCCGGCGACACCTCGTAGGTGATCTCGTACCAGTACCGGGGGACGGGAGGCATGTCACCTGGGGCTCGATTCGCTCTGGCGATCATGTCCCTCCTCGATCGCGGCCGCGGTCGTCTCCAGGAGTTCGCGATAGAACGCCGGCGGATCGCTCGCGCGGACCGCCGAGGCGAAGTCGTCGAACCACTGGCGCGGGTGCTCGTCGAGGAAGCGCTCGCACGCTTCCGACTCCCCGCGATCCAGCAGGACGGCCGCGAACTCCAGTTCCGTCGCGAGGTGGTCCGGCAGGTCCGACCAGTCGGGATCGAGTCCCATGCCGTACTCCTGGTACCAGTTCACCACGTCGTGGGTCGAGGGACCGAGCACCTGGCCCGGGCCGTCGTCGTCGCCGTCGCGATAGACGCTCTCGTAGGGGAGACACGGCGGGTCCGCGGGGCCGACGAACAGGCGGGCGTGTTCGGCCCGCAACTCCCCAAGGGAAACGTCCCGGACGCCCGGGACGACGCCCTCGAGGTCGCCGGCCTCGACGGCCGCCACCAGGTCCTCGGTCGGCCGGCGCCAGCACTGGGCCAGCACCGCGTAGCCGTCCGCGAGTCGACCGCGTTCGCGTTCCGCATCGGATTCGGAAACGGTGTCACTCATTGGCGAATCACCGTCAGTCCGCGTCCGAGTCCGCGCCGCCGTTGGCGACGGTCGCGTCACTGTCGGGCGTGTCGCTCGCCGGCGGTGCCAGGACCTCGCCGGACTGGACCGGCAGGTACCACAGGCCGAGCGTGACGATCAGCGCACCCAGCGCGATCAGGCCGATCGAGATCAGCAACTCGACGACCGTGGGCGTGTACGCCCCGACGGTCGCCCAGATGTCCGATCCCATCGCGACGTAGCCGCGCCCGGTGGTCACGCCCGGGGCCGCGTCGATGTAGAGGTCCGTGTACCCGACGAATATCAGGTTGACCCCCTCGAAGAGGATGCCGGCGATCGCGAACACGCTCGCGGCGAACACCGCCCAGACGCGCTTGCGGATCGACGGGATCACCAGCAACGCCAGCGGCAGGACCCCACCGACGACCGTCCACAGCCAGAAGTAGACGGTCTCGCCGACGAGGAACCCGGTCGTGATGTCCCAGAAGCCGAAGTTCTCGGCCCACGCGCCCGGCAGGCGTTCCGCGCCGACCAGGTAGACGATGTGGACGGCGACGAACACGCCGAGCACCTTCCCGAGTTCGGGTACCTGTTCGCGTGGCAACTCGAAGGTCGTGTACCGGTCGGCCAGGATGGCCGTCACGATCACGAGCCCCAGGCCGGACACCAGCGCCTTCATGATGAACATGGGTGCGACGAGCGGACTGAACCAGTCGCCGCGACCGATCTGCAGCGCGAAGATCCACCCGGTGATGGAGTGCAGCGCCACCGCGAGCGGGATGGCAGCCGCGGCGAACCAGAACGAGATCCGCCGGTCGCGCTCCCGGCCAGCCTCGGTGTCCTTCACACCGAACGCGAGGCGCGAGCCCATCGCCGCGAGATCACGCCGCGTCAGCAGCCAGAGGTAGCCGGCCGTGAAGGCGCCGTAGACGATCACGATGCCGAAGTCCCAGACCATCGGCGACCGGAAGTCGGGACTGGTGAAGAACTCGTAGAGACGCTCCGGACGGCCGATGTCCGGCACGACCAGCAGTCCCGCGACCACGATGCAGGCGAAGCTCACGAGCACGCCCAGCGCCGCGATCGAGTCGTAGCGGTCCGAGTGGAAGAACTTCGGCACCGACGAGATGATCAGTCCGCCCGCAGAGAGTCCGACGAAGAAGACGAACAGCATGATGTACAGCGCCCAGGCGAACACGTTGTTCATCCCGGTGACGATCAGGCCCTCCATGAGCTGGTAGACCCAGGCACCGAACCCGACCACGAAGAGGATGGCGAGGATCGCCAGCCAGGCCTTCCCCATGGTTCCGACGCCGCGGATCGTCCGCTGGGGAGTCTCGTCGCTCATCACTGCTCACCTCCCTCGGGGATGGAGGTCTTCTTCCTCCGCGTGCCCTCCAGTTCGGTGGTCGGGCGTTGCCGACCGGGGGACATCTGCCCGCGGACGTAGTAGGTCTTCGGGTCGGCCTCCAGTTCCTCGAGCAACTGCTCGGTCTCGTACTTGTCGACGTACTTCGAGACCGTGCTGTTGGGGTCATCGAGGTCGCCGAAGATCCGGGCGTCCGCCGGACAGGCGATCACGCAGGCCGGGTCCAGTTCCTCCTCGACGCGGTGGGTGCAGAACGTGCACTTCTCGACGACGCCCTGCGGGCGCTCGGGGACGTTCCCGGTGCCCTCCGCCGGCACGTGGACGGGCTTGTCGTAGTTGAACGCCCGGGCGTTGTACGGGCACGCCGCGATGCAGTACCGGCACCCGATGCAGACGTCGTAGTCGATCTCGACGATGCCGTCCTCGCGCGTATAGGTCGCGTTGACCGGGCAGACCTTCACGCACGGCGCGTTGTCGCAGTGCTGGCAAGCCATCGGGAGGTACTCCATCGACATCGTACCGGTGCCGTCGCCGCCGTCCTCGGGATATTTGCCCGCAGGCGTGTCGATGTTGTCGCCACCCTCGGTCAGGACCCGGTTCCAGATGTGGTCGAGGCTGACGTTGTTCTCTTCCATGCAGGCGGTCGAACACGCCTGGCAGCCGATACACCGCTCCAGGTCGATTACCATGCCGTAGCTCGTCATCAGTTCTCACCTCCGGTAGTGGACTCGCCGAGCCAGTCGGCTTTCTTCGGGTTCGTGTACATGCTCGTGTCGATGTCGTCCGGTGCCGCTTCGACCTCGACGCGCACGTCGTAGAACGCGAAGTTCTCGATGGCCTCACTGACGTCGAGGTGGGTCAGGTCGTTGTGGTGGCCCTGGATGTAGTCGTCGCTCCACCAGCCCTGGTCGATGTTGACCAGTCCCGGCCGGTAGCCCTTGTTGTATTTCGCCTTGACGACGGCCTCGCCGCGGTCGTTGTACACGCGGACGTAGTCGCCGTCCTCGATGTCCCGACGCCTCGCGTCCTTCGGGTGGATGTCGAGCGTGGGTTCGGGGTGGATCCGGCGCATCCACGGCATGTGGCCGAACTGCGAGTGGATCCGCCACCGGCTGTGTTTCTGCAGGAAGGTGAGCGGGTACTCGTCGGCCGTCGGGTAGTCGTCCCGGGTCCGACTCTCCAGCGGGACCGGGACCTCCAGGGAGTTGCCCTTCTCGCTCGGGGCGTCCTCGTCGTAGAGTTCGAGGCGACCGCTGGGCGTGTTGAACTCGCCCTGCCAGATGATTTCCGGGGAGTCCTCGATGAAGATGGTCCCCTTCTCGCGGAGTTCGTCGAACGTGAACCGGGTTTCCGCCTCCAGGATCTTCCGCATCAGCGTCTCCCGGTCGCGTTCGAAGTGCTCGCCGTAGCCCAGACGCTCGGCCAGGCGGACCAGCATCCAGTTGTCGTGTTTGGACTCCCAGAGCGGATCGTGGGCCGCGCCACGGTACCTGACGTGCGGTTGCGTCCAGGTGCCGGTGATGTCCTCGCGCTCGAACCAGTGCGAGGCCGGCAGGACGATGTCGGCGTACTGGACGTTGGGCGTGTGCTGGATGTCGGCGACGGCGACCATGTCGACGTTCTCCAGCGCCTTCAGCCAGCGCTGCCGGTCCGGCATCTGGTTGGCGGTGAAGTTCGAACACATGGCGTACATCGCCTTGATCGGGTGGTCGGTGCCACCTTCCAGCGCCTCCAGGATGCCCTTCTGTTGCAGGTACCGGGCGCCCGGTGCGCCCTCGATCGCGCCGTAGTCGCTGGCGAAGTACCCGCCCTGCGTGATGCCGCCCGTCACGCAGCCACGCTGGCCGTACTGCCCGAGCATGGCCAGTAGGATCGCGTACGCCTGGCCGAAGATGTGGCCGTAGACGTAGCGGTCGACGCCGAGGCCGGTCAGGATGCCGCCCGGCCCGCGCGTGCCGAGCCAGCGAACGGTCTGCCGGATGTTCTCGGCCTGGACGCCGACGTAGTTCGCCATCTTCTCGGGCGAGTAGTCGGCCGCCGCCTCCCGGACCTTCGTCAGGCCGGTCGTCACGGTCATGCCGTCGACCTCGTACTCGCCGAACAGGGCGTACTCGCCGTAGGTCTCGGGTTCGAGCGGGACCGGTTCGCCGGCGGCCTCGTCGTAGGCGACCGGCGTCTCGTCGTCGCCGTCGTCGAAGATCTCGCCCGTCTTCAGGAGGCTCCCGTCTTCCTTGACGAGTGCCGGCCCGAGCGTGCGCTCGCGGAGGAACTCCCGGTCGAGGTAATCCTCCTCGAAGGCGACGTTGATCATCGACATCGCGAGGTGGCCGTCCTTGCCGGGCTTGACCGGCAGCCAGAGGTCGGCCTTCGCGGTCGTCGTGTTGTACACCGGGTCGACGACCACGATCTTCGCGCCGTTCTCCTTGGCGTTCAGCACCTTCGAGGCGTCCTGCTGGAACCGGCTCTCGAAGATGTTGCCGCCCCAGATGACGATCGTGTTGGCGTTCTCGATGTCGGTCGCCTGGTTCGTCGGCGTGTTGAAGTAGCCCGCACCGGTGATCCGGCGGAAGCCCAGGCCGACGTTGATGTCGATCGACCAGGACTTCATCGTCCCGCCGAACGCGCGCGCGAGGCGACCGAAGGTCGTCCCGCCGATGGTGTCGCTGCCCGACCCCTGCTCGAAGTAGACGCTCTGTGGCGAGTACTCCTGACGGACCCGGCGCATCTCGTCGGCGACGTAATCCAGCGCCTCA
>DATFIX010000338.1:0-7719 GCA_035269625.1 Natrialbaceae archaeon
ACCCTGGGCGTCGCCATGATCGGCATCGGCGAGGGCCTCGGCATCCCGGCCCCGATGACCGCCGGTGCCGTCCTCTCGGGGGCCTACGCCGGCGACAAGAACTCGCCACTGTCGGACACGTCGAACCTCTCGGCGGCCGTCACGAACACCGAACTGATGACGCACGTCCGGACGATGCGGGCGGGGACCGTCGTCGCCTTCGGGATTTCGATCGCCGCCTTCGTCTATCTGGGGCTCAATGCTGGCGGGGCGATCCCCGCGGGTCGGGTCGCCGAGATGCAGTCGGTCCTCACGGACCTGTACGCCATCACGCCGCTCACGCTGCTCCCGCTTTTCGTCACGTTCGCGCTCGCACTGCGGGGATATCCCGCCCTGCCCTCCCTGTCTGCAGGGGTCTTCGCGGGGGTCGTCGTCAGCATCGTCCTCCAGGGTGTCGGGTTCGCCCCCGCGTGGGAGACCGTCTGGGCCGGGACCGCCTCCCCCGACGTCGCGAGTTCGCTGGCCCCGGCCGTCGAGAACGTGCTCGAACAGCAACTCCTCACGACCACCGGCGTCAGCGGGTCGATGGGCGTGATCTCGATCGTCATCGCGGCCCTCACGCTCGGGGGCGTCCTGGAATCGACGGGCGTCCTGGCGACGCTGGCACACTACATCGGGCAGGCCGTCCGGAGCGTCTTCGGCCTCACCGCCGGCACCGTCGCGAGCACCATCTCGATGAACTTCCTCGCCGCCGACCAGTACATCGCCATCGTCGTGCCGGGCATGACCCTCCGGAACCTCTACGACGAGTACGACCTGGAGAGTCGCAACCTCTCGCGCGCGCTCCAGGCCTCGGGGACGACGACCTCGGCGTTCGTCCCGTGGGGGTCTGGCGGCGTGTTCATGGCCACCACGCTGGGGGTCCCGGTCCTGAAGTACGCGCCGTTCTACCTCTTCGGTCTCATCAACCCGCTCGTTCTCCTCGTCATGGGTGCGACCGGCTGGAAGATCTTCTACCGCGATCCCGACGACGCCGAGGCGACGGAGGGGTGGTCGTCGGTGCCCCAGGCAGAGTGACCGCCGTCGGGATAGTTCGAACGCCGTCACGTCCGGGTTTCAACCGCAACCCGGACGTCGGGGTCCATTTCGGCGGAGAACCAGTTCGAGGAATTGGAACTTCAAACGTCGAGACTGTACCCTTTGAGATTTTGGAACTTGTAACAACATACCAAGAAAAACCACATTATCTTAACTATTCATCCGCCTGGGCTAATAGATCGCCAATATTGAGGGAGAATATTTGTGGTCTTTTGTCTCAAATGTAGACCGTCGAATGGCAGCGCTCGATTTCAAACCGCAGACGTACGACGAGATAGATCCAGAATTGCGCCCCTCGTTAGGTGAAGCACTCGTGCCGGTGGCGGGGATGATCGCTTTCCTCTCGGTCGGGATCGCCATGTTGGACCTCGATCCCCAGATGCCGCTGCTCTGGGGGATCGTCCTGTCGGGGCTGATGGGCCGGTACTACTTCGGCTACTCGTGGGACGACCTCTACGAGGGGATCAGCCAGAGCATCCTGATGGGCCTGCAGGCCATCCTGATCCTGTTCGTGATCTACATGCTGATCGCGTCGTGGATCAGTTCGGGCACCATCCCGACGATCATGTACTACGGGCTGGAGTTCCTCACGCCCAAGATCTTCCTCCCGTTCGCCGCGATCCTCGGGGCGATCGTCGCGTTCGCGATCGGATCGTCCTGGACGACGGCCGGGACCCTGGGCGTGGCGATGATCGGCATCGGGTCCGGGCTGGGGATCCCGGCCCCGATGACGGCCGGTGCAGTCCTCTCCGGTGCGTACACCGGGGACAAGAACTCGCCGCTGTCGGACACGACGAACCTGGCGGCGGCCGTCACGAACACCGAACTGATGGATCACGTCCGGGCGATGCGCCCCGGCACGCTGATCGCGTTCGGGATTTCCCTCGTGCTGTTCGTCGTGCTGGGCCTCGACGCCGCCGGGACGATCCCGGCCGGTCGGATCGCCGAGATCCAGGGTGCCCTCTCGGGGACGTACGCCATCTCGGTGATCACGCTGATTCCGCTCGTCATCACGTTCGCCCTGGCGATCTACGGGTTCCCGGCCCTGCCGTCGCTGGGCGCCGGGATCTTCGCGGGCGTCGGCATCGCCACGACCCTCCAGGGCGTCGGCTTCTCCAGCGTGTGGGGGATGGTTCACTACGGGACGAGCCCGGAGACGGGCGTCAAACTCACCACCGACCTGCTCGCCAGCGGTGGCCTGTCCGGGTCGATCTGGGTGGTCTCGATCGTGGTCGCGGCGCTGGCGCTGGGCGGCATCCTCGAAGCGACGGGCGTCCTGGCGGCCATCGCCTACTACATCGGCGAAGCAGTCAGCAGCGTCTTCGGCCTCACCGCCGGAACGGTGGCCGGGACGTTCGCGATGAACGTCCTCGCCGCCGAGCAGTACATGGCCATCGTGGTGCCGGGCATGACGCTCCGGAACCTCTACGACCAGTACGACCTGGAGAGTCGGAACCTCTCGCGGGCCGTCGAGGCCGCGGGGACCACCACCTCTGCGCTGGTCCCCTGGGGCTCGGGTGGCGTGTTCATGGCCGCCGCCATGGGCGTTCCCGTGATCGAATACGCCCCGTACTACTTCTTCGGGTTCCTCTCGCCCCTCATCCTCCTGTTCATGGGCGGGACCGGCTGGAAGATCTTCTACCAGGAGGGTGCGGAACCCGAAGGGAGTGGTGACGAGCAGCCCTCGGCACCCTCGCCTGCCGAGTGACTGCCGGCGATCGACGTACCTCGACCGGGACGACCACCGTTTTCTGACCGTGTTGGGCCAACTGTCAGCGATGGCTGGCCGGTGGGCTGGGCGACGACGTTCGAGAACCCCACCGCGAGAATCGAGACTGGTGCGTCGTTATTCGAGGCCGAGGTCGGCCAGCGAGTGGGTGTGTTGCCACGCGCCGGTGACCTCGTCGATGTCGAACTTGAGAATCCCGTCGGTCAGTTCGAGGCGCACCATCTCGTCGCCGATTTCCGTGTCGTGGAGGTGGAGTTCGATCGGCTGGTCGAACTCGGAGACCGCGAGCATCAGTTCACCGTTCTTTTCGAGCATGGCCTGGAGGTCGTCGGCATCCATAGTTGCGATCCTTACTTCACGTGTAAGTCCAATAAAGATTGGCTCTCCGGGAATCGGGACCGCCTCGTTGCGGTTTGACGAGGCGGGCGACGGTCGGGCTGGCCGGCGGGAGCACGATCGGGCCGTGTTTTTGGCTGGCCTAAAATAGGGGCAGAATCCGCCCCTTCTGAAACCAGTAAATATACGGGGTACTTGTGGACTCGCCAGGGATCCATCCCATGTACATCGAAGCCTACAACGAGTGTCGATCGTGTGGCGACGCCCTCGAGGAGGAGACGCTGTATCGTCGACACGCGTACTGTTCGGACTGCAAGATCGGCGCGTAGGATCCGCCGCCCGAGGGCGGGCGGTCGGCCATCCGGTTCCCGTCGCCAGTTTCGAGAGCGTGGAGAATCGCCCGACAACAGCGTGCCGACTTCGGTACGATTCGGCCCTGATCGGCGTTTCCGATCCAGATTCGACGATCGACGTCAGGTTTATGCGACGTCCGGTCGTGCTGTGGCATAGAGCCTCTAGCAATGGCCGTGCTCGTCGAGTTCCGGATCGACTCGCCCATTCTTCGAGACGTTCTTGCTGACATCCCGGACGCCGTGGCCGAGATCGAGGAGTACGACGACTCCCACCCCGACGCGGCTCGGCTGTTCGTCTGGGTGACGGCCCCGGACTTCGACGCGTTCGAGACGGCCCTCGAGTCCGATTCCTCCGTGGCCGAGTACCAACGCCTCGTGACGTCGCCGTCGCGGTCGTTCTACCGGGTTCGCCTCTCCGAGTCGGGGTCGGGGCTCCTCACCTACCGGTTCGCCATCGAAAACGACATCGTCCCCCTCTCTTCCCGTGGCACCCACGAGGGATGGAACGTTCGAGCCCGGTTTCCCAGTCGACAGTCGATTGCCGACTACTGGGAGCACTGTCGGTCGGTCGGTGTCACGTTCGATCTCCGGCAGGTCTTCACCGCCGAGGACGGCACCGGCGTGACGGCCTCGAACCTGACGTCGGAACAGCACGAAGCGCTCGCCGTGGGGCTGGAGAAGGGATATTTCGACGTCCCCCGTGAAACCTCGCTGCAATCGATCGCGGACTCGCTCGGCATCTCCGACACCGCCGTCTCGTATCGGTTGCGACGTGGGCTGAAGACCCTGGTCGAGGAATCGGTCGGTTCGGACGACGGGGCCGGCGTCTCCGAGCAGCCCGTCCGACCGGACGGCGAGAACTCCTGACTCGCTACCCGTCCCCGGGAATCGAGATCGGGTTGCCCGCCTCGCCCAGCGTGGCCCAGACGTCGCCGTCTTCCTTCACGACCACCGCGAACTGGGAGGCGTCCCCACCTCCCTGGGTGCGGGTGTTGAACGACACCACCTCGTGGTTCGCGTGGCGTTTCGAGGCCGGGGTCAGGCTGTACACGCCGTGACCGGTGTCGGGTCCATGGACGGCCGTCGCCGGGTCCCCGTCGGCCGGTGCCTCGACCGTGGTCCACACGGGACGTTCGGTATGTCCCTCGGGCGAACCGTACACGAGCGTCAGGCGGAGCGGTTCCGCCCGTCCGGTGTCGCTCCGGACGACGATCCGATCGACCGGCGTCTTCGGCGGCGCGTTTGTAGTGTTCTCGCCGAGGCCGCCCAGGGTCGAACAGCCGGCCAGGGCGGCCAGGGTGGCCGTCCCTGCAGCAGCGATAACGCTACGACGCGACGTGATGGAGGGCTCGGACATGCGCCCTCCATACTGCCGTGTCCCTGAAACCAGTTTCGCCGACGGCAGTAGTTTTTAATTCGTGCAAGACTGACGGCGTGGCGTGACCGACGAGACTCAGGACCCCGACGCCGCCGAGGGCGTGGACGCCGACGAGCCAGCGACCGTTTCGCGCCGGAAGGCGCTACTCGGTCTGGGCGGTGCCGGCGTGCTCACCGTCGGCGGCGTCTACGCCGCCCGGTCGCTGGCCGGCGATTCGGACGACGATCCCTCCCTTGCCGGGACGTACACGTCGGCCGACGGGGAGAGCGAGCACCTCGGCGTTCCCTACGCCGGCACCCCGATCATGGGATCGCTCGACGCTCCGCTTCGCCTGTTCTACTGGAGTGACTACCAGTGTCCCTACTGCAAGCAGTTCGAGGAGGGGACCCTCCCCAAACTGGCCAGGGACTACGTCGACCCCGGGAAACTGGCGGTCGCCTTCCTCGAGTTCCCGCTATTTGGGGCCGACTCCCGGACCGCGGCGGAACTCTCGAAGTGCGCCTGGCGCACCGTGGCCGACGAGGATCCGAACGCGTGGGGACGGTGGCACGGCCACGTCTTCGACCAGCAGGGCGGGAAAGACTCGGGCTGGGCGTCGACGGCCAACCTCTACGAGTACACGAACGGGGTCGAGGGCGTCTCGGCATCGGCGCTCCGGACGTGCATGCGCGAGCACGGGGACGCCGTCGCCGACCTGGTGGATCGGGATACGGCGGTCGCCATCGAGGACCTGGGGCTGCGACGGGCCACGCCGACGTTTGCCATCTCGAAACCCTCGTCGGGCAAGTGGCTGAACGTCCCCGGGGCCCAGCCCTACGGGGTGTTCGAGAAGGCACTGAAGCGGGTGGACGACGCGTGAGCGCGACCGCGACGGACCGGCTCTACCGGGCGCTCACGTACCCGCTCCTCTCGGTAACCGGCACGGTCGTGACCCTCGCCGTCGCGACCCTGGCGTACGTCCTCCTGGTCGCCAGTGCGGATCCGGCCGCCGCCGCCCACGCGCTCTCGGCGGGCGCGAGCACGCTCGACGACTTCTTCGTGACGTTCACCGTCGGCACCTACGAGGCCGCCGGTCCCCTCGGTCTCGCGCTCACCGTCGCGTACGCCGTCCTCGCCGGCGTCACCGTCGTCACCGTCGGCGCGAGCGTCAAACACGGCGCGGGCGGGCTTTCGAACCTGCTCGGGGCGGCCCCGGGCGTGCTCGTGGCGGGGTGTGCGAGTTGCGGTGCGGGCCTCCTCCCGCTGCTGGGCGTCGCCGGAGCCTACGCCCTCTTCCCGTTCGGCGGGAACCTCGTTCGCACCGGCGGGATCGCGATCCTCCTCGTCGCCCTGGCGCGGACCGGCGATCCCCGGCGGTGCGAGTGGAACTAGTGCGGTTTCTCGCCGACGGTGCAGCTGGGCGACAGTCTGCCGTTACCTATAGGCCCGACTGGCGTGAACCCGGACCCATGAGCAGACGGGAGGGCACGCTGGCGGACGACGAGGCGCGTGCCCGACTCTACGAGGTGATGCGGTCCGACGCGTTCGTCGACGACCGACTGGAGGCCGCCCTCGATGTCGGCCTCGAGTACTTCGGCGTCGGTCACGGGTACATCGCCGAGATCGACGAGGACGCGGGCGACTGGGAGGTCGTCATCGCCACCGACCCGCCCGAGGGGCCGATTCCCGAGGGGCTGAATCACGACCTCGCGACGACCTACTGTCGGCACACCATCCGCGAGGAGGGCGTCCTGGCCCTCCACGACGCCCCTGCACAGGGCTACGGGGACGACGTCGCGTTCGAAACCCACGGTCTCCACTGCTATCACGGGGCTCCGGTCATCGTGGACGACCAAACCTACGGCACGGTCTGTTTCTCGTCGACCGATCCACGGGCCGAACCCTTCTCCGAGACCGAGAAGGCGTTCACCCAGTTGATCGCCGGGATGGCCGGTCACGAGATCGAACGCCACCGCGACGAGGTGGCGCTGGACCGTCGCGAGCGGGAACTCCGGGAGCGCCGGGAGATCTACCGGGCCGTCGTCGACGCCAACTTCGATCTGGTCTTCCGCCTGGACGACGGCGGGCGGTTCACGTTCGTCTCGCCCTCGGTCGAGGACTTGCTCGGGTACGGCCCGGACGACCTGCTCGGGCGCTCGTTCGTCCACGTGTTTCCCGACGCCGAGACGACCGAACTCGGACGCCGACTCTTCCGGGGGGTGTTCGATGGGCAGACGGTCGAGGAAACCTACGTCCCGATCGAAACCGCCCGGGGCGACATCGTCGACGTGGACGTTCGGGCCACGCCGATCCACCACCCGGACGGGGGAGGGCCGGACGAGTCGACGGGGAACGTCGTCGCGGTCCAGGGAACGGTCCGCGAGGCGACCCGGCGAAAACGGCGGGAGCGCCTGATTCGCGTGCTGAATCGCGTCCTCCGGCACAACCTCCGGAACGACATGACCGTCGTCCGTGGATACGCCGAGCAACTCCGGCGGGACCTGTCGGGCGAGGACGCGACGACTGCCGAACGGATCCTCGAGGCGACCGATCGGCTGATCGAACTCGGCGAGACGGCGCGGGAACTCCAGCGGGCCGTGTCCAACGCGCCCGAGATCGAGTCCCGGAACGTCGTCCCGCCGGTCAGGACGGCGATCGACCGGATCGACGACCGCTACCCCGAAGCGTCGGTCACCGTCGACGCCCCCGGGACGGCGATCGCCCGGAGCGCTCCCAGACTCGAGATCGCGATCGAGGAACTCCTCGAGAACGCCGCCAAGCACGGAGGCGACCGTCCGTCGGTCGACGTCTCGGTGGCCGTCGACGGCGACGACGTCGTGATCCGCGTCGCGGACGACGGCCCGGGG
>DATFIX010000339.1:0-10015 GCA_035269625.1 Natrialbaceae archaeon
ACCGGTCGTGGGACGATTCCAGCAGGAAACCAAAGCGCCGTCAGTCGGTTCGAAACGACCGGGGCCACGAGGTGACGTCCGAGGTTGTTCGTCCCGGTCTTTAGCCGTCGATGCCGAGGTCCTCGGCACGCCCGTCGACGAACGACTGGATCTCGCCGATGGTCTCCTCGTCCTTCTCGTCGCCGAAGAGGTGCTTGAAGCGACCCTGGTGTTTCAGGAACTCCTCGACGGGTTTCCGGTCCTTCACCGTCCTGACGTTCGTCATCTCGCCGTCCTCCATCTCGAAGACCGGGAAGATCCCGGTCTCGACCGCGAGGCGGGCGAGTTCGACGGTCATGTCGGCCTCGAAGTTCCAGCCGACGGGACACGGCGCGTAGACGTGGATGAACTTCGGCCCGTCGACTTCGAGGGCCGTCTCGATCTTGTTCTTGTAGTCCTGCGGGTAGGCGATCGAGGACGTCGCGACGTACTCGACGCCGTGGTCGGCGACGATCGAGGCCACGTCCTTCTTGTGCGTGTCGTTGCCGATGCTGACCTCGCCCGGCGGGGAGGTCGTCGTCTCGGCCCCGTAGGGCGTCTGGCTGGAGCGCTGGATGCCCGTGTTCATGTACGCCTCGTTGTCGTACATGATGTACAGGACGTCGTGACCGCGCTCGAGCATGCCCGACAGGGCGCGGAAGCCGATGTCGGAGGTCGCCCCGTCGCCGCCGATGGCGATGAGGTTCAGATCGTCGGTACTCGTGAACTCGTCGGGCTTGCGGCGGTCGAAGGACTGGTAGGCAGCCTCGACCCCCGCGGCGACGCTGGCGGCGTTCTCGAAGATGTTGTGGATGTAGCTGGTCCCCCACGCGCTCTCGGGGTACGGCGTGGAGACGACTTCCATACACCCGGTCGCGTTGGCGACGATGGTGTCCTCGCCGGCGACCTCGGTGACGTACTTCATCGCCAGCGCGGGGCCACACCCGGCACACGCGCGGTGGCCGGGGTTCCACAGGTCGTCCTCGTGGTCGATCTCGTCGGTGTGGTCCTGGTGTTCGGAGCTCATTTGAAGTCCACCTCCTCTTCGATGATTTCCGCACGGAGCTGCGGCCAGGACTCCTCGTCGGCGAAGTCCATCTCGCGGTCGGTCGTCTTGGTCTCCTCGACCATGTCGGCGATCTCGTCTTTCGTCACGTCACGACCGGCCAGCCCGATGATGAAGTCCTGGATCGCCGGGCGGTCGTCGGCGCTGTACAGCGCGGCCTTGACCTCGCCGGCGAGGGCGCTCTCGTAGCCCGGCGAGACCTCCTTCGTCAGGATGCCGACGGCTTCCTTGCCGGCCAGGGCATCACGGAGCGCCTCGGCCGGGAAGGGTCGGAAGATCCGGGGACGGACCATCCCGACCTTCTCGCCGCGGGCGCGGTAGTCGTCGACGACCTCGCGGATCGTCCCGGCGATCGACCCGAGCGCGAGGAGGACGTAGTCGGCGTCCTCGGCGCGGTAGGTGTCGATCATGCCGCCGTACTCGGTGTAGTCCCGGCCGAAGACGTCGGCGAACTCCTCGACGGCCGCCTGGATGACGTCGCGGGACTCGTTGAGCGCGCGGTGGACCTCGTAGCGGGTCTCCATCCAGTGTTCCGGCCGCGCGTAGGCACCCATCGTCTTGGGGTCCGACGGATCGAGCGTGTACTTGGGCTCGCGCGGCGGCAGGAACTCCGAGGTCTTTTCCTCGTCGGGCAGGTTGACGGGTTCCTGCACGTGGGTCAGGATGAACCCGTCGAACGTCGAGATGACGGGCAGGTTGACCGTCTCGGCAACCTTGTATCCCAGCAGGACGTGATCGACCGCCTCCTGGACGTCCTCGGCGTAGAACTGGATCATCCCGCCGTCGCGCTCGGCGAAGGAGTCGGTGTGGTCCGCCCAGATCGATAGCGGGGCCGAGAGCGAGCGGTTCGCGACGGCCATGACGATCGGGAGGCGCATGCCCGATGCGGTGAACAGCGGTTCGCTCATCAGCTTCAGGCCCTGCGAGGACGTCGCGCTGAACACGCGGGCCCCGGCGGCGCTCGCCCCGATGCAGGTCGAGGCCGCGTTGAACTCGCTGTCGACCTTGATGAACTCGCCGTCCATCTTGCCGTCGGCGAACAGTTCGGAGAGCTTTTCGACGACCCCCGTCTGGGGCGTGATCGGGTACGCCGAGACGACGTCGGGATCGACGGACATCACGCCCTTCGCGACGGCGGACGTTCCCTTCAGGATCTCGGTCTCGTCCTCGGTTTCCTCTGCTTTCGCCATGGTTTAGGCCTCCTCCCTGACCATTTCGATGGCGTCCACGGGGCACTCCTTGGCGCAGATGCCACACCCCTTGCAGTAGTCCAGATCGATGCCGTAGGTGTCGCCGTCGCCGACCGGCTTGGCGGCCTGGTCGGGACAGAAGGTGTCACACTGCCCGCAACCGATGCAGGCGTCCGGGTCGATGACCGGACGGAACTGCCGCCACGATCCGGTCTTGTTCACCTGCGACGTGCTCGGTTCGGCGACCGCGCCGGTCGTGATCTTCAGGTTCTCGTAGGGATCCTCGAAACTCATGCTTGCACCTCCGCGAACGCGTCGGTCGAGGCGGCGACGTTCTGCTGGCCGATCTCGCCGCCCCACTCCCGCTCGATGACTTCCTCGACGCTCTCCTGCTCGATCAGGCCGGTCGCGCCGGCGAACGCGCCCAAAAGCGCCGTGTTCATGATCGGCTTGCCCAGGTGATCCAGCGCGATCTCGGTCGCGTCGACCGTGACCACCTCGGCCTCGGTTTCGACGTCGACCTCTTCGGGATCGGCGCCGGTGTTGATCAACACCACCCCGTCCTCGTCGAGGCCGTCGGTGACGTCGACGTACTCCAGCAGGCTGACGTCCTGGACGATGACGTAGTCCGGTTCGTCGACCTGGCTCCGGTCCGTGATCTTCTCGTCGTCGAAGCGCGCGAACGCTTCGATCGGCGCTCCTCGGCGCTCGACGCCGAATGAGGGGAACGCCTGCGCCCAGATGCCCTCTTCGTGGGCCGCCTGGGCGAGTAGCTGTGCCAGCGTAACCGATCCCTGTCCACCCCGTCCGTGTATTCTAATTTGATCCACAGGTATCACCTCGTTTGTCTCAGAGCCCGGACGGGTTCGCCGGGGACGTGGCCCGTTCCAGACGATCCCGCCGGGTGGCTCCAACCCTATACTACTCGGGCCTTTGATAAAATATCTGGCCCTCAATTTATTGGCCGTTAACAGGGGAATGGACCGTCGAACCGGCCGTTTTATCCACGGTACCATGGCCCAAGATAGCCCTAAATATCTGGTATCTAATATAACGATATTTCATGATGTCGCTGCTTCGGTCGGGATGCCGTTCGGATCCTGAGGGGACGCCTCTCGTGGACGGATCGTCGCCGGACTCTCCCGGGGCCGGTTCATTTGGTGGGTGGTCCCGAGAGCCGCGGATACCTTTCTGTCGCACGACTACGGCGGGTCGACACCGGATACCCTGAAACTAAGATCGTCGACCAGGTCGGTTCGGACGGAAAATGCCTGCGACGCTCGAAATCCGCAATCTGGTCTACGCTGTCGACTCGCAGTCGATCGTCGACGACGTTTCGCTGTCCATCGATGCGGGAGCAACGGTCGCTATCGTCGGTTCGTCCGGTACTGGCAAGTCGACCTTCCTCCGGTTGCTGGATCGGCTGGCGGAACCGACGGATGGAACGGTCCTCATCGACGGAACGGATTACCGGGAGCTGCAACCGCAAGAGCTACGGCAACGAGTTGGACTCGTGCCCTAGAGTCCGGCGCTTCGAGAGGGAACAGTCGCCGAGAACGTTACTGTTGGACCATGTCTCCGTGACGAATCGGTTCCTCGCTCCCGGGTCGAGGCTCTTCTCGATCGGCTGGACCTATCGGGATATGCCGATCGTGACGCGGAGACGCTGTCGGGGGGTGAAGCCCAGCGCGTGGCCATCGCCCGGACGCTCGTCAACGATTCCGACGTTCTCCTGCTGGACGAACCGACGGCGAACCTCGACGACGACACGCGAGCGCGGGTGGAGGGCCTCCTCGTCGACGTCATCGAGGACGTCGAAATGACGACCGTTTTCGTGACCCATCAGCGCGCCCAGGCCCGGCGGCTGGGCGAGCGCATCGTCGAATTCGAGGACGGGCGGGTGGTCGATTCGTACCGGGTCGAGGACGCCGGTCCGGTCGAGGGTGGCGAGTCGGCGGGTGATCGGGCGTGATGGCTCAGATCGCGGATCGACTGGTCGACCCCGTGGTCGCCAAAGGGCTCTGGCAGGTCGGGATCGCGACGGTCCTCGCAGTCCCCGTGCTCGTCGCGACGTACGTCCGCGGGTTCGACGTGTCCCTGGAGAAGGAGTTCGGCGTCGCCCTGACCCGGGGGTTCCTCAGATCGTTGCCATGGGGATGATCGTCGGTGTTCTCTTCACCGTTCGCGTGGCTTGGAGCGGCCTCGTCCTCCTGTTCATGATCTGCGGTGGCGCATGGATCGCTCACGATCGGGTCAGCGGCTTCCCTGCTGCCTTCCGCGTGGCTGGAGTGAGTCTTCTTCTTGGTGCCGGGACCGTCATCGTCACGATGACCGCGACCGGGGTCATCGAACCCACGGTCAGGAACCTGCTCCCGGTCGGGAGTATGATCATCGCGAACGCGATGAAGACGGCGTCGCTGGCGTTCGAGCGCTTCGTCGGCGAACTCGAGAACAACCGCGAGGAGATCGAGGCCGTCCTCGCGCTGGGCGTGCCGCCCACCAAAGCCGTCGACCGGTACGTCGAACGGGGCGTCCAGGCCTCCCTGATTCCGGTCGTCGACTCCCTGAAGAGCCTCGGGTGGGTGTGGATCCCCGGACTGATGTCCGGGATGGTCCTCGCCGGAGAGAACCCGATCTACGCTGCCGAGTACCAGTTCGTCATCATGGCCATGATCTTCGCCGCCGGCGGCCTGGCCAGCCTCACCAGCAGCTTCCTCATCCCGGAGTACGCCTTCACGGAGGCCGAACAGCTCCGGTCGTTCGACGGCGAGGAATCGGGTGCTGATCTCGGCTAACGGCGGAGGGTCGAGGTCGCTCGGCCCAGGGGGTCGTTCGCCCCCACCGCCGGGGACAGGTTCACCTCGACGACGGGCAAAGCGTCGCGTCCGTACCGTCGTGTAGGAGCGTTTCCGGAAGCGTGGCCACCACCCCCTGTTCCGTGCCGATTCGGTCTCGAAAGCGATCGAGGAGTGTGTTGACCATGCGATATCTTATTATATGATATGTTCATCTGGGAGAACTGTGGGCGCATTCATAACTATTCATACTACAAATATCTGCGGAGGATTATCATGAATAACCACTCCCTATTTTGGCGCTTATAGGGCCTTTAACCCTTGTATTTTGGACTCTCGGCCAATTGGCTATCGAGATATTTATTAACTTCTGGAGCAAATATATCGAACGTTGTTGTATCTATCCCGTCCCGTCAGTTCCGTTTTATATTACGAATCTATCGATTGTGTGGCGGGGACGAATACAAACGACCAACGATGACATTTGCACGTCACGAGGCGACTCGAGATTCGCCACTGAGCGGGAGTATTGACACGGACGACCGCGGCCGATCCGTCTGGAGGGGGCCGTAGGGATGGAGTTCGTCGACGCGCTCCTCGGGAACGGCGTCTTCGTCATGTTCCTGGCCGTGCTGATCGGGATGGGGTTCGGCCGGATCAACTTCGGCCGCGGCATCAAGTTCGGGGTCGCGGGACCGCTGTTCGCGGGACTCCTGCTCGGGCACTTCGGGTTCACAGTACCCGGATCGTACAGCGGGCTGACGCTCGCCCTGTTCGTCGCGGCGGTCGGCCTCATCGCGGCACACGAGATCGAAGGGACCGTCAAAACGTACGGGTTCAACTTCGTCTTCATCGCGGTGCTCATGCCGACCATCGCGCTGATATTCACGTACATCTGGACCCAGTTCGTCTTCAGTGGGGCATCGACTCCGCTGATCATGGGCTCGTTCTCCGGCTCCTTGACGAGCAGCCCCGGCCTCGGATCCGCAGTCGAGGCACTGCCTGAGGCCGCCCGGGCCGACTACCAGATCGGCCACTCGGTCGGATACGTCACCGGCGTCCTCGTCATCGTCATGTTCCAGCAGCTCTACCCCGTGCTGGGGAAGCTTGACATCACCGCGGAGAAGGAACGGTTCGCCGACAAGGTGCGCGGTGTGGCCGACGGAAGCGGCCCGTCGGTCCCCGAGGTCACCTTCAGCGTCCTCGGGTTCGCACTCGTGCTCGTCGTCGGTGGCTTCATCGGCGCGATCGAGATCCCGATGGGTCCGATCGGGGCGGCCTCGCTCGGGACCACCGGTGGCGTGCTGATCTCCGCGCTCGTGCTCGGATACGTGGGGAAGATCGGTCCGGTTTCGACGCGGATGGACACGACTGTCCTCTCTGAAATCCGGGCGTTCACTCTGGCGATGTTCCTGGCCGTCACCGGCATCGACGCCGGTTCCGGCTTCGTCGAGACCATCGCCGAGTACGGGATCCAGGTCGTCGCCGCCTCCGGCCTCAACAGCATCATCGCCATCGCCGTCGGCCTCGCGATCACCCGGTTCGTCTGGAAGATGGACTGGATCCACGCCGCCGGCGGGATCACCGGCGGGCACACCGACACTAAGGGTCTCGCGGCCGCGATCGACGCCACGGACTCCGACGAGGTGGCCGCCGGGTACGGGAACACGTACCCGTTCGCGCTCATCGCCATGGTCATCTACGCGAAGTTGCTCGTGATGGTCATTCCGCTGTGACCCGGTAGCAATCCGGATCGGACGACGGGGTCGGTCACACGAACGACGGAACGCTCGGACGGTGCGGGGCGTGCGACCGACCGTCCTGGCGAACGTTCTTGTACCGACGACCGACTACACCGAGGGAGGAACACGCGATGCCACATTTACAGTTCGACGTCGACTTCGAGATCGAGGAATCGGACGCCGACGGGTTCGCCACCGACGTTGCCGATTTGTACGCGGAACGAATGGACGCCAGCACGGACTATACGGCCGTTACCCTCCGGGAGGTCCGAACGATTCACCTCGGACGGGCGACCGACGGGCGGACGGCGATCCTGCAGGCGGACGTCCGCGAGGGTAGACCCACCGAGACGAAGCGGGCGTTCGCCCTGGCAGCGATCGAGACGGTCACCGAGTGGTTCGACGTGCCCCACTCGAACCAGAAGGTCGTCTTCACCGAACACGACGGGGCCCAGATGATGGGGTACGACCGAGTGGGCGACGACTGGTCCGGTTCGGCCTGAGGTGAGGCTGCCGTCTCGCGAACGGCCACCGGTCGCCGCCGGTCCGCGACCGGGACGATTTGGCGACCAACGCCGTAGACGAATTCCTTGAACGGTGACGCTTCTTGTTACGGACGCCGGCAATCTCGAGGACGACGAGGGGGCTCAGTGATCTCGTCTCTCGTTCGGTGGGTAGTTGGTCGACGCGGATGCACGCGAGGCGGAGGTTAAAGGCGGTCGCTCCCCAGGGTATCGGCCATGATCGCGTTCGACCAGCCGTTACCCAACGAATTGTCCGAAAGGACGGGGTGGGAGGTCGAAACCGGATGACCGACTTCGACGTGATCGTGATCGGCGGCGGGACCGGAAACAGCGTCGCAGCGGCCGCCGCAGAAGCGGG
Source organism: Natrialbaceae archaeon (assembly GCA_035269625.1). Lineage (GTDB taxonomy): Archaea > Halobacteriota > Halobacteria > Halobacteriales > Natrialbaceae > DATFIX01. The sequence goes on from DATFIX010000339.1 coordinate 7,694, forward strand.
ACAGGAAACCGCACTCGTCGAACCCGGCCCGCTGGGCGGGACCTGCCTGAACCGGGGCTGCAACCCGTCGAAGATGCTCATCCAGCGCGCAAACGTGGCCGAGACCGTCCGAAACGGCGGCCGGTTCGGGATCGACGCCACGATCGACGGGATCGATTTCGAGGGCTTCGTCGAGGAAACCGAGTCCGTTCTCTCGGGGATCGCCGAGGACATGGCGGCGCGCTATCGCGAGACGGATGGCCTCACGCTCTACCGAGAGAACGCGAAATTCGTCGACGAGCGCACCCTCGCGGTCGGCGACGAGACGATCACCGGGGACCGGATCGTGGTGGCGGTCGGCAGTCGTCCGGTCGTGCCGCCCATCGACGGCCTCGACGACGTCGACTACCTGACGAGCGACGACGCCCTCTACCTCGACGAGCGTCCTGAGAGTCTGGTGATCGTCGGCGGCGGGTACATCGCGGCCGAACTGGGCTACTTCTTCGAGGCGATGGGCACGGACGTCCGGATCGTCCAGAGCCACGAAACGCTCCTGCCGCGAGAAGATCCGGAGGTCGCGGCGACGTTCACCGAGATCGCTCGGGACCGCCACGAGGTGTACACTGGGCGCCGGGGCACAGCCGTCTCGGGTTCTCCCAGCGACGGCGAGGGCGTCGTGGTGACCGCGACCGCCGAGGACGGTGACGAGGTCGAAGTCGCTGGCGAACGCCTCCTGCTGGCGGTCGGTCGCCGTCCGAACAGCGACACCCTCGACCTCGATCGGGCTGGAATCGAGACCGACGAACGGGGGTTCGTCGAAACGAACGAGTACCTCGAAACCACCGCCGAAAACGTCTGGGCGATGGGCGACGTCGCGGGTAACTTCTTGTTCAAGCATTCCGGCGACTACGAGGCGCGACACGCCATCGACAACGTCGTCCACGGCGAGCGCCGTCCCGTGGACTTCACGGCGGTCCCCCACGCCGTGTTCACCGACCCCCAGATCGGCGGCGTGGGGGCGACCGAAGCCGAACTCGACGAGGAGGGCCGGGATTACGTCGTCGGCAGGGCCGCCTACGCCGACACCGCGATGGGTCGCGCGAAGAAACTCGACGAGGGGTTCGCGAAGGTCCTGGCGACCCCCGGCGGCGAGCTGTTTGGCTGTCACGTCATCGGCCACGAGGCCTCGACGCTCGTTCACGAGGCGGTCGTCGCCATGCAGAGCGGGGAGGGACGGGTCGAGGACGTCGCCGGGGCGATCCACGCGCACCCGACGCTGAACAAGGTGATGGAGGCGGCCTTCCGGGACGTACCGACCGTGACCGATAGCGACCGTCCGTGAGGAGAGTCGGGTCCGGAACGACCGCGACGCGAGACTGACACGTGGTGACAGGCGAGTTCGTATCAGTGCACGTATAAATACTCCGGGAGCGTCGAATACGCCATGTCTCCACGGAATCGATTTCCCGTTTCTCCGAACGTCTCCACGATCGCCACCGGAGGCTCCGCATGCGCGGCGTAGACCGGTTTGCCGCGTTCGTCACCGGCCACACGAAGGCCGTCATCGCGGTCATGCTCGTGTTGACGGTCGTCGTCGGATACGGCGTCACGATGGTCCCGCCGACGCCCCAGGAGGACGCGACCGAACTGATCGACGAGACGCCCGAACTCACGGCCGTCGAGTACGTCCTCGACCGGTACGCGACCGAGGACGAGACCGTCTCGACGATCCGGGTGTACGTCCGATCGACCGACCGCGGTGACGTCCTGGGCAAGGACTCCCTCCTGGCGTCCTTGCGATACCAGGAGGCGCTGTACGCCGACGATACTGTCACGGAAACCCTCGTGACCGATCGCACGCCGGTCGTCGGCGTCGCGAACGTCGTCGCGACGGCCGCGATGGGTCGCTCCGAACCGACCCTCGCTGCCCAGGTCGACGACGTGTCCCTGGCCGACCAGATCGCCGCGCTCGAATCGATGAGCGAAGCCGAGGTCGACGCCGTCGTCGCGACGGTCCTCAGTGGCCGACCCGACGCCCCGGCCGGTGGCGAGGCGATCGGCTTGCTTCCGGTGGACTTCGCGCCCGGCGATACCGACGCCACTGCGCGGGCCATGCTGGTCTCCCGTGACGTCGGCGAGATCGAACTCGGTGCACCGTTCCCCGGCGCCGTCTTCGACGGGGAACGCCGGATGGCCGCGATTGCCGACGAGCAGTCCGCAGGTGGCGACCAGTACTTCCTCACGACCAACACGGTCCTCTTCGAGGAGGACGCCGTGGCGGTGAACGACAGCCTCCTGCTCGTCGTTCCACTGGCGTTGCTGTTGATCCTGCTGGCGCTCGCC
>DATFIX010000340.1:0-4570 GCA_035269625.1 Natrialbaceae archaeon
AATCTTCAAGGACGCCCGGGAGATGGCCGCGGAGTACGACGTCGAAATCGACACGGCCGTCGAGATGGGCAGTCCAGCAAAGCAGATCGTCGAACACGCCGAGGACTTCGACGCGGTCGTCATCGGGAGCCACGGCGGCGACCTACAGTCCCGGCTGTTCGTCGGCAACGTCGCTGAACGGGTCTTCAAGCGGTCACCCGTTCCGGTGACGGTCGTCCGCTGACTGTTGGTTCCGTGACTGCCCGTCGATTATCGCGGTGACGGACAGCGATCGCCGGTGGACTTATTTTCCAACCGACACACTGTTCCCGCATGGAGGACCCGGCGGTCGACGTCGAGACGACCGGCGAAAACGTCGCGGGCGAGCGGCCGGAAGACGAGCCGGAGGCGGTGACCGACGACGTCACAGCCCACGACGAGGAGGTCGAACTCGAGCGAACGATCGGCCTGGTCGGAGGACTGGCGATCGGTATCGGAACCATGATCGGCGCCGGCATCTTCGTCTTCCCGGGCCTGGCGGCGACGGCGGCCGGCCCGGCGGCCGCCCTCTCGTTCGTGATCGGGGGCGTCATCGCGTTGCTGGTGGCACTGCCGACGTCGGAACTCGCGACGGCGATGCCCCGCAGTGGCGGCGGCTACTACTTCATCTCCCGGAGTCTGGGGACTGCCTACGGCGCCATCGTCGGAATCGGCCTCTGGCTGGGGCTGGTGTTCGCCTCGGCGTTCTACCTCGTCGGCCTGGGTCACTACATCGTCGCCGTCCTGGCGGAGGTGGGCGTCGCGCTGTCGGTCCCACTCGCCCCGCACGTCCTGCTCGGCCTGACGTTCGCCGTCCTGCTGGTCGCGCTCAGCATCGGCGGGACCGAGAACACCGCGTCGCTGCAAAACATCATCGTGGTCGTATTGCTAGCGATTCTCACCGGATTCCTCACCTACGGGAGTCTCGACGCGCTGGGCGTCTTCGGCCGGGAAACGGCCCCCGAGGCGTTCTTCTCCCAGGGGTACTTCCCGGTACTCACGACCGCCGCGCTCGTGTTCACTTCCTACCTCGGGTTCGCCCAGGTAGCGACGGTGGCCGGCGAGATCAAGAAACCCAGTCAGAACCTGCCACGGGCGATGATCGGGTCTGTGCTCATCGTCACCGTCTTCTACGTCGTTACCATCTTCGTCGCGACGAGCGCCTTCGGGGCCGAGCCGCTGGGGGAGTTCGGTGAGACCGCGATGGTCGAGGTGGCACGGGAACTGCTCGGCCTCCCCGGTGCCGTGTTGATCCTGTTCGCCGGATTGCTGGCGACCTTCTCGAGCGCGAACGCGTCGATTCTCAGCGCCTCCCGGTCCGTGTACGCCCTGAGTCGCGACGCCCTGTTGCCCCGCCGGGCGAGCAAGGTCAACCTCCGGTATGGAACGCCCCACGTTGCGCTTCTCTTGGCCGGCGGCCCGATCGTCGTCCTCGTGGCGACCGACGAGGTCGAAGTGCTGGCGGAGGTCGCCTCGTTCCTCCACCTGGTCATGTACGGCCTGATCTGCGTCGCGCTGATCGTCCTGCGGCGGCGCGATCCGTCCTGGTACGACCCCAGCTACCGGATGCCCGGCGTGCCGGCACTGCCGGCGATCGGCGCCGTCGCGAGTTTCGCCCTGATCGCGTTCATGAACCCCACATCGATCTTCGTCGGGGTCGTCATCATGCTCGTCTCGTACCTGTGGTACCGCTACTACGCCGGCACCGTCGAACTCAAAGGAGACGTCTAACCATGCCAGACCGACCGTCCGTACTCGTCCCGATCCGCGTGCTCGAAGGCGAATCGCTTCCCGAGGGCGTTCCGAAGTTCCTCGCGAACGCCCACGTCGTTTTGCTGGGCTATCACGTCATCCCCGAACAGACCGCGCCGGGGCAGGCCCGGATGCAGTTCGAGGAGCGTGCGAACCGCAAACTCGACCAGTTCGAGACGGCCTTCACCGACGCCGGGGCGACCGTCGAACGCCGCCTCGTGTTCACTCACGGAGCCCAAAAGACGATCAACCGCCAGATCATCGAACACGACTGCCTGGCCGTCCTCGTCCCGAACGCGATTCCGGCCCCCGAGAACGTCCTCGTCGCCGTCCGGGGGACCGTCGGTCTCGACCGTCTGGCTCGCGTCGTCGGAGGCCTCTTCGCAGACGCCGACGTCGGCGTGACGCTGTATCACGTCGTCGGGGGCGGGGAAACCGACGAGGACGTCGAGATGCTGCTCGAGAGCTTGCAGGACCGACTCGTCGAGTCCGACATTGCCGAGGACAGGATCGAGACGCTGACCGACACCGCCGACGAGCCACTCGACGCCATCGCCGAGACGGCCGAGGACTTCGACGCGGTCGTCATGGGCGAGACGGATCCCTCGCTGGCCACGTTCGTCTTCGGCATGCCCGCCGACCAGGTGGCCGACCGGTTCCTCGGCCCGGTGCTCGTCGTACAGCGGGAACCGCCGGCGGACGAGGGGAACGGAATGGAGGAAGCGGCCGGCGAGCGATGAAGATGCCGTGGGTGCCGGCGAACGATTTCACCATCTCCCGAAAGTAGCCAGCGAATTTATGGTGTGGGGTGGTATGAACGGAAGATAACGAATGGTCGCTCCATCGACCGAAGACCTCGTCGTCGTACACCTCGATGGCGCCGAGGACGTGACGAGACGAACAACGTCGGGGATCGGCGCGGGGCTCGGGATCGGTCCCGCCGTCTCTGCGCGGATCGAACTCCTGTCGGCCATTTCGAGTCTGGAGGCCGAGGGGCTGATCGAGTCACGGGAGGCGCCCCGAACCGTCGACGAAGGGACCGTCTACGCGTTGACCGACGCGGGTCGCTCGACCGCGGGGGCGTTGCGCGACCGCTTCGGCGACCGGAAAATCGTCATCGAACGGGAGGACGACCGCCGGACCGTCTCGCTGGCAGAGGCTCGCGCGAAACTCGGCGAGACGTCAATCGCCGCGGTCCTCGCGCGCTCTCGCGACGGCGTCGTTCGCCTCGGTGACATTCCGGACGACACCTTCGTGGGTCGATCCGACGAACTCGAGTGCCTCGACGATCGACTCGAAACGCTCGTCGAGGGAACGGGTGGCGTCGTCCGGGTCTCGGGACAGCGCGGCATCGGCAAGACCGAACTGCTCGGCCGCTTTGCCCGGCGTGCCGACGACCGCGGGATCGAACGCGTCGCCGTCACCTGCTCGGCCGACGTGACCGAACCCTATCGACCGGTTCGCGACGCGCTCGCCGAACACGACGCCGACGGTGCCTTCGACCGTGCCGACCAGGAATTCGGCGGCGCCGACTCGCTCGCTGACCGCCGGACCGACCTGTTTTTCGACGTCAGGAACGCCCTGGTCGATCTCGCAGACGGCGATCCCCTCCTTCTCACCGTGGACGATCTCCACGAGGCCAGCCCGGCCCTGCTCGATCTGATCGAGTTCCTCGCGAACCGCCGTCCCGAGCACCTCCTGCTCGTCGTCGCGGCCCGACCGGACGAGCTGGCCGCCGCCATCGACGAGTCGGGGGCGACCCTCGAGACGATCGGTGGCGACGGCGCGATAGACGTGGCCCTCGAACCGCTCGACATCGACGACACCCGGGAACTGATCGTCCGGACGCTTCGCGATCGGTCGGTGCCCGAATCGCTCACCGAACGACTCCACGAGCGAACCGGCGGCATCCCCCTGTTTCTCGTCGAAACGCTCTCCAGCCTCCGGGAAACCGGTACCATCGATCCCAGTACCGGCGTCTATCCGACCGAAGAGGAGAGGCTCCCGACGCCCGACAACGTCTCCGAGGTCGTCGAACGACGGCTGGACCAGCTCGACGGGGACGCGACGTCGGTCCTCGAATGCGGTGCGGTCATCGGCAACGTGATCGACGCGGACGTGCTCGCCACCGCCTGCGACCAGCCAGCCGAGTCCGTGCGGGAGTATTCGGAACTGCTGGTGAGTGCTCGACTGTGGGAGCGACGGGATTCCGTGCGGTTCGTCAGCGACGTGATTCGAGACGAGGTACTGAGCCGAATCGACGACGATCGGCGATCCACCCTCCACGCACGGGTGGCCAGCGCCTACGAGGGACTCGAGGCCGAAGATCGGTCCCACGCCGCCGTCGCTCGTCACTACGAGCAGGCCGGCGAACTCGATCCCGCCCTCGAGGCGTACCGCGAGGCTGCCGACCGAGCGCTCGAGATGTACGCTCACGAGGGGGCCCTCGAAAACTACGAACGCGCGCTCGAAATCGCCCGCGACCTGGATCGCTCCGACGCGCTGGTCGGGACCCTCGAGGCGATCGGCCGGACGCACTACCTCGCCGGCGAGTACGACGAGTCCGACCGCTACCTGGAGTACCTCAGGGATCGGACCGGCGATCCGGAGGTGATCCAGCGCTCGTACCGGTACCAGGCCGAGATGGCGATCGACAGGGGCGACTTCGACGCGTCCGACGACTACGCCCGGAAGGGAATCGAGGTCGTCGACGAACCGAACCGGGTCTCGTGTCGGCTTCACGGCCACCTCGGCTGGACCCAGATGCTGCGGGGCAATCTCGACGCTGCTGCCGACCGGT
>DATFIX010000341.1:0-2063 GCA_035269625.1 Natrialbaceae archaeon
CCTGGGTCCGGCCGATGGCGAACGCGGGGACGACGACCGTGCCGCCCTCCCAGATCGTCGTTCGCACGCTCTCGACGAACTCGCGCTCGATGTCCCCTCGATCGCGGTGCTTGACGTCCGAGTAGGTGCTCTCGGTGACGACCACGTCGGCGTCCGGGCGGGCCGTCGTGCCCGAGACGATCCGCTGGTCGGTGGTGTGGAAGTCGCCGGTGTACAGCAGGCGGGTTTCGCCGTCGTCGATCAGCACGTGCGCGCTCCCGGGGATGTGCCCCGCGTCGAACAGCGTCACCTCGTGGCCGGCCGCCTCGAAGGGGTCGCCGTAGTCGTGAGTCTCCGAGACCTGCGTCACCCGGCGGACATCCTCCTCGGTGAAGGGACACATCGGGCTGTTCCCGTGGAGTTTCAGCGTGTCCCGGGCCAGCGCCTGGGCGAGTTCGTACGTCGGCGGCGTCCAGTGGATCGCGGGGCGAGAATCGCCCGACAGGAGGGACGGGATCGCACCCACGTGATCGAGGTGACCGTGGGTGACCACCACGGCCTCGGGATCGACGTCGCCCACCGGATACCGCGGCGGGTTGCTCGTCTCCATGCCGAAATCGAGCAGCAGGGCGTCGTCGACGAGCAGGGCGCTCCGACCGATCTCGCGGGCGCCACCGAGGAACTCGATCTCCATTACTGGACGGAAGTGGGCGGGAGCTTTTGGGTGCGTCGATCGTGGTGGATCCGATCGGGGCGAGGCCAGGTAGAACCCGAAGGATTGAGTCCCAACCCTGCGAGGAACCGGCCAGCGATGCAGGACGACCGGAATCGGGAAGAGAAGACCGGCCGCCAGATCGATCTCGGTAGTTACGGGACCGAACCGACGAAGAGTGATCCGCTGAAATCCGAAGTGATCGAGCCTGAGGGTCGGTTCACCATCGAGGTCAAACCGAGCGCAAGGGAGCGAAATGCGGCCGCGGATCGACTGGCGAGCGAACGCGGCACCGTCCACGAATACCCCTCCTGCGAGGCGGCCGCGGATCGGGCCGAGGCCCTCTCGGAATCCGGCGACACCCGCGTCGCCCTCCAACGCGTCGCGCCCCAGGACGACACGCTGGCCGACGCGTACCTCGTCGCCAGGCCGAACCGCCACGTCGAAACGCCTCACGACCCCGACGCCCGCACCCTGACGTTCGACGCGTCTGGCAACCAGTACGGGGCTATCGCCGAGGCCCTGCTGACCACACCAGGAACGAACCCGCCGGCGCTGACCCACTACGTCCGCGAGGACCTCGACGTCGCGGACGAGATCCGCGTCGAGATCGAAACGGGTCGGGCGACGACCCACGAAATCGACGACGACGGTCGTCGAAGTGGGACGTGGACGGCCGACCTGGTCGCCACGGCCCACCGGGTCTCGACGGGTGCTCCGATCCGGGAATACTGGTGTGAAATCAAAGCCGGCGGTGGCTCCTTCGAACGCGACCAGAAGGCCGTCATGCGCGCCACGGCCGCCGATCCCGACGTAACCGTGCTGAAGATCCGGGTCGATCTCGATCCGCTTCCGAACCGGTACGGCGTTCGGATCGAGGAAGTGTCACCCTGACGCCCTCCTCGACCCGTTCCGGGCCACAGGGCGGCCCCTTCCCCCGTTTTTCGACCACTGTCGAACTCCAAATCGTCAAAAACCGAAAACCCTTTTGAGCCCCCGGAGGTGGGTGACGGATAAGAAATGGAACCCGGGAAACTACTCGAACCCGACTCGCCGGTCGGGATCCACGGCTACGGCGCGTACGTGCCGAAGTACCGGCTCACGAACGAGGAGATCAACCGGGTCTGGGACGGGCTTTCGGCACCGATCGACCGGAAAGCCGTCGCCGGACCGGACGAGGACGTCGTCACCATCGCCATCGAGGCCGCGGGCTACGCCCTCGAGCGGGCGACGATCGACCCCACCGACCTGCGAGGGATCTGGACGGGCAGCAAGCGCCATCCCTACGACGTCAAGCCTTCGTCCACGATCATCGCCGACGCGCTCGGGGCGGACCCGGATCTCGAGGCGAGCGACGTCGAGTTCGCCAGCA
>DATFIX010000342.1:0-3573 GCA_035269625.1 Natrialbaceae archaeon
GTTGACGGGGTAGGCGAGCACGAGCGCCAGCGCGCCGCTCTCGGCCTCGCCGGAGATCGTGGCGTACCCGAGCATGATGGCGATCAGCGGGATGAGGATCGAGGAGATGGAGATGAGGCTGGTGACGGTGCCTTCGAGGCCTCCGAGCAGGGAATCGCCGCCGGCCTCGCCGCCGGCCAGCAGCGAGGCGACGACGGTGAGGACGACGAAGATCAGCGCGAGCGCGAGGATCCACCGGTTGCGGACGTGGTCGGCGAACTCCTTGCGCGCGACCGCCAGGACGGTCCGGCCGTCGACGTTCATCGCGCACCCGCCTCCTCGCTCTCCTCGACCAGTTCGACGAACACGTCCTCCAGGGAGGGCTGACGGGCCTGGACGTCGAGGATCTCGACGCCCGCCTCCACGAGCGCCGCGACGATCGTCGCGCGTCGTTCGGGGTTCGAGGTTACGGTGAGGACGTCCCCCTCGACGGTCGCACCATCGACTCCCTCCACCTCGTCGAGGACGGCCGGCACCTCGCCCTCCAGCCCGGGCACGACGAGTTCGAGGCGGGGCTTGACGAGGGCGTCCTCGCTCAGCGCCGAGACGGTGTCGGTGGCGATCAACTCGCCGCCGTCGATGATCGACACGCGGTCACAGAGGACCTGCACCTCGGCGAGGTTGTGCGAGGAGAGGAAGACGGTCGCGCCCTTCGCGTTCAGCGCGCGGATCTTCTCGCGAACCCGGCGCGTCCACCTGGGGTCGAGGCCGGACATCGGTTCGTCGAAGACGTACACCGAGGGGGCGCCGATCATGGCCTGGGCGACGCCCAGCAACTGGGTCATCCCCTTCGAGAACGTCCCGACCTTGCGCTCGGCGGCGTGGTCGAGGCCCACTTCTTCGAGCAATTCCCGCGGGTCGATTTCGACGTCCTTGAGTTGGGCGAAAAACCGGAGCGTCTGGACCGGCGTCAGGTTGTCGTAGAAGGACATCCGCTCGGGGAGGACCCCGAGGTCGTCCTTCGCGGCTTTCCCGTCCTCGAACACGTCGGCACCGTTGATCGTAACGATGCCGGCGTCGGGGTGCAGGAGGCCGAGCATCGCCTTGATGGTGGTCGTCTTCCCGGCCCCGTTCGGCCCGAGGAATCCGAAGATCTCCCCCCGGCGAACCGAGAAGGAGACGTCGTCGACCGCCACGAGGCCGTCGAACTCCTTCGTCAACCCTTCGACGACGATGGCGTTCTCCGTCGCCGTTTCGGCTCCGGAGTCGGTTCCCTCGCTGGTCTCGACGGCTGTCATGCGTATAACAACTCGGGGAAAGGACAAAAACATGTGGTCGTGTGACGAATTGCCGCGTTCGGGCGTCACAATGCATTTCTGCCGCCCGCCCAACCGACGGCCATGGAACGCGTCACCGTCGACGAGGTGGATCCGACGGCCTTCGACGAGGACATCGACGCCCGGGGATTGGCCGACGCCCTCGGAACGACGGAGCTTTCGATCAACCACTACCGGATTCCGCCGGGCGAGGGGTTCCCCGGCGGGCTCCACGCCCACATGGACCAGGAGGAAGTGTTCGTCGTCCTCGACGGGGAAGCGACGTTCCTGACGGTCGAGGACGGAACGATTTCGGTTGGGGCCGGCGAAGCGATCAGGTTCGTACCCGGCGAGTTCCAGACCGGCCGGAACGAGGCCGACGACGACCTCGTGGCGCTGGCGCTGGGTGCGCCCCGGGACACCGAGGACTTCCGTGTGCCGGTGGCTTGCCCCGACTGCGGCCACGGGGATCTGCGTCCGGACGCGGGCGAGGACGACGTCGAACTCGTCTGTCCCGAGTGCGGAACCGCCCACGCCCCCCAGGGGTGTCCGGAGTGTGGCACCGAGATGACCGTCCTCCCGGGCGATGATCGCCGGACGGTCGTGGTCTGCCCGGACTGCGGAACCGAACTCGACCGGCCACGATTCGCCGACTGACCCTCGTTCTCCCCCCGCCGGCGTCGTTCCGGGCCGATCTTCCGCGACCCGCAACCTCAAGCCGCGCGAACACGATTGTTCGTCCCATGTCAGCAACCACCGACCCTGACGACGCCTACGAGGAACTCACCGACCGCTACGCCCGGATCGCGAACGTCGAGAAGGCGGCCGGGGTCCTGAACTGGGACCAGCAGACGATGATGCCCGACGAGGGGACGCCCGCACGGTCTGGCCAGTTGTCGACCCTCTCGGCCGTACGCCACGACCTGCTCACCGACCCCGAACTCGGGGCGTTGCTCGACGCGGCCGAGGCGGGCGATGTGACCGACGACGAGGCCGCCGTCCTCCGGGAGATCCGGTACGAGCACGAACGGGCCGCGAAAGTACCGGAGGATCTCGTCGAGGAGATCTCGCGGACGTCCTCGGACGCCCAGAAGACCTGGCAGGACGCGAGAGCGAACGACGATTTCGAGAGCTACGCACCCACGCTGACCCAGTTGCGCGACCTGCACGTCGAACGCGCCGAGCACATCGACCCCGACCGCGATCCGTTCGAGGTGATGTACGAGGACTCCGAGCGCGACCTGCCGATGGCGAAAGTCGAGGAGATCTTCGACCAGATCCGCGAGGAACTGATCCCGCTCGTGGAGGAGATCGAGGAGCAGGGCGAGGAACTCCCACGACCGTTCGAGGACGCCGCGCCGTACGACCCCGAGGAGCAGCGCGCCCTCCACGAGGATGCCCTCGACCGGCTCGGGTTCGACCGGGGTCGGGCACGACTGGACACCTCGCCACACCCGTTCACCTTCGGCAACCAGTTCGACGCCCGGATCACGACCCGGTTCGACGAGTCCGACCCGGTCGACGGCCTGATGTCCACCATCCACGAGTTCGGCCACGCGACCTACCAGCTGGGGCTCCCACAGGAGCACTACGCCAACCCGCTTGGCGAGTCCCGGTCCTCGGGTGTCCACGAGTCCCAGTCCCGGTTCTGGGAGAACCACGTCGGTCGGACGAAGGCGTTCTGGGAGGGCTTCCTGCCGACGTTCACGGAGCACTTCCCCCGCGCCGAGGACGTGACCGCCGATACGGCCTACCAGGCAGTCAACCGCATCTACCCGGACAACCTGATCCGCGTCGAGGCCGACGAGTTGACCTACCACATGCACATCGTCCTGCGCCACGAGATCGGGCGCTCGTTCGTCAACGGCGATATCGACGTGGACGAACTCCCCATCGTCTGGAACGACAAGATGGAGGAGTATCTTGGTGTCCGACCTGACACCGACGCCAACGGGGTCCTCCAGGACATCCACTGGTCGATGGGCTTCGCCGCCTTCGAGAGCTACACCATCGGGTCCGTTCTGGCGGCCCAACTCGACCACGCCATGCGCGAGGACCTCGACGACGTGGACGCCCTGATCCGCGAGGGCGAGTTCGATCCGATCCACGAGTGGATGACCGAGAACGTCCACAGCCACGGGAAGCGCTACCGGACCGACGAACTGGTCGAGGAGGCGACGGGCGAGCCCCTGACCGCGGACTACTTCGTCGAGTACGCCCGCGAGAAGTTCACGGACCTGTACGGGCTGTAGGCGGCAGGATATTCCGATATTTATAA
>DATFIX010000343.1:0-2991 GCA_035269625.1 Natrialbaceae archaeon
ACGTGCTCTACCAGAACGCCGACGAACACGACCTCTACCCGCGGGGCTACCCCTACGGGGCGATGGACGAGACGGTCGAGACCCGCACCGCCGACGTCGAGCAGGGGCAGGTCGTCGCCTCCCAGGGCCTGTGGACCAACGTCCCGGACCTCGACGCCGTCCGCATCCTGATGGACGGCGACCTGCAGGGCCAGGCCGAGACGCGTACGACCGCCGACGACTTCGAGCGCGACTTCGTCGCGGAACCGGGGAACTACCTCACCGTCTGCTCGATGAACCTCGCCTTCCGACGGAAGGTCGTCCCGGCGTTCTACCAGTTGCCGATGGACGACAACCGCTGGGAGATCGGCCGCTTCGACGACATCTGGAGCGGCGTCTTCCTCAAGCGCGCTGCCGACCTGCTCGGCAAGCACGTCCACAACGGCAGTCCCCTCTGCCGCCACGACAAGGCCCCGCGCTCGACGTTCGGCGACCTGACGAACGAGGCACCCGGACTCGAACTCAACGAGCACCTCTGGCGGATCGTCGACGAAGCGACGGCGGATCTGGCTGAAGGAACGACCGCAGGCCCTGGGCTGGACGGGGCCGAATCGACGGTCGAACCCGGCCTCCGGGCCGACGGCTCCGGCCCGGGCGATGACCGACCCCGGGCTGACGACCCACTTCCTGACGACGACGCGGCGGCCTTCGCGACCGTCTACGAGGTCATGGCCGACGCCCTCGTCGCGGGCGACTGGGCCGACCTGGAGAACGGGGCCTTCTTCACGCACGTCGGGGAGCACATGCACGACTGGCTCGACTGTCTCGACGAACTCGGCGATCGGCCGTTGCGATCGGCACTTCCCGAGGAGTAACCGGCAGGTATTTATGAATTAGGCCAGCCTAAATCAGAACATGGACGATCACGACGGCGCTCGCGGCAACGACGCGGGACGGTCCGGCGTCGACCGTCGGCGGTTCCTCGCCGGCGTCGGGACGGCCGGTCTCGCGGCGACGGCCGGTTGTCTGGGCGAGTACCTCGGCGACGACGGCAGCGACGCCCGGCAGGACGTGGAACTGTTCGGGTCGATGCGGTTACCGCCCGAGAGCCGCGGCGGGACGCCGATGGCGGAGTTGCCGGACCTCTCCGGGGAACTCACGGTCTACTCCGGTCGCCACCAGTGGCTGGTCGGCGACCTGCTGACCTACGTCGAGACCCAGTACGAGGACTTCTCGATCACGCCGCGCTACGAGTCCTCCCAGAACCTCGCGAACAAGATCCTGACCGCCGGCGACGCTGCCAAGGCCGACGTCTTCTACTCGGTCAACGCCGGCGCGCTCGGCCAACTCGCCAACGAAGGCCGAACCCTGCAACTCCCGGACGCCGTCCTCGACATGGTCCCCGACACCTACCAGGCCAACGACGGCGGGTGGACCGGGGTCTCCGGGCGTGCCCGGACGGTTCCCTACAACACGAACCGGCTCGACGCCTCGGACGTCCCGAAGGACATCGGTGCGTTCCCGGAGCGCGAGACGTTCGAGAACGAGATTGGCTGGGCCCCCGGATACGGCTCCTTCCAGGCGTTCGTCACGGCGATGCGGGTGCTTCGCGGCCCCGAGGCGACCAAAGAGTGGCTGCAGGCGATGGACGACGCCGGCGTCGAGCGCTACGGGAACGAGCAACTCGTCGCCCAGGCGGTCGCGAACGGTGAAATCTCGCTGGGCTTCACGAACCACTACTACGTCCAGCGCGTCCTCGCGAACGATCCCGACGCCCCGGTGGCGACCGCGTTCACGAGGAACGACGCCGGAGCCATCTTCAACGTCGCCGGGGCGGCCGTCGTCGATACGGTCGGGGACCGTTCGCTGGCCGAGAACTTCGTCCGACACCTCCTCTCGGCCGAGGCCCAGGAGTACTTCGCGGTGCAGACCTTCGAGTATCCGCTGGTCCCCGACGTGGAACCCGTGGGGGACCTCCCGTCGGTCGACGAACTCCAGCCGCCGGAAAACTTCGACCTGACGAAACTCTCGAACCTCGAACCGACCCTGAAACTGATGCGCGACGTTGGGATCAGGGTCTGAGGCCATGCGGACCATCGCCCTCGGCACCACCGTCCGCGACGACGCCCGGCCGGCAAGCGTCGGGCTCTACCTCGCGAGCGCGGCGGTCGCGGCCGCGGTCTTGGCCCCGCTCGGATGGCTCGTGCTGGGTGCGCTGTCGGTTCGGCCCGAAACCGCGATCGAACTGCTCACGCGTTCGACGACCGTCCAGGTGTTCCTCAACAGCGCTGCCCTCGTCGTCGCGACGACGACGGCCTGCGTCCTCGTGGGCGTTCCGCTGGCCTGGCTCACGGTCCGGACCGACCTGCCCTTCCGGCGGGCGTGGACGATCCTCGTGGCCCTCCCGCTGGTGATCCCGAGCTACGTCGGCGCGTTCGCGTTCGTCTCCGCGTTCGGGCCCCGGGGGGAACTCCAGGACCTGCTCGCCCCATTCGGGATCGAGTCCCTCCCGTCGATTTACGGCCTCTGGGGGACGGTGCTCGTCCTCACGCTATACACATACCCGTACGTGTTCGTCACCGCACGGGCCGCGCTGAAGACCCTGGATACACGGCTGATCGACGCCGCCCGGACGCTCCGGCACGATCGGAAGGGGGCGTTTCGCCGGGTCGTGGTCCCGCACCTCCGCCCGGCCGTCGCCGCGGGCGGCCTCCTCTCCGCTCTGTACGTCCTCTCGGACCTCGGAACGCCCGAGTTCATGCGCTTCCAGGTGTTCGCGACGGTCATCTACAGCGCCAGCACCTACTCGCTGGACCTGGCGTCGCTGCTCTCGCTCCAGTTGCTCGGGGTCACCGTGCTCGTCCTGGCGGTCGAGTCCCGGACGCGCGGCGAGGAACGGCTCTCGGGCACCCAGGGCGGGAGCCACCGTGGCGACGTGGTCCGTCTCGGGCGGTGGCGGTGGATCGCCGTCCTGTTCCCGGCGGCCGTGGCCGGTCTCGCGCTGGTCGTCCC
>DATFIX010000344.1:0-3327 GCA_035269625.1 Natrialbaceae archaeon
TCCCGAGTTCCCCCAGGACAACGACTCACCAGAGACGGCCCTCGCCGTCCCGAACCCCGCGAAGTCGTGGGTCTTCTACGACCGCGTCCCGGCCGACGGCGCTGCCTACTACACGGTCGATCTGGACGCTGGCGACCGCCTCCTTCTCGGCCTCTTCACGCCACGCGGTGGGGAGTTCACTCCGTCCCTCGTCCTGCTGAGCCCCGCTATCGAAGGCCGGGACGACGTTCCCGACGCCGTCACGGTGCCGGAAGGATACGGCGTGCGAGTGATCCAGGGAGACCGACCGGACGATGCGGAATACGAACCGTTCACGCCGGCGGCGTTCTACTCCACGGTTTCTTACGATCGCCCGGTCGAGGCCGGCGGGACGTACCTCGTCGCGGTCTACGGTCCGGAACGGGGGCGTGGCCCGGTCGGCGTCGTCGTCGGCTACGAGGAGTCGTTCTCCGTGGAGGAGTTCCTGACCGTGCCGATCGATCGCCACCGGATCCACCTGTGGGAGGGGCAGTCGCCGGCCCTGGTTTTCGGTCCCGGACTGCTGATACTCCTGGGTGGTCTGGGCGTGCTGGCCCGTCGTCTGTCGGGGCCAAACCTGACGGTTCGCGCCCTGCTCGGGGTCGCCGCGCTCCTCTTTCTCGCCGAGGCGGCCGGGACCGTCGTCCAGATCGGGGTCGCGCTGGCCAGATCCGGTCCCGCGCTCGGTGTCCTCCTCACCGTCGCGTTCGTCCTCGTTCCCGCCGGGATCGGTGTGTGGCTGTTCCGACGGGCGCTCGACGACGAGTTCGGGCCCTCCAGAATAAGGCGAGCGACGCTCGTCGGGGCCGGCGTGCTGGGGTTGCTCACCTGGGGTGGGATCCTGGTCGGTCCCGCGCTGACGATACTCGCCGCAGTCCTGCCCTGGGATCGGTTGCCCTGACGGGGGCCTCCGAAAACGAGGATCGATCGCCGACGATCAGACGTGCTCGTCGAGGAATTCGGCGATGGCCTCGAACTCCTCGATCAGGTTCGACCGCGAGGTGGTGTGATGCCCCTCGTCCTCGAAGATCAGCGTCTCGACGGGGACGCCGCGGTCCTCGAGCGCCTCGGCGATCTGTTCCGCCTCGCCGACCGGGACGCGCGGGTCGTTTACGCCGTGCTGGATGAACAGCGGGCACTGTATCTGGTCGACGTCGTGAATCGGGCTGATCTCGGCGAAGAGGTCCCGATCCTCCGCCAGCGAGCCGTATTCGGCCTCGCGGTGGCTGCGCCGCCAGTCGCCGGTGTTCTCGAGGAACGTCTCGAAGTCGGCGATGCCGACGAAGTCGACGGCGGCGGCCCAGAGGTCGGGGTACTGCGTGATCGACGAGAGGACCATGAACCCGCCGTACGAGCGGCCGTAGGCGACGATTCGGTCGGAATCGACGGCGTTCTGGTGGGTCAGCCACTCGACGCCGTGCTTGATGTCACGCACCGAGTCGAGCCGATTCTCCACGTCGTCCAGGGCCGCGTACTCCCGACCGTAGCCGGTCGATCCGCGGACGTTCGGCTCGAACACGGCGTAGCCCTGGTCGAGGAAATACTGCTTGGTCGGGTAGAACCAGGGTCGGCGCTGGTGCTCGGGGCCGCCGTGGATGTCGACGATGACGGGAGTCTCGCCGGCCTCGGCGTCCTCCGGGAGCGTCCAGTAGGCCGGAATCTCGCGGCCGTCGAAGGTCTCGAAGTGGACGACCTCCTGCGTCCGGAAGCGCTCGGTCGGGATCCCACAGGTGCCCCGGCCGGTCCACCGTCGCTGGAGGTCCGTCCCGAACTCGGCGACGTTGACCCCGCGCGGGGTGTCCGGCGACGTGTGGACGAAGGCGTAGTGGTTGCCCTCCGCGTCGAAGGTGATTCCCTCGACCATGCCGTCGACGGTCGGCGCGGTGTTCTCCCGGAACTCGCCGCGGTCGAGATAGCCCGAGTGGAGTTCCGAGTAGCCGTCGACGTTGCGCGAGTAGACGATCCGTCCCGTGCGACGGTCCAGCGCGAGGCCGTCGACGTCCCAGTCCTCGCTCTCGACGACGGCCTCGATCTCGCCCGTGTCCAGGTCGACGCGGCCGAGGTAGCGCTTGTCGGCCCCGTAGTCGGTGACGAGGTAGAGGCGATCGCCCACCGGCCCGAAGTGGACGTCGGCGAAAAACGCCGGGTCGTCCTCGTCGCTCAGACGGCGACGCTCGCCCGTGTCCGGATCGAGGAGGTAGAGGTCGACGTCGAGGCTGGCGGCGGGTTCCGCGATCACGAGGCGGTCGTCCGGCCCCCAGGCCTCGACCGTGAGCCACCCCTCGTCGCCCTCCCACACGCAGGTCGCTTCGTCGGCCGTGGCGTCGATTGGCTGGACGTAGGCGTCGAAGGCCTCCGCGTCGCGACGGTTCGCGGCGTAGGCGATCCGGTCGCCGTCCGGCGACCAGGTCCCCCAGTCGTGCATCGCGTCCGGCTGATCCGTCAGCTGGGTGATCGAACCGTTCTCGAGATCGTAGCGATAGAGTTGGTCGCGCTCGTTGCCCCCCTCGTCCATGCCGAAGACGAACGTCCGATCGTCGGGCGCAGCCTCGACGAACGAAATTCGCTCCTCGTAGGGCGTCAATCGCTCCGGCCAGGCACCCGGTTTCTCGAGTCGCCAGACCTGCGGCGTCCCCGTCGTGTCGGTGAGAAAGAGCAGGTCGCCGTCGGCGGTGAACGTCGGCGACTCGACCGTGTCGATGCTCAGGTAGCGCGCCACGTCGTACATACCTGGTTCCCCGGCGGGCGGGAGGAAAAGCGTTCAGGTTCGGGAAGTCTCGACGGTGCGAGGCGAGTCCCGCTCTCGCCGGCTCACAGGTACCCCAGCGCTGGCGGAACGAGGACTACGGCCCACCCGACGAGTCCGACTATCAGCGGCAGGGGCCGGTCCCGGTCGGTCGCCAGCGCGCCGCCGTAGGCGATCAATCCGACCGCGAGCAGGACTGCCGTTCGATGGAGCACGAATCTGAGCGGGAGTGCGGAAACCTGCATGGCGACGGCGTCGACGACGAACGCGCCCCCGAGCCAGGCGACGGCGCCCGTGAAGGCCCCACCGGGATCGGCCCCACGGGCGAGAACGGCGGCAAGGGTTGGGATTCCGAGCACCAACAGGAGATACACCGGAGCGGCGACGTGGTGTGGGTCCGCGGTCGGCCACATCTGCTCGATACCGATCCCGAGCCAACGAACCCCGAGATAGAGGGCGAACAGCGCGAGCCCGAGACCCAGCTCGCGACCGTATCGATCGAGGCCACGTCCGGTCACCGTCCTGGCACGGTCGAACCGGAGGGCGACGAGCCCGGGCGCCAC
>DATFIX010000345.1:0-26864 GCA_035269625.1 Natrialbaceae archaeon
CGTTTTCGGTCGTCTGATTGAATTTCCCTGCATCCCCACCGGTAAAGTTCCAGATGTACTTCGAGATGTTTGCTTCGGGATCGGACGACTCGCTCGCGTTGAGGATTATTATATCACCGTACTGAGGGGTGGCTGGATCGACGGTAAACTTGGCGATCGGCGGCTTATTCAATTCCGCCAGCGATCCAGTCCCCGGCGGCAGATCGTAGACACTTCCTCCCACCCCTATCTGCTCGAGTATGGTCGGATCGTAGGGAGCGTCACCAGCTGTACCACCTGGTTCCGAAACGATCCGGACCGTCCCGCTCCCCAGATGCTCGAATGTCACGGCCGATCGGTTGCTAACCCCGACAGTTGCCGAGACGTCGCTGTTGCTCAAATCGAGAACGAGACACGCCTCCGAATCGATCGTCGCCGCGTCGCACTCGCTCCCGGTCTCGAAATCAACGGTGTAGGACTTCCCGGAGACCGTTCCCTCGAACTCCTTGCGCACGCTCACGTTTGCCCCTTGCCGACCCAGGTCGTCCGCCTGCTCGATCCCGTTGGCCATCGAACTCCCGATCATCTGCAATTGTTCACGGGCGGACCGTTCCTGCTCGTCCTCTGCCAGTCCGCCGGCGGCGGTCAGCAAACCGACGATGAGGATGGTCGTGATACCGATCGCGAGGACGTGCGTGACCGCGACTGACACCGCACGGTCGTCCTGCCGAGTGGGGGAATCGTTTCGGATCATGTCGTGGAATTGTACACCGGGATCGTCTGGTTGTGCGTTACGTTGACCGTCGGCGATCGATAGTGCGTCGTCACCGTCACGTTCCAGATCGCCGGCCCGTGGCACGGGTTGGAAGGGGTCGAACAGGCAGCAATGCTTCCGTTGATCCGATCGTCCGAGGGGACGACGATGGAGTACAGGCCACTGGCTCTATCGCCGTTCCGGAACGTGACGGTGTAGGTACCATCGAGTCGCCGGATCGAGGGCATCCGGGCCGACAGGTTCATCGGCGACGTCCCGTCGATGAGATCGAAAACGACGTGACCTCTGGTCGTGTTGAACTGGTACACGCCACCCCCGGATCCGACGCTCGTGTCGACGGACACGTTCACCACGCCGCCACCCTTTCCATAGATCCGATACTCGACGTACTCGCCAGTGTCGTTGCTGACGTTGATCGCGAACGCGTTTGCGGAATTCTCGGCCACGTTCGTCCCGTTTACGGTGAGGGCGAACCAGCCCACACTGTCGGACTCGTCGACGAGTTGCCAGTTGTTCGTCCCTGTATCGTCGGTAAAGCTCCGTGCTTGAGCCTGCACGATCCGGCGCCCGTACTCGCTCGTCGCGTTATCGAAGGTAACGTTCACCGCGGCCCCGTGGCCGGAATACCTCGCCCCCAGGACCGCGCTATAGTCGGAGACGTTCGCCGCGACGTCGCTCGCGAGAGGCGGTTTGGCCCCGTACACGCCGTCGTGGTTGACCCGAAGCACCAACTCCCGCGCCCCGCGACGGGCCTCGAAATCGAACTGGCTCGCGTCGTCGAGTGACGAACCGGCCTCCGGAACCGTCGTCTGGCCGGTGTAGGTCACCGCGTTGAACAGCACCGCCAGGCCGACGATGACGAACGCGATGGCGACGGCACCCACCAGCAGGACCTGTCCTCGCCGCTCTGGATCGAATCCGGTTCTCACCATACGATCAGACGCACCTCCACGACGTTGTAGACGGAACTGTTCGGGGCCACGTCCGGGATGGGGTAGTAACCCTCGCCGCCAGCCATGGTCGTCGCATTGAACTCGGTTAGCTTCGCATATCCCGTGTCCGGGCCGGTCAGGGTCTGGCCGTCGTACAGCGTGATGGTGTAGGTCGCGACGACAGCCGAGGACGGCGGTTTCCCCTGGTACACCATCCTGACGTTCTCGGTCACGTTCGGGTCGTCGGCCTGGTAGGTCACCACGACGTTGTACGAGTGGCCCTTCCGGCCGAACGCGTTGTAGAGTCGTTCTCCGAGGGGTCCGGGAGGGCCCGCCGAACCGTACCCAACCTCCGGGTTCGTCGCTCCCGCGAACGTGAGTTCGGTAACGTCCCAGTAGCGAACGTAATACGAGAGGTCCTTCCCGTCGGCGGTGGCCGTCGTCACGAGGACGTCGTTCGCCTGTCGTTCCAGCGCGAGTTTCGTCTCCTCGCTCGTCGAACCGCTGGCCGTCGGGGTAAAGACCGTGGCCTGGAGGGCAAAGAGGACGGCTGCCAGGATCAACAGTCCGCCGATGAACCCCTCGAGAGTGAACGCCTGCGCCCGATCGTCGGAACCGTCGGTGTTCATCATCGGTCTCACCACAACCTCACGATCAGGTAGCAGCCATCCTGGCACTGGGGATGATCCATCGTGACCACGCGATGGGTCACCACGGCCTCCTGCCCCCGGTAGTCGTCACCGAAGCTGTAATCGTCGATTCGGTCGGATCCATTCAACGTCCGTATCGTGACGTTCACCTGGGTGTACGTCGCCAATCCGTACTCCGTTCTGAATTCCGACGTGTTGCCTTCGTCGTAGGTGTCGACGAACGTTTCCACCTTCGATTCGGCGAGATGGTTCGGGCGGCCGGGTGCCGACAGATTCGAGACCAATGCGGAAGCCACTCTGTCCCCTTCCGTCGTGAGGGTGACTTCTTCCCCGGCCCTCGACGGCTGCAGGACCGAGGGAACGAACGCGAACACGAACGTCACCGTGATGAGGAAGATGCTGATCCCGACCGCGAAGTCCTGGGGCGTTTGTCCGCGTTCGGAACCGTCGGTGGATCCGATCCGTGCCATGTCAGGCCACTCCTATCCAGACGACGAGGGCGATGGTCAACAGTATCACGACGAACTTCAGCCCACTCAGGATGTCCGCGTCGCGGATGTATCCGCTGATGAGTCCCGAGAGAATCGCCTGCATGGTCACTGCGTGGAAGAACAGCAGCGACAGCAGGTCGGTGTTGACGTTCGATCCGAAGCCACCGCCCATGCCCGAAGCAGCACCACCGCCGCCGGATCCGCTCGTCTGGGCCTGGACGCCCGACATCACGTCGAGGAACTGCGTCTTCAGGATGGCCATCACGGCCAGCAGCGTGATGTAGGTCATCAGGATGATGACCACCTGCATCCGGGTCCTGGATTTTCGTTCCCGTTCGATGTCGTCCTGGTTCTCGCTGGCCTGGGCGGCCGTCGAAAGCACGTCCGTAATCTCGCTCGAAGCCTCCTGGGCCTTGCTGATGAGTTTGACCGTCCGGGCGAGGCGTGGGACGTGGTAGTTGTTGTTGAACTCGACGAGGGCCTCCTTCAGGCTCATCCCGTAATTGACCTTGTTGTGCATCGATTCGAACTCACTCGCCAGTTTTCCCGACGTGGTGGACGATACCGTTTCGAGGGACTCCAGCAGCGTTTGGCCGGTGTCGTTTGCGCTCGAGAGTTTGCGGAGGTTCTCGGACAGTTTGTTAATGATGGAGCGTCGAGACCTGACGTTCCATTCGCGGAATACCGTTAGTGGGACGGTGATGATGTACACGGGAACGTACACGAGGATGAACGTACTCCAGACGGGTTTTTGGACGATTCCGGCGTCCAGAACGATCTTCCCTCCATTGTCGTTCAACGCGACGTTCGAACTGCTACACGCGACCTGGGCAGCGTTTTTCCCGGCACAGGTCCCGTCCCAGGCCAGCGGAACGGCATTGGTGACCATTGCTGTGACCACGACTACCAGCGCGGCGGGGACCGTGAGTGCAAGCGTGTACAGCGGGTTGTCTCTGAAGAAGATATGCGGTGCCTTGAGTACCTGAATGGTTTCGTACGTCCCTTCCCGGCTCTTGATCCGATCGAAGACGTCGAAGTCGCCAGTGAACGACTCGATGAGCCCCAGATCGAGGACTCCACCTTTCCCTGCTTCGAGTCGCTCGCTCGCATTCGCCGGGTGGAGGTACCCGTCACCGGGTTCGTCCTGTTTGACCGTGGAAATGAGGACCAGAAACCCGAGTCCGGTGAGCGGAACTAGCCCATAAACGACGCCGAACAACATTCTGGTGGAGGCCTCCCCGAGCATCTGCATGATGACGAGGATGATGATGAGCAACAGCGGGAACAGCGAGAGCGTCATGTACATCTCGCCGAACAGCTCGAGGGTTTCGAGCGTCAGTTCCTGTTGCTGTTTGGCGGTGCGCATGTGCTTGTCCTTCTTGTCACTCAGGAAGTCCTCCATGTCACCCCCGCTGTTGATGATCGAGAGCATGTCCGTGAGGAACTGGCTCAGTTCGGCACTGGGGGTTTCCATCGCCTGGTTCCGGATCGCCGTCCGGTAGTCCGTGTCGAAGTACTCGGTTTCCTGGACGATGCTCTGGAATTCCCGGGCCACCTCGCCATAGGTGTCGTCCGCGTTGGCCATCGCCTCCAGGATCTCCAGTTGGTTCAGGCCCCCGACCGACAGCGCGTACATGAACGAGACGGAATCGGTCAGGAGCATGTTGATCTCTCGCTTTCTGGAGGAGGCTCTGGAGTACGGAACGGCGACCAGCGCGCCGAATCCAAGTGCGAACCCGATACTGCCGAGCACGAGACCAGTGACGAAGATGAGAAACGGCACGCGGAGCGCTTCGATGATCGCGATCAGGGTTTCGTTGTGAAAGGTCGCCCCCACGAGGTCGTTGACGACGATGATCCCGGTAGCGAAGAGGAAATACCCCAGTAACGTCCCGAGAATCCACAGGACCAGGCCGCTGATGACCCCGATGCCCAGGGACCGAGAGAGGTACATCTCGACTGTGTCGGTCATCCGGGCCTGGGCGAGTTTCTTGTCGA
This sequence comes from Natrialbaceae archaeon, assembly GCA_035269625.1. Lineage (GTDB taxonomy): Archaea > Halobacteriota > Halobacteria > Halobacteriales > Natrialbaceae > DATFIX01. The sequence goes on from DATFIX010000345.1 coordinate 4,826, forward strand.
CGTCGGCGACGAAGTCGCTATCCTCGCTGAACAGCCGCTCGTATAGCGGGAAAAACGCGTCGCCGAGGCTGTCGCTGGAACCGCCCGGGGCACCCGATCCGTCGATCGTATCCAGACTCATTTGTCACCCTCGTCTTCGGAGTCGTCCCCGCCCTCGAACGGATCGTCGTCGCTAAAGATCGATCCGCCATCGAACTTGTCTTCCCCGTCGTCGTCTACGTCGCTAAATATGCCGCCACCTCCGTCGTCGTCGGTGCTGGCCGACGCGAACGGACGTCCCTCTGCATGTTCCGTCCCACCGAAGAGGTCATCTGTGCTGTCTTCCTGCTCGGTATCGGCATCCGCTGTGCTGTCTTCCTGCTCGGTATCGGCATCCGCTTCGGTGTCCCTTTCGCTCTCGAAGAGTCCTCCTTGGTCGTCACCGAACAGTCCTTGGTCATCCGGCGTTCCGAAAATCGGCTCGTCGTCCGTCTCGCCGTTGCTTTCATCCGCCGCCGACCTCGGTTCGCCGGACGTGTCCCGCTTCGAACTGGCCTCCGTCCCAGTGGATTCCGCGGCTGCCTCGGCTTTCGCCGTTTCGTCCGGTGCGGACTCCGATGACTCCGCCAGGAGATCCGTTTCGCCGAAGTCGAATCCGCCCTCGTCGCTCAACCAGTCGGGACCCGACGATGCAACCTCGTCTTCCCCGGTAACGGCCGCACCGCCACCGAGGTTCGTTTCGCCGCTGGTGCCGAAGTCGACGCTTCCCGTGTCGGCGGTTTCCTCCTCGGACCCCTCGCCGAAATCGAATCCCGTCCCGGCTTCGTCGGCCGGAACAGTTTCGGGCGGTTGCGCATCGGCCTCGGCCTCGCCCCCCGCCAGTGCGGAACCCAGGCCGCTCGGGATCTGTCCACGGTAGTCGTCGAACAACCGTTCTTCGGCCCGTTCGAGGATGTCCGTCGCGGTGTTGTACGTTTCGTCGCCCGGTTCGGGTCGTGGCACGAGGGCTTCCTTCTCGGGGTCGACGTCGATCAGGACGCTTTCCATCTCCCGGAGGTCCTCGAGCGCCGCCTGCAGTTGCCCGTTCGCGATGAGCGTCAGGACGGTCGCCGGATCGTTGATGAACGCCTGGATCGTCGCGGCGACCTTCGTGTACTCGCTCAGGCCGTTCTTGATGAGATACGCGAGAATGGCCCGCCGCTTGAACAGTTCCTCGTCGAGTCGTTCCTGGTTCCATCCGCGGTCGAACTTGATCTCGTCCAGCGTGTTCGACTCGGACATCTTCAGGAACTCGTCGGTCTCGGCCTGCCACTGGTAGACGTCCTGGACGTTGATCTCGTCGTTCTCCGCGTCGTAGTGGTTGACCTCGGTGAGGTTCTTGTTCCGGCGGACCTTCGTGCCCTGCACCCGGGTCTGGGTCTGGATCGATACCAGATCCAGGGCGGTGAACATCGTCTTCGAGACGTTGATCGGGTCGGTGGTGAACCGCTTGAGTACCTCGCCGACCGTGTCGGCGTGGAACGTGGAGTAGGCAGTGTGTCCCGTCGACATCACCTGGAACAGGTCACGACCCTCCTCACCGCGGACCTCCCCCATCACGATGTAGTCGGGACGTTGACGTAGTGCGGCTTCCAGCAGATCGAACTCGTCGACGTCGCCGGTGTCGTCCTCGCCGAACGAGGGGCGAGTGACGCTCGCGACCCAGTTGCGCTGGGGGAGTTCGACCTCGCGGGTGTCCTCGATGGATACCACCTTCGTGTTGCTCGGGATGAACAGCGAGACGGCGTTCAGGCTGGTGGTCTTCCCGGACGCCGTCCCACCGGCGAAGATGAGCGACTTGTTGTTCTCGATACACAGCCAGAGGAAGGCCATCTCGTCCAGCGAGAACGTCTTCCAGTTGATGAGGTCGATCGGCGTGAACGGGACGTCCTTGAACTGACGGATGGTGTAGTTGGTCCCGTGGTCGGACACTTCCCGCCCGAGCGTCAACTGGGCACGAGATCCGTCCGGGAGCGTCGCGTCCACCTGCGGTCGTCGTTTCGAGATGCCCTTCCCGGATCGCTGGGCGAGTTTGACGACGAAATCGTTCAGTTCGTCTTTACCGTGATAGATATTCGAGATGATCTGTTCGTAGTCGGTATGATAGACGAAGACGGGGGAGTTCCAGCCGTCACACGAGATGTCCTCGACGTTGATGTCGTGCTTGATCGGGTCGATGCGTTCGTACCCGACGAAATCCCGTTTGAGGTGGTAGAGGAGCTTCTCGACTTGGTATTCGGAAAGCGTTTCGGGGTTTTCCTCCAGTACCACGGGTTCGGGGCGCGTTTTGATCCCCTCGAGTCCCCCCGGGGTTTCCGTCTTCTCCGGCAGTTCCTGCCCCACCATCGACTTTATCTGGTCGAGGATCCCCCCATCCGAACTGCTAGCGCTCTTTTCGAAGAGGTCGTACCGTTCCAGCAGGCGACGGGTTTCCCGTGCGATGACTGCCGGTCGATCCTCTTCGTCGTCAGCCCCAGCGATCGTATCGTCGGAATACTTGATCGCGTTGCGGAGTTTTCCGGTCAGGAACTCCTTGAGCTCCGTCTCGATTTCGTTGAGGTACGGTTCGATGGCGTAGTATTTTTTCTCGTTCTCCTTTTCGGAGTGGAACAGGACGACGAACGAGTAGGGCTTGTTGACCCAGTACCGATCCTCCTCGCGGAAGTAGGGTTTCTTCTCCATCGGGACTGCCTTCTCCAGGTCGTACCGATTCACAACCGTGGTGTTGCCCTCGGCGGTCGAGAAGAATTCGTCCTCATCGAGTTCTTCTTCGACAGACACCGTGCGTTCCTCGACGATATCGTGGAGTTCGGTCGCGAAGTCTTCCGCTTTGCTCAGGCGTTGTTCGGTCTGCTCCGGGTTGAACCCCAGATATTCTTCGGGCCGGAACGGGATTACGGATCCATCGTCCCGACGTGGTGGATTGCCATCCTCGTCGTAGTAATATTCCTGCTTGAAGTGTTCCCACATCCAACGGCCTTTCGTAACGGGGGTCGTTTCGGCGTCCGTGTGTCGAGCGACGACTCGTTGCAGGGCTTTGCCCTGGGGTGCTGCCGTTTCGGAGATCAGGTGGAATACGTCGTCCGGGTGGAACCCGAGATACGCTTCCGGTTCGAAGTCGACTGCGTCCCAGTCTTCTCCATAGGGGACCGACGACGTGAGATCGTCGCTACTTTCGAGGCCCAGACTATCGCCACTTTCGCTCGGCGGTCGGCCAGAAGGGTTTTCATAGAGGTGAGATATTTCGGCTTCGTGACCGTGTTCTTCCATGAAGTCGTCCCACGTGTACTCGCCGACGCGGACGTCTGATCCCTGGACGGGACCGCCGTCGCCATCGTCGCGACCGTCTCCCGGTGATGGCTCCGACTTCTCCATGCCCTCTATTTGCCCGGATTCGGATCCGTCGGCGTCGTTGATAGCCATTGGCCCCCTCTACTCACGGTTGGTCAAAAAAGCTTTTACTGAATCTCAGATTTGATAATCGGTTTCTAAACTCGATTATTATTAGATATATCTTGTCTAAGGGGCCTCAATAGCAAAAATTCTGCATATAAAGAGATAGGAACAATAGTTTAGGATGAAAATGTATTAAGCTAATTATTGTAGTTAATCCCTCAAAGTATATAAATACAATCCAGGACCCGGTCACGACCCTCTTTCCTGCAGGCTACGGGAGTGTTTGTCAATGGCACGCGTAGAATCTATGGACGTGTTGGCAGTGGATAATATATACCAATATTATACTTCTATCCACGTCGAACCAAATTTCTTTCCTTTAATACTCAAAATGAAATCTCGTTCCCGTAGATCACCTCTATTCGTTTGTCCACAGTCGGTGCCGTACGATAGTCATTGCTCGTCTCCGCCGACCGAGTGTGAAGGAAGATGCCCCTTTGGTTTGCCGACGGACGCGCAACTCCGGGAGCGCGTGGATTCGCGCGGTGAATTCCGGTTCACTCGGCGCTCCGTGCCCCGTTGCACGGGCGTGCCGGGAGTGAGCAAACGCTTGCGTTTGCGAACTACGGGACGCCCGCGAGACGAACGGGGTGAGTCGAGCGGGCGTGCCGGGATTCGAACCCGATGGCGAACCCTCGCTACCACTCGGGTTCGCGTGGTTCGAATCACGGTTCCGGTTCACTCGGCGCTCCGCGCCTCGTTGCACGGGCGTGCCGGGATTCGAACCCGGGATCGAGAGGTTAGGAACCTCTCGCCCTGTCCACTAGGCCACACGCCCGGGAGAAAACGGTTGAATTATTCCTGCGTCTCCGCGTCGGTGTCGGTTTCAGTCTGCGTTTCCTGATCGGACGGGGTCTGCGCCGTTTCCGTGCTGGACTCGGTTTCGCGCGTCGACGTCCCGGTCTCGGTCCCTGTGGTGGGGCTCTTCGTGGCGCCGTCCCGGATTTCTTCCAGTTCCTGTTCGACTTCTTCACGACCCTTCTGGAACTCGCCGATAGCCTCACCGGTCGATCGCGCCAGTTTCGGGATCTTGTTCGCCCCGAAGAGCAGGATTGCAATGAGGAGGATCAGGCCGATCTCGAGCGGCCCGCCCGTCCCCGGCATGAACAGCGGTACAGTTTCAAGTGCCATCTCTGGCCGTACCTTACCCGCTGGCAATTATAGGCTTTTTGCTCGTTCCGGAGCGGTGGATATGAACCGAGTGCGAAACTGTCAATGTGGTGGGGGATTTTTATTGGGGGTGAATGATCGAAACTGGAGACCGTGCACCGAATTTCACTGCACCGCTCGCTAACGGCGACGTGGAGACGATCACGCTTTCCGACGGCCTCGACGAGGCTCCGATCGTCCTGGCGTTTTTCCCGGGAGCGTTCACGAGCGTCTGTACGGACGAGATGTGCACCTTCCGGGATCAGCTGTCGGCGTTCGAGGACGTGGGAGCGACGGTCTATGGCGTCAGCGTCGACTCGCCGTTCGCTCTCAACGAGTTCCGCGACAAGCACGACCTTTCGTTCGGTCTGATCAGCGATTTCGACCGCGAGATCGTCGACGCGTACGGCGTCCGGATGGATTTCGAGGATCTGGGCCTCCACGGCCTCGCGAAACGGTCCGTGTTCGTTATCGACCGAGACGGTAACGTGACCTGGACCTGGGTCAGCGACGATCCCGGCGTGGAACCCGATTACGACGCTGTCCGTGCGGCGGCCGCTGAAGCGGCCGAGTGACGACGATCTCCCTCCCCAACGGACTTTTTCCGCACGCGCCCGAGAACCAGCTATGAGCGACGCCATCGACGACGAAGATGGGCGGTACGATCCGACGGCCGAACACGCCTTTCCCGACGAACGACTCAACGAGGTTCTGGCGTTCGTTTCGGACGATCCCGAGATCCAGACGTTTCTACAGGCCCAGAACGTCAATCCCGTCGCGCGAAAGGGATACAACGACCACGGCGAGGAGCACATTCGGATCGTCCGCGATCGAGCACTCTGCCTGTACGAACTCCTGAAGCAGGCCGACGTCAGGTTCAACGGTGCGGGCGATCATTCGGAACTCGACCCCGCCGACGAGTCGGTCATCATCGCGCTCGCGGCCACCCTTCATGACGTCGGTCACGTGGTCCACCGGGACGAGCACGTCTACTACTCGATCCCGCTCGCGTCGGACGTGCTCGACCGGGTTCTCCCCGAGTTCTACGACACCGCCGCGGCCGTCCGAATGAAAGGCGAGGTCCTCCACGCGATTCTCTGCCATCACACGCCGGAGGACCCCCTCACGACCGAGGCGGGCGTCATCCGCGTCGCCGACGCGCTCGACATGGAACGTGGTCGGTCGCGAATGCCCTACGAGAAGGGTGGCCGCGGGATCGACACGATTTCGAGCCAGGCCATTCGCGAGGTCACCGTCATGGAGGGGAACGGCAAACCCGTCCTGGTCGAAATCGAGATGACCAACGCCGCGGGCGTCTACCAGGTCGACAACCTGCTCAAGGCCAAATTGCAGAGCTCGGGACTGGAAGACCTCGTTCGTATCGTCGCCGTTAACCGAAAGGAGGACCGCGAGGACGACAAGCTCGTCGAACGGATCGAACTCTAATGAGCAATTCGAGACGGGATGCTCGGTCGGGGATTTGAACTCGCCCGAACGTGCTCGCTTCGCTACGCGCGTTCGGTCTGCTCAACTTCCGCTCCAAACAATCCTGTCGCTCACGAACTTGATCGCGACAGGATAGGCGGTCGGGGATTTGAACCACGCGAAGACGGTCCGCTCGCTTCGCTCGCGGCTGCGACTTCTCTACTTCAAATCCCGCTCCCTGCGCTCCTCTCTCACTCACTACGTTCGTTCGAGAAGTGCTCGGTCGGGGATTTGAACCCCGGTCATCGGCTCGAAAGGCCGAAATGATTGGCCGGACTACACCAACCGAGCGCGCCGCGCTCTCACCTTCCGGGCAAAGTCGTTTAACGCTTTCGTTCCTGTCGCACTCGTGTCGGGCGATTCATGCCCACACGTCTCGGGGCCCCCGTTTCGGGGCGGTTTCGACCGTCATACCTGCTTCGGTCGGTGACCGCCGCGAGCGCCCGCACGTTTATCTCGATAGCGGGAGACGCTCCAGGATATGAAGCAGGTACGATTCCGCGATCCTGCCGGTGCAGTTCGAACGGGCGAGTGGCACGGCGACGCCGTCTCGTTCGGCGGCGATCGGTACGACCTCGACGAAGTCGACGTTCTGCCGCCCGCTGACCCGGAGAAGGTCGTCTGTATCGGTCGCAACTACGCCGATCACGCCGCGGAACGGGATAGCGAGGTCCCAGACCGGCCCTTGCTCTTTCTCAAACCGCCGAACGCCCTCGCCGGGCACGGCGACACCATCGTCCCGCCGACGGGCAAGGACCTGATCGAGCACGAGGCCGAACTCGCGGTCGTGATCGGCAAGCAGTGTCGCCACGTTCTTGCGGCGGACGCGATGGACGTCGTGGCCGGGTTCACCGTCATGAACGACGTCTCGAACCGCGACGACCAGCGCCGGGAGCAGAACTGGGTTCGCGGGAAAGCCTTCGACGGGTCAGCTCCGATGGGGCCGGTGCTGGCGACTCCCGACGAAGTGCCCGACGACGCCGAACTCGAACTCAGGGTCAACGGTGAGGTTCGCCAGAAGGGAAGTCGGGCGGACATGGTGTTTTCCGTCCCGGACCTGATCGCCGAGATCACTGCCTACGTCACGCTCGAGCCCGGCGACGTCATCGCGACGGGAACGCCGGCCGGCGTCGGCCCGCTGACGGACGGCGATCACGTCGAGATCGAAATCGAGGGGGTCGGGACGCTGGAACACGACGTCAGGATCGCCTGACGGTCCGGGCGGCGACCGGCGTCCAGGCGAGCGGTTTCGAAATCGAAATACCAACCGGGTAGCGACCCGGAAGTGATTAAACCGCGCCCGTCGAATTTTTAGACAAGATGATTCTGATACTGGACAATTCGATGGAGGGCGGCTACATGGCGGACGAAATCGCCAAGCGTCTTCCCGAGTCGGAGCTGTTCAACTACCCGAACGAGGACGGCGATCCGAGCCTCGACGGCGTGGATGCGATCGTCATCGGGGGGAGCGAAGCCGGTGTGTACGACGAACCTGACGAACCCTGGATCACGGCCGAAAAGGAGTTCGTCCAGGAAGCGATCGATCGAGAAATCCCAATCCTGGGCATCTGCTTCGGGCACCAGTTGCTCCACGAAATGCTTGGGGGGACCGTCGTCGATAGCGGCGTCGGGCGATACCACCTGGTCACGGCGTCGTTCGATGACGACGAATTGCTCGAGGGCGTCGACCCCGTCGTCCCGGTGCTGCATTCGGACCTCGTCACGGAACCCGGTGAGGGACTGGAAACCATCGGCCGGACGGACTACAACGAGTACTTCGCGTCCCGCCATCGCGACCGGCCGATCTGGACAGTCCAGTACCACCCGGAGTTCACGACGGACATCGTCGACGAGTACCGCGACCACTGGGAGGACAACGACCTCTCGTTCGAGGACTCGACGGCCCCGAAAACCCTCGAGAACTTCTCCCGGATCGTCTCCGAGTGACGGCGAGCCCCGTCAGAGCCGCCGTAAAAACGTTCGAAGTTCCGTTACGGCCGCGTCGTATCGATCCCGGAAGACGGTGTGACCGGCACCCGGAACGTGGACGAGGCGGCCGTCGACGAGCGCCTCGGCGGCCTCCAAGTCTTCCACGCGCTTTTCTGGATCGGCGTCGGATTTCAACACGAGGGTCGGGCAATCGATTTCGCCGAAGGCGTCCGGAAGATCGGGGTACCCCTCGCGGGCGATTTCGGCGATTTGGGGCGAGCACTCGGTGCGGGCTCTCGCGATCCGTCGAGCGAGTTCCGGATCGAGGTCGTCGTGTTCGGCAGCAAGGTCGTCGATCGACGCGTTCGACCACTCGTCGAGCCTATCGTGGACGATTTCGACCCGCTCTTCGGGACCGATGTCGGGTTCGCCGTACATCCCCGCCGGATCCTCGAGAACGATCGCTTTCGGGAGCCTCGAGCGTTTCGCGGCGGTCCAGGCCACGGTCGATCCACCCATCGAGTGTCCCAGAAGGATCGGATCGTCGAGGGCGAGTGCGTCGAGGAGTCCCACCAGGTCCGCCACTCGATCGTCGATGCCGTAGCCAGTCTCCGGTGCAGCGGAGTTCCCGTGCCCGCGAGCGTCGTAGGTCACGACGGTGTACTCGTCGGTGAGGTCGGAGGCCAGGGGGTCCCAGCAGCGCCCGTTCTCGTAGAAGCCGTGGGCCATGACGAGGGGTGGGCCGTCCCCGGTTCGGTAGTACTGCAGGTCGACGCCGTTCGCGTGGACGGTGTCCGTCGACCAGTCGTCCGGGAGCTCCATGTTCGTTCGACCGTGGTGGCAACGAGAAAAAACCTGTGACGTGTCGTGAATGACATTCGCTGACATGCTAGGAGTAACGTTAAGTGGTGACCGACCAACCATTTCGACAGTCGACCGATGACCACCTCGTCTCTGTTCTGATCGGTCTCCGCCCGTCCGCCGAGTCCCTCGGAGGGGCCTCGACGTATCGATTGGCGGAGCCGATTTCGATCGTTCGCCAGTAGCGATCGCTCCCGTCACGTCGCCCGCCCCGTCGGAACGCCGTCGCTGTCGCCGAAGCGGTTCTCGGGAGCCACGATCACGACCACCACGGACGACAGTCGATCGGATTTCGACACATGACAGCAAGTAACGGAACCCAACGTGCCGTCATCGCGGCACGACGCGACGAATCGCCCGTCGACACCGAGGAGATCCGCGGTCTCGCCGAGGCCGCGGGCTACGCGGTCGTCGACGATTTCACACAGACGCGCCCGGAGGATCCGGGGACGAACCTGGGGGCTGGAAAGGTCCAGGAGATCACGACCCGCGTGGCCGAGAGCGGTGCCGACGCGCTCGTCATCGACGACGAACTGACGCCACAGCAGACGGTGAACCTCCGGGAGGCGATGCCCGACGAAACAGCAGTGTTGGACCGGTATCGCCTCGTTCTCGACGTCTTCGCCGACGGAGCGGAGACTCGTCGGGCCCAACTCCAGATGGAACTGGCTCGACTCCAGTATCGACTGCCGCGAATCCGCGCGGCCAGCGACGAGGGGCTGTTGAACCGGGTCACGGAGTCGGGGACGCCGCTGTACGACGTGCGCGACCGCATCGACGAACTGGAGCGAAAACTGGACGCGCTGCCGGACCCCGGCGAGCGACATCGCGAGGCCCGCCGCGAGCAGGGGTTCGACCTCGTCGCCATCGCCGGCTACACGAACGCCGGCAAGTCGACCCTCCTGCACCGGATCGCCGACGACCTCTCGCTGGGGGACGCGGAACCGGATCATCCGGATCGGGAAGCGACGGCCCCGATAGAGGATCGCCTGTTCAAGACGCTTCGGACGACCACCCGTCGTGGGACGATCGACGGGCGACCGGTGCTGTTCACCGACACGGTCGGGTTCGTCTCGGACCTGCCCCACTGGCTGGTCGAGTCGTTCTCCTCGACCCTCATGGAGGTCGAGGGTGCCGACTGCGTCCTCCTGGTCGCCGACGCCACCGACGGAGCAGCGGAACTCCGGTCGAAACTCGAGACGGCCCTGTCCGTGCTCGACGCGCAGGGGGTCGACGAGGTGATCACCGTCCTGAACAAGATCGATGCGATCGACGAGGCGACCCTCGCCGAGCGTCGCGAAACGATCGAGGACCTGGCTCCGGACGCGATCCCGGTGAGCGTCAGGGAGGGAACGAACGTCGAACACCTCACGGACCGCCTCCGTGATCGACTCCCGACCGAGACGGCGACCCTGGAGATGCCCAATTGCGACGAGGCGATGGGCGTGATATCGTGGGCGCACGACCACGGCGACGTCCGGGACGTCGAGTACGGGGCCGAACGGGTCCGGATCGATCTCAGCGGGCGACCCGACGTCGTCTCGCGTGCGCAGGCGAAGGCGGATGGCGTCGGTCGCTGATCGAGTCGCCTACCGCGTTGGGCATCCTTAAGGCTCGCCGACCACTGTTCCCGATCATGCACACACGGGACCTGTCGGACCACCCCCGGTACGAGGCCGGGGGCGGCATCGAGGAGGTCGCCCGGGAACTCGGCCGCGATCCCGAGGAGTTCCTGGCCCTGGCCTCCAACGAGAACCCGCTCGGACCGAGCCTGGCGGCCGTCGAGGCGATCCGCGACGGGGCGGAGGGCGTCCACGCCTACCCGAAGGCCATTCACACCGACCTCACCCGCGCCATCGCCGACGGCTGGCAGGTGGACAACGAACAAGTCTGGCTCGCCAACGGCGGGGATGGCGCCCTCGATTATCTCGCTCGCGCCACCATCGATCCGGGCGACACCGTCCTCGTGCCCGACCCGGGATTCGCCTACTACGGAATGAGCGCCCGGTTCCATCACGGCGAGGTCGCGACCTACGAACTCTCGAAGGACGAGGACTTCGCCCAGACGCCCGAGACCGTCCTGTCGTCCTACGACGGCGAACGGATCGTCCACGTGACGACGCCGCACAACCCGACTGGCTCCGAGATGAGCCTCGAAGACATAGAAACCCTGGCCGAGGCGACGGACGAGGAAACGCTGATCGTCGTCGACGAGGCCTACGGCGAGTTCACCGACGAACCGAGCGCGCGAAACCTGCTCGACGAGCGCGACGACGTCGCGGTGGTTCGGACCTTCTCCAAGGCGTACGGCCTGGCGGGGCTCCGTCTCGGGTACGCCCTCGTGCCCGAGGAGTGGGCGGACGCGTACGGCACGGTGACGACGCCGTTCTCGGTCGGGGCGCTCGCCTGTCGGGCCGGCCTCGCCGCGCTTGGCGACCAGGACCACGTCGATCGAGCCGTCGAGGCCGCCCGACAGGGCCGGGAATACATCCACGAAAACGTCCGGGCACCGACCTACGAGAGCGGCGGCAACTTCGTGCTGATCGAGGTCGGCGACGGCACCGCGGTGGCCGAGGCGCTGAAACGGCGGGGCATCCTGGTCAGGGACACGACCAGTTTCGGCCTGCCCTCGTGCATTCGAATGACGGTCGGGTCCGAATCGGAGACCCAACTTGCCGTCCGCGAACTCAACGAGGTGCTCGCGAAGTGAGGGTGGTCGTCACGGGCACGCCGGGGACCGGGAAGACGAGCGCGACGGACGCCCTGGCGGACGAATTCGCCCCAAGCCTCGATCTGGACGTCGTCCATCTCAACGAGGCGATTCGCGACGAGGAACTGTTCGGGGACGTCGACGAGGAGCGCGACAGCGTGATCGCGGACCTGGACGCGATTCGCGAGTGGATCGGCGACCGAGACGATTGCGTGATCGAATCCCACCTCGCGCACCACCTCGACGCCGACCGGGTCGTCGTTCTCCGGTGTCGGCCGGACGTCCTTCGCGAACGTCTCGAGGGGCGCGACGAGAGCGAGGCGTCCATCGACGAGAACGCCGAGAGCGAGGCGCTTGACGTGATCCTGGCCGAGGCGGTCGAGCGCCACGGCATGGACGCCGTCTACGAGATCGACACGACGGATCGATCGCCGTCGGCGGTAGCGGCGGAAATCGACGCCGTGATCCGGGGGGAGCGAGAACCCAGTGCCGGAACCGTCGATTTCACCGAGTACCTGTGACGCCCGAACCCCCTTCCAACGCATGACGCTCGATCAGTTGCGACCCGTGGCGAACCGGACGCTCGAACCCTGGGTGGACGTCTCCGAACGCCTGGGCCTGACGCCCAACGGCGTCAGCGCCATCGCGTTCCTGACCGCGATCGGTGCCGCCGTCGCGTACTTCCTCGGCGGGACGCGGCCGATCTGGTACCTCCTCGCCTCGACGCTGGTGGCGCTGAACGGCTGGCTGGACCTGCTCGACGGCGCTCTCGCGCGGCGACAGGGGGTCGACTCGCGGGCCGGGGACCTCCTGGATCACGTCCTCGATCGGTACGCCGACATCGTCGTCGTCGCCGGCCTCGCGGCCGGAATCGACCGCTACGGTCTCGGTCTGGCTGCGGTGACGGGCGTCCTCATGACCTCCTACCTTGGAACCCAGAGCCAGGCCGTCGGCCTGGATCGCGCCTACGGCGGTCTCGTCGGCCGCGCGGATCGACTGGCGATCATCGGAATCGTCGGGTACGTTGCGGTCGTCGTTCGTGACACCCTTTTCGGCCTCGACCTGATCGGCTGGGTGCTCGTGTTCCTCGCGGTGGTCGGCCACCTGACGGCCGTCCAACGCTTCCTCGGGGCCTGGCGTCGCCTCGACTGACAGGGCGGGCCGTCGTCGGACCGGGCGCGGCGTATCATTTATACATCGCCGCGGCGAACGTCAGTACATGGTTCAGTGTGAGATGTGTGGCGCCGAGACGTCGTCACCGAGGACCATCAAGGTCGAAGGGGCCGAACTCGAGGTGTGCGAAAGCTGCGTCGACTTCGGGACCGAGGTCCAGACCCAGGAGTCGAGTACGACCTCGACGAAGTACTCGACCGGATCGGGGGGCGGGTCCAGTTCGTCGGGGCGGTCGAGCGACTCGTCGAGTGGCTCCAGCAGTTCCGGGGGTTCGCGAAGCGGCGGGAGCAGTGGGGGCCGCCGCGACCCGTTCGACGACATGGACGAACTGGCCCAGGACTACGACGAACGAATCCGCAGCGCGCGTGAAAGCGAGGGGCTATCCCAGGCCGACCTCGCCAACGAACTCAACGAGAAGGCCAGCCTCATCCGCAAACTGGAGCGGGGCGAAACCCTCCCGAGTGACGAGGTCCAGCGCGAACTCGAGCGCTTCCTCGGAATCTCGTTGAGTGCCGAAGCCGGGGCGGATGAGGAGAGCGATTGGGAGAGCGACTCCGCGACGGAGGGCACCACGCTCGGCGACGTCGTGAAGCGCAAGGACTGATCGGCGCATCGTTTCGACCGACCGTCGAATCGTCCCGTCCGTTCTCGCAAGCTATTAGTCGCGGCCCGGAGGCCGATTCGGTATGTTCGTTCTCGTCAACTGCAAGGCGTACGACTGCGATCCGGTCGCCATCGCGACGGCGGCAAAGGACGTCGGTGCCGACTCGTCGGCCGAAGTCGCCGTCGCTCCGCAGGCGGCCCGAATCGACGCCGTCGCCGAAACGGGCGTCGAAACCTGGGCACAGCACGTCAGTCCGGTCGAACACGGTAGCCACACCGGTAGCACCCTCGCCGGAGCGGTCCGGGACGCCGGTGCGGTCGGGACGCTGCTCAACCACTCCGAGCGACGGCTGACCCTCGCGAACATCGACGACGGGCTGGCGGCGGCCGACCGTGCCGGTCTCGAAACGATCGTCTGTGCGAACACGCCCGAACAGATCGCCGCGGCCGCCGAACTCGGTCCGGACGCGGTCGCGATCGAACCGCCGGAACTCATCGGGACGGGAACGCCCGTCAGCCAGGCAGATCCCGACGTGGTTCGTGACGCGGTCGACGCCGCCGCCAAGGTGGACGAGGACGTGGACGTCCTCTGCGGTGCCGGCATCTCGACTGGCGAGGACGTCGCCGCGGCGGCGGACCTCGGCGCGGACGGCGTTCTCCTGGCGAGCGGCGTGGCCAAGGCCGACGACCCGCGAGCCGTCCTTCGGGACCTCGTTTCGTCCGTCTGACCCGGATTTGGTTTCACCCCGTCGACGGGCGCAAGACCTTAGGTGGTTCCCGAAGACGTTCCCGTATGACCGCGGAGCAGGTCTTCGTCTCGCACGCTCCGGCTGACCTCGAGACGGTCCAGGAACTGTTCACGTCGATCCGCAACATGCCGTTCGGGGTTTACATCGCGATGGAGGAGGTGGAACCCGGCCGGAGTCGCCACAATCTGGAGGGACGAATCCGGAACAGCGACGTCCTCGTCGCCGTCCTCACGGAACGAGCGGCCACGAACCAGTGGGTCAACCAGGAGATCGGCTACGCCATCGCCAAGGGCATCCCGGTCGTGCCACTCTACGAGGATCCGTCCTCCCGTGGCGGCTACGTGGATCGCGTCGACGGGGTGGCGATCGATCACGACAACCCGCAGGCGACGGTTTTCAACCTTCTCAGCCGTCTTCGGGCGGAACTCGCTCCCCTGGGCGCGCTGTCGGTGCCCAACTGGTTCGTCCGGTTCCCGTGTAACTACGAGGGCTGTGGGGAGAGCGTCACGCTCGACGTCGAGTCGAGCCAGAAGGACCTCTGGCGCATGCACGAGCACAAGGAACTCCTCCGGACGGCCTGTTCCGAGTGCGGATCGACCTACTTCTTCGAACCGGCGACCCTGGCGTTCGTCCGTCGCGACGACGGGTCGGTGGCCTGATAGCCAACGGACTGCCTACAGCCAGCCCGCCCGCCGGAAGTAGGCGATCATCACGACTGCAACCCCGAGCATGCCCAGCATCGTCGCCGGATAGCCGAACCGCCAGCCGAGTTCGGGCATGTTGTACGGACCGCCGGCGAAGTTCATCCCGAACACGCCGACGACGAGGGTGAGCGGGAGGACGATCGTCGCCACGACGGTGAGCGTCTTCATCACCTCGTTCGTCGAGGCCGAGAGTGCGTTCAGGTAGACCTCGCGAGCGCCAGCCGCCAGGTCTCGATAGGTTTCGGTGAGTTCGACGAGTTCGACCAGGTGGTCGTACACGTCCCGGTAGTACTTCTCGGTCGCCTCGCCGATCTGGTCGGGATCGCCCCGGGCGAGGACGCTGGCGGCGTCGCGAGTCGGCCAGAGCAGGCGTCGGATCGACAGCAACTCGCGCCGGATGCCCGTGATGATCCCGAGCGTCTCCTCGTCCGGGGATTCGATCACGAGGTCCTCGACGGCCTCGATGTCGGTCGCGATCTCGTCGAGCACGTCGTAGTACCCGTCCACGATACCGTCCAGGATGCGGTAGGCGGCGAAGTCCGCCCCGCGCGACCGGAGACGCCCCTCGCCGCGGTCGATAGCGTCCCAGAGCCGCCGCACCGGGTCGACGACGGTCGTCGAGAGCGTCACGATCCAGCCCTCGCCGACGAACAGGCCGACCGTGTCGACCTGGAGTTCCTCCTCGAAGGTCGTTTCGCCACGCCGGAGCGTCGCCGCCGCCGCAAGGACGAACGTGTGGTTCGGGTACTCCTCGACCTTGGGCCGGCCGTCCGTCCGGACGTCCTCGAGTTCCAGTTGGTGAATATCGAATGCCTCGGCGACGGATTCGAGTTCGTCCGCCGTGGCGTTCCAGGCACGGACCCAGGTCGTGCCTTGCTCGTCGCGGGCAGCGGCCAGGTCCTCGCTCGTTTCCGTTTCCCGGAGGACCACCCCGGTCTCGTCGTAGACGACGGTTTCGACGGTCACGCTGACCCACCCCCGTCGCCGTAGCCGACGGCCAGCATCGCAACGCCGACCATCACGGCCGTGACCGAGAACGCTCGCCCCGGATAGTCGATGGCGATGCCGAGGCCGTAACCGGCGATTCCCAGCCCCGTGAGTGCCGCCCCGAGCGCGAAGATCCGGTTCATGCGCGGTGGATGCGCCGGGGGACGGCAAAAGCGTTCCCCGGAACGCTGTGGCTCCGGGGCAGTAGCTCAGGGGCTTGTTTCGATAAAACCGAATCGTGTGTCAGTGTCGCCGATCGGCGACAGCGTTGCAGGAATTAGGCGCGGACGACGTTCGTCGCGCGCGGGCCCTTGGGGGCCTGTTCGATGTCGAACTCGAGCTCCTGTCCTTCTTCGAGGTCCGCGCCGCCAACGTCCTCCATGTGGAAGAAAACGTCCTCGTCCGCGTCCTCAGTCGTGATGAATCCGTAACCGCCCGTGTCGTTGAAGAAATCAACAGTACCGTTTGCCATTACAAACACCCCTAACCCCGGGTGACGTATAAGACTTCTGAGAGTGTTGGTACCACGACCGCCGGGGCCTTCAGCCGAAGTATCATCAGCCATGGTTTCGTTTCGCGACACCGGCCGATATCCGGGTCAATCCGGTCCCTGAAGTGTCTCGGGCCGTTCCGGGTGGGCATGAGCCGACACGGGGACGTCCTCCCGTTCGACTGGCTGGCGAGGCCGTACGACCTCGTGATGCCGGCCGCGGACGGCGAGGCGATCGCGGCGGGACTCGACCGGGCCGAGCGACCGGTGCAACAGGGGCTCGACGTCGGTGGCGGCGGTGGCCGGGCCGCCCGGTCCGTATCCGGGGTCGACTGGACGGTGGTGGACGCTGCCCGCGGAATGCTCGGCGTCGCCCGACGGCACGGGCTTCCGGTCGTCGAGGGCGACGCCGCGACCCTCCCGATCCGGGAGGAGAGCGTCGACGCCGTTGTCTTCCTCGATTCGTGGCACCACGTCGGCCGACAGCGAGTGGCCATCGAGGAGGCCGCCAGGGTGCTTCGTCCCGGCGGCGTCCTCGTGGTCCGGGAGTTCGATCCCTCGACGATCCGCGGTCGGGGGCTGGTCCTGGGGGAACACCTGATCGGGTTCGACTCGTCGTTCCTGACGCCGGACTCGCTGGCGCGTCTCGCCGAGGAATCCGGCCTGCGCGCCGAAATCCCCGATCGCGGGTTCGTCTACACCGTCGCCGCGACGAAACCTGACGGGACCTGACCCGGTTTTGCAGGTATCGAATGGCGTTTAGGGACGGGATCCCAGGCGTCTCCCATGTCCCCCGGTTCGACCTCTCGTCGGGTTCTGGACCCCGGAAACGGCACCCTGGCGGCGCTCGACACCCTGGTTGTGATCGCCGTCCTGATCGCCGGCGAGTTGCAGCACGGTTTCGACCCGATCGGTGATCCCGGTCGCGTGGTCGGGACCCTGGCCCCGTTCCTGGCTGGGTGGTTCGTCTTCGCCGGCGTGGCCGGACTCTACGCCCGGACCGACCGGCCCCTCGTCGCCGACCTCCGGCTGCTCGTCGTGACCTGGTTCGCCGGCGCGAACGTCGGACTGGTGCTTCGGTCCTCGCCCTGGCTCCACGGGGGCGTAAGCTGGCCCTTCGGCGTCGTCGTGACGGGAACCGTGCTCGTCGTCCTGCTCGTCTGGCGAATGGCGTACGCGGCGTTCACTCGCGGGTGAGGAGGACGAGCCCCAGCGTCGAGGCGACGGCCGCGACGCCGGCGAGAAAGAGGAACAGGCCCCACTCGTTCGCGTACGTGAGCAACACGCCGGCGATGGCGCCGCCGGCCGCCCCGATCCCGAACGTGCCGAAGTAGACGAACCCGTAGGAGAGCCCGCGCGTTCCGGCAGGCGTCAGTTCGGCGACGGCCGCCTGGTAGATCGGCTGGACCATGAAGAGGAAAAAGCCCAGGAGTGCCGCGAGTACGAGCAACGGGACGAGTCCGACGTTCGCGATCGGGACGAAGACGATGGCCAGGAGAGCGAGAACGCCGTAGGCACCGAGGATGCCCCGACCCGGACGAACCCGATCGCTGAGCGTGCCCCCTACGTACTGCCCGGCCGTGCCAACCATCAGGAGTCCGACGTAGACGTACCGGCTCGGCTCCATCGTTACCCCCGCGACCGACGTCGCCGACATCGCATCGAACCCCGCAATGACGTCCGGCAGGAACGTCAGGACGCCCCGGTAGTAGAGGCCGGACATCATCACGACGCCGAAGACGAGGACGAACCCCCCGACGAACAGGCCCCTGGCGTCGACGAGAAAGTCGGACAGCGACGTCACCGCTTCTGCCTGGGGCGTGCCGCCGTCGGTAACCTCGACTGCGGCCGTCTCGTCCACGTCGATCCGAAGGGCAACAGCGGCGCCAACCAGGGCCGGAACGACCAGCAGGGCAGCCGTCGTCCCCCAGTCGAAGACCAGCAACAGGAGAATGGTCACCAGGGGACCGAGGGCCGTCCCGAGGTTGCCCGCGATGCCGTGGTAGGCCAGACCGTCCCCGCGCTCGGTGACGCCCTTGCTGATCAGGGTGAGTCCCGAGGGATGGTACACGCTGCCCGCGATTCCCCAGAGCATCAGGGCGATGGCCAGGACGATCACGGAAGGGGCGACGCTCACCAAGAGGAAGGCGGCGGCCATGCCGCCAAGGGAGAACGCGATCAGGCGACGCGATCCGACGGCGTCCGCGAGGATGCCTCCCGGGAGCGCGCCGATCCCGAACAGGGCATACCCAGCCCCTACGATGATCCCGAGCGTCGCCTTCGTGACCGGGAACGCGTCCAGCCACTCGATCATGAGGATCGGGATCGAGAGTTCGAAGGTGTGGACCATCGCGTGCGCGAGGGTCACCAGTCCCACGATGGCCCGGTCGTTACTGTTCACAATCGATGGACTCGTTTCCCGGCACGTCAAGACTCCGAATTCGGCGTCTCTGGGGGTTCACGTGTCACATGCTGCCAACCAGCGAGAGTTGGGTTTCCCCCGAAGCGGCCCAGTTGTCAAAAGCTCGACTCGACTCGTCCGGTGTCGATCACTCTCGCGTCCCACGATTCGACGGTCTATAACTTATGCATAACCACTACAATGAAATCACAGTGGCTACCTGTGTTTAACATAGTGAATACGTGCTGGCTACAGGAGTAACAACTATATGTTTTGAGGACGTTGTTCTAATCGAATTATGACCGAGTACTACGACGCCGTTCTGGGACTGATCCCGCTTGCACTCGTCGGGATCGCGGGAGCGCTCACGATCGCCGGTTTCGATCTGACCACTGCCGTCCCTCTCGGAGCGCTCGTCTCGGTCGGCGTCATCGGGCACGCGATGTTCGTCAACGCGCCCGTGGACTCGGTCGAACCGGACGTCACGACCCACGTCGACGCTACGACCGCGTCGATCAGCGTCGAGGACGGCGCCAACTAGATTTTTCGGGCCGATAGCGTTCTCCGGCAGGCGGAGGCTTTTGTTTCGAGCACTCCAACGGGCGTGGGATGACAGCCGTACGATTTCTCTCGAGCGACGAGGTATCGGGACTGGCCACGCCCAGGGAATTCGTCGACGCGGTCGGGGAGGGCTATCGCCAGCGCGGCGAGGGCGCACCCGCCGAGCCGCGGACGACCCTGGTGAACGACGACCCGGCGGGGAAACTGACCGGGTACATGGCGATCCTCCCGGACACGGGTGTCATGGGTGGCTACATGTACGACGGCGGGTTCGGTGCGGGTGACGCGTGGTTCGTCACGCCACTGTTCGACGTCGAGACCGGCGAACCCCTCGCTATCGTGGACGGCGCAAGCATGAATCCGTTCAAGACCGGCGCGACCGGTGCAGTCGGGATCGACGCGCTGGCCCGCCAGGACGCTACCTCGCTCGCGGTAATCGGGTCCGGCGCGCAGGCTCGCGGCCAACTCCGCGCGGCAGCCACGGTCCGTGACTTCGAGACGGTCGACGTCTACTCCCCGACCAAGGAGCACCGCGAGGCGTTCGCGGGCGAGATGAACGAGCGTCTCGACGCCGCCGTCGCCGCCGTCGCCAGTTCCTCGGCCGCCCTCGACGGGGCCGACGTGGTGATCACGGCGACGACCGCGAGCGAACCGGTCTTCGACGGCGACGACCTCGAACCGGGCACCCACGTCACCGCCATGGGCCAGTACCACCCGAAGAAACGCGAGATCGACGCGACGACCCTCAGGCGGGCGACCTACGTTCCGGACCTTCGCAAGCGGGCGACCATGGACGCCGGGGCGTTCATGCTGGCGATGGAGGAAGGCGTCGTGACGGAGGAGGACATCCACGCCGAACTGGGCGAGGTCGTTGCCGGCGTCGAACCGGGCCGGACGGCCGAGGACGAGATCACGCTGTTCGACAGCGGCGGGACCGGGATCGAGACCGTCGCCGGGGCCGCCCTGCTGTACGAGCGTGCCGTCGAAGATGACCTGGGAACCACGATCGACATCGCGCCAGCGAGCGAGGCCCTGACCGGCACGGAGTAGCGGAACCCGGGCAGTCCGACTCGTAAACTACAAACGCGCCCGTCTTCGAACCGACACTATGGAACTGCGGGTCATCGAGCACGAGGACGACGAGCTGTCGATCGAGATCGGCGGCGAGGATCACACCTTCATGAACGTGTTGAAGGGAGCGCTGCTCGAAATCGACGGCGTCGCCGCTGCGACCTACGACATGAATCCCGAGCAGTCGGGCGGACAGACCGAGCCGATCCTGACGGTCAAGACCGAGGACGGCACCGAACCCCTGGACGCGATCGAGGCGGCGGCCGGCGTCGTCAAAGAGAAGGTCGACGACTTCACAGAGGCGTACGAGAGCGCAGCCTGAACCGGCCGAACGGATCGAGAGCGTGGCGTTTCAGAGCCGAACGGGAACGTCCCGTTCGTCGAGATACTCCTTCACCTCGCGGATCGAGTAGGTTTCGTCGTGGAAGATCGACGCCGCCAGCGCCGCGTCGGCCCCGGCTTCGGTGAACACCTCGTACATGTCTTCGGGACCGCCACAGCCAGACGAGGCGATCACGGGCGTGTCGACGACGTCGACGACCGCTTTCGTGAGCGGAACGTCGTAGCCGTCAAGGGTGCCGTCGCGGTCGATCGAGTTGACGAACAGTTCGCCGGCGCCGCGCGCCTCGGCCTCCTGGACCCACTCGATCACGTCGATGCCGGTTCCCTCGCGGCCGCCCTTGACCGTCGCCTCGAACCAGATTGACTCGCCGTCGGCCTGGACGTAGTGTTCCCCCTGTTCGTCGTATCGGCGGCGGGCGTCGACCGAGATGACGATGCACTGGTTGCCGAAGGCGGCGGCACCCGCCTCGATGAGTTCGGGCCGGTCGAGCGCACCGGTGTTGATCGAGACCTTGTCCGCGCCCGCCCGGAGGGTCTCCTTCACGTCGTCCGTGGTGCGGATGCCACCGCCCACGGTCAGCGGGATGAACACCTCGTCGGCGACGTCCTCGACGACCTCCAGCATCGTTTCGCGACCCTCGGCGGAGGCGGTGATGTCGAGGAAGACGAACTCGTCGGCACCCGCCTCGTTGTACCGTTTGGCCATCTCGACGGGGTCGCCGGTGTATCGCAGGTTCTCGAAGTTGACGCCGGTGTAGACCGCGGGGTCGCCGTCATCGTCCAGATCCACGTCGATGCAGGGAATGATCCGCTTCGTCAGAGGCATGGGTCGAACATCTCCCCTTCCGGGACCGGGAACCAAAAGGGGTCGGGAAGCCGGGGGTCTCGTCCGGGGGCTCGGCTTCTGGGCGCCCCTCGGTTGCACGAAGGGCTACGATTAAGTGGAATCAAGCGGAACGATCGTCTATGACCGAGGATTCGGAAGACGCTGGGGAAGACGAACCCACGGAACACGGGACCGAACGGCGGACCTGGGAACGCATGACGGCCCCACAGCAGGCCTACTCGGCCCGAGACATCGGGATCGGTGTCGTGGTGGCGGCGATATCGCTCGCGATCACGTTCGGCGTCCCCCTCGCGTTCACGCTGTAGGCGGTTTTTCGATCAGGCGACGAGCGCTGCCAGGGCAACCGCGCCGAGTGCCCCGGCGAGGTTCACCGAGGCGTTCAGGATCGCTTTCGTTCGGTTGCCGCGTTCCAGTAGCTGGAACGTCTCGAAGGAGAACGAGGAGAACGTCGTGAAGGCACCGCAAGCGCCGGTTCCGAGGAAGGTCACGACCTCGCCCCCGAG
>DATFIX010000346.1:0-24043 GCA_035269625.1 Natrialbaceae archaeon
ATCGCAACGGTCTCGACCGCGAGGTCGGCCGCGCGCGAGAGGTCGTGCTCGGTGGGCTTCAGCGCGACGGCGTCGATGCCGGCGCGCTCGACGGCGCTACCACTAGACGCCATCGGCGTACACCTCCACTACGGACTCGAGAATAGCTCGATTACTGTCCAGCCGGAACGCGATCCATCGTCTGTGCGACCATGTACTGTGCTTGCAGGACTGAAAGCTACAAAAAGCTATCGCTCGGATCCGCCACGACCCCGGCGGTCGCCGTCAATCATCCCCCGCGTCGGCCCTCGCCGGCGGGACGATCCAGTCGGTCGTCAACTCCAGGAACTGCACGAGGATCCGGCCGGTCGCGCCCCAGACGGTGTAGCCGTCCACGTGGAAGTAGTGGATGGTGACCTCGCCGTAGTGGGGATGGTCGCGGCACTCGAACTCGTAGTTCTCCGGGTCCAGCAGCCCCTCCAGGGGCAAAACGACGATCTCGGCCACTTCGCCGTCGTTGGGATCGTACTCGCGATCGGGGATCCGACCGACGAACGGCGACACGGCGTACTCGGTGATCGTCCGGATGTCGTCGAGCTGGCCGACGATCTCGACCTCGGTGGCCAGCAACCCGATCTCCTCGTTGGCCTCCCGCAGCGCCGTCGCCCGCAGGTCCTCGTCCCCGGGTTCGTGGCCGCCACCTGGAAAACTCATCTGGCCCGGGTGCTCGTCGAGGTGGTCGGACCGCTTGGTGAACAGGAGGCCCGTCCCCTCCGGACGCTCGACGACCGGGATGAGCACCCCCGCGTCACGCCGCTCGTCCGTGATCAGCCGGGGGGAGTGGTTGGCCACGCGACTGAGATCCATTCTCAGGCCCGGGCTACGTGTTCCTCCGTTTTAGCTTCATCCGTTCGGCCTGTTTTTGTCGTCGCCCCGAATCACTCCAGGGCGGCGTCGAGTCGATCCCGGACCGAGGCCAGGTCGACCGGCGCCCAGGCCTCGATCTCGTAACTCAGATCGATCAACTCGGCGATCCGCTCCTCGTCGCCCCGATCGACGGCCGTGGCGGCCGCCTCGCGGAACCGGTCGACGGCCGCCTCGCCGAGGGCTGCCCGGTCGATCGACCGCCGGTCGACCCCGAGGATCTGTGGCAGGTCCTCGCCGTGCTCCGGGATCGTCGGGAAGGCGTTCGGACCCGGGAAGAACCACGTGGTGTCGTTTCCCCGCTCGACCTCGACGACGGCGAACGCATCGACCGCGTCGGCCAGTACGTCCTCGTCCGGGACGTCGTCGGGGTCCCCGGCACGGAAGGCGAGTTCCTCGAGCGCCCGGTCGAGTTCGTCCCGCGTCAGCCCCCCGAAGAGGTCGAGCACGCCCGCGAGGTCGTCGTGGTCCAGGTCCATGGTAGCGATGGGTTCGCCCGGGAAAATCAGCGTTCCGCAACGTCCTGCACTGCCGATTCGGAGGCCGCCCGGATCGCCCCCGGATCGAACGGCGCGTCGGACCAGGCCGGGAGTCGCCGGTCCGTCCCCGGTGGCCGGATCGCGTCCGCGTAGGCCTCGACCTGGTCCAGTTCGTGCGTCCGGTCGTACTCGAGCCCGTTGAACGCGGCGTCGGCGGCGTACCGATCGACGAAGCCGCGCGCCACCTCGCAATATCGCGTCGGGAGCGTCTCGTACTCCGGATCGACGCCGGAGTCCTCGAGGACGCGAAACAGGGCTTCGGCCACTTCCCGGCTCATGTCCGTCAACCCGCTCGTGCCGGTGACGGCCCGGTGATCGTGTTCGTGAAACCCGAGATCGACCTGGGCCGTCCCGCCGAAGCCGACGGCGTCGAAGGCGTCCCCGAGGAGGCCGACCTCCAGCCCCCAGGTCCGCTGGGCCCGGACCGACCGGGCGAGATCGGCCGTCATCGCGAACTCGCCGGAGAGGGCATACCGGAAGGCCGCCAGGTACTCGACGATGGCGGCGTCGTGGGCGTCCGCCAGCGCCCGGACGAGCGGGACGTATAGCAGTCTGAACAGCCGACCGTAGAGGCGGCGGTGCTCCACGCGGGCGTAATACCCCTTGACGAACTCGAACTCGCCGTCGAGCGGGGCAAGCAGTCGGGGGACGTGCGCCTCGGAGTAGGACTTCGCGTCGGCGTCGTGGACGACCACGTACTCCGACCCGGCCGCCGCCAGCCCGAGCGCGAGCCAGACGTCCCGTCCCTTGCCGAACTCGCCCCCGAGGTCGTGCTCGTCCAGCAGCGAATCGACCGCCGGCGCGTTACACCAGCACAGTTCAAGGGGCAGATCGAACGATTCCAGCCACTCGCGGAACGGACCGATCCGGTCGGGCGGCGCACGGAGGGCCACGAGCACCCGCCCGGGATCGACGGTCTCGAGGGTGTTCAGCACGCGTTCCGTCGCCAGCCCCGCGTACTCCCGTTCGGTCATCGGCACGACCACCGTCGCCCGGTCGACCGGTGCGTCCGGGATCGGGTCGACGAGGGCGTGGAGCGTGGCAACCCGCTCCTGAACGTATTCCATCGTGGTATAGGTCGCGCTACAGACGCAAAAACCCTGAGCCAAACGACAGTTTTACGCGGTGCCACCCTTCGGAAGCCGATCGACGGCGTGGAGCCCCAGGAGCACCACGAGGACGCCCACGAGTCCGACCGCACCACCCTGGAAGATCAGGTCGAACCCGAACCCGGCGCTCCGGAGCGATCCCAGGACGACGCTACCGGCCGCCTGGACGAGCATCATCGTCGCGCTGTAGATGGCGTACGCGCTCGCGCGGTTCTCGTCCGGGAGCGACCCGAGCATGTAGGTGTCCATCACCGGGAACAGGCTGTGGATGACGAACCCGATGACGACGCTGACGAGGACCACTGCCCACAGGCTCGAGGTCATCGTCAGTGCGAACAGCGACAGGACGAACCCCCCGAGGATCGAGAGCATCAGCGGGACGTTGGGCACCCGATCCGCGATCCGGCCAGTGGCCCAGAAGGCCGGAACCCCCGCGGCGAACACGACCGTCAGCAACGTGTTGGCAACCGAGTTACTCAGGGCCTTGGCCTCCACGAGATAGGTCACGTAGAAGTTGAACACACCGTTCCAGACGAACCCCGTCGCCCCGATGATGGCCACCCCGCTCAGGATGATCGGCCACTGACGACGCAGGGCCACCAGGAGATGACGATCGGACGCACCCGCCGAGGGCATGGTCGCCCGCTTGGCGACGACGTAGAAGACGGCGGTCGCGACCGCCGCGGCGAGGGCGATCAGCCAGAATACCTGTCGCCACCCCGCGACCGCCAGGACGACCGTGACGAACAGCGGGGCCAGGACCGCGGCCACCTGGCTCGCGGTCCCGTGAACCCCGATGACCCGGCCGATCCGGTCGGGGTAGAGTTCGCTGATGAGCGGATTGGCCGAGATGAAGTAGACGCCGCTGGCCAGCCCCATCAGTAGCGCACCGACGTAGAGCATCGGCACGGACACCGACAGGGCCGTGAAGATCGCCGATCCGGTCAACAGGACGCCCGTTCCCAGGACCACCCGGTGGCGCGGGACCTTCGTGAGGAGGTATCCCGTCGGGAGCCGCGGGAGGGCACTCCCAAGCCACGCGAGGGTGGCGATCAGCCCGGCCGCTCCGGCTGTCAGCCCGAAGGTGTCCCTGAACGGCTCCAGGAGCGGCGCGAACACGATCCTGGCCATGTTGACCAGGAACACCATCGAACACAGCGAGGTGAACAGTCGACGGCGGCGCGTCTCGGAGATCCGGACCGAATCAGTCACGGGGAGTGATACGGAAAGCCCCCGTTCAAAGCTTTCGAATCGAAAGTTATCCGGGTGGGGGTTTTTTATTATCGCCGCCGTACGTCCGGGCATGAAATCGGTCCGGAAAGGGCTCCGGGAGGGCGAACTCGAACGGGACACCTACGAGCGACTCATGTGTGCCGAGTGCGAAACCGTACTGGACACCAAAAACGATCCCGACGAGGTCGGGACGATCCGTACCTGTCCGGACTGTGGGCGCCAGTGGCAGGAACTGAGCTGATTTTCTCGGGGATCCGGAACACCGGTCGCACTCGACGACCGACTCAGCGCTCGCCGGCCATCGCCGCGAAGAGTCGCTCGGTCAACTCCTCGCGCGAGAGGCCCTCGGACGGGCCGATGCCCTGCATGTGGTCGATCGAGATCTGTCCGCCGCCCATCCGGGCGTGGCCGCCGCCGTCCGCCATCGGGATGTCATCGACGACGCTATCGATCGTATCGCCCATGTGGACGCGGTCGTCCCGTGCGCGCCCGGAGAGGTGGAGGGTCCCGTCGTTCTCTCCGACCACGACGACGGCGGTCACCCCCTCGAGGTGCATCAGTTCGTCGGCCGCCTGCGGGATCGCGTCGACGTTGCCGATCGCCCCCAGATCACAGACCGAAAACGAACCACGGACCTCCTTCTCCTGGATCGCCCGGGCCTTGAGCATGAGCACCTCCTCGGACACCTGCGGGTTCGCGATCCGATCCAGGCAGTCCTCGTCGATGCCGTGATAGAGGAACGCGGCCGCGTCGAAGTCGTCACGGGTACAGCCCCGCGTGAGGTTGCTGGTGTCGGTCTGGATGCCGTAGACCAGTCCCGTCGCGACGTCCGAGGGGAGCGCGTCGGTGTCCGATTCCTCGTCGTCGTTCTCGTTCGGCGCTTCGACGTCCATCCCGAGTCCCTCGACGTATTCGGCCACGATGGACGCACAGGCACCATACTCGGACCGGACGTCCGTGAACGCCGACCCAGTCCCTTCCCCGGGGTGGTGGTCGATCACCGCGTACGGGTCGATGCCCTCGGCACCGGCGAACCCCCGGGCCTCGTTGTGATCGACGAGGACGACCCGCTCTGCACCCACCTCCGATCGGGACTCGATCCGGTTCAGATCCAGATCGAGGACCGTTCGGAACGCCCGGTTCTCCTGGTGACGAATCTGGCCGGGGTACTGGAGCGTCGCCTCCGTGTCGACGGTCTCGGCGAGGTGGCCCACCGCCATCGCGGTCGCCATCGCGTCGGGATCGGGGTTGGGGTGCATCAGGACGGCAACCTCGTCGGCACGCTCGAGCGCCCGACGAAATCGCGCGCCCTTCGGACGCCTGAGCCGTCGAAACAGTATCCCCAGCGCAACGAGAATGACGACGGTCCCGACCACCCCGGCGGCGAGGACGAGTGGGTCGAGGTCTCCGAGCACCTCGTTCACCCGCCCGACGGCGCTCCCCACGGAAGACGCCACGGGAGGCGCCACGACCCCTTCCATGCTAGCCGAACACTCGGCCGACGCCCATGAAGATTGTCATCGTCGAGCCGAATGGCCAATATCCCAGGGTAACGCCGTTCTCGACAGGGACTGGTCGGGGACGCTACCCCTCGATCGCCTCGCGATACCCGTCCCGGAACGTCGGATAGGCGAGTTCGTAGCCGTACTCCCGGAGGCGTTCGTTCGACACCCGTTTGTTCGATTCCACCCGCCGTCGTGCGCTCTCCGGAAGGTCGGTTTCGACCAGATAGTTCTCGACGGTCACCCGGGCCGGCGGTTCCACGTTGCGGGCGTCGGCGAGCCATTCGGAGAGGTCCCACTTCGAGACCGGTTCGTCGTCGGCGACGTTGACCACCTCGTCGCGCGCCTGATCGTTTTCGAGGAGGTGCGCGATTGCGCCGGCCGCGTCGTCGCGATGGACCAGGTTCACGTACCCTTCCGCGACCGGCCCCTCGAGATACCGGTCGAAGCCCCACCTGTCGGGGCCGTACAGTCCGGCGAACCGTACGACGGTGACGTCGATCCCGGCGTCGGGGGCCCGCTCCAGCGCGATCCGCTCCGCCTCGGCGAAGACCGAGAGCTTCTCGGTCGACGGATCGATCGGCGTGGACTCGTCGACCCAGGCACCGTCGTGGTCGCCGTACACGCCGGTGGTCGACGTGTACACGAGGCGGTCCGGCGGCGATTCGCGGTCGGCGAACGCGTCGATAACCGTCTCCATCCCGCCGACGTGTACCGCCCTGGTCGTTCCCACGTCGCGCGTATTGGGACTGACTGCGAAGATCAGCCAATCCACGTCGGGAACGGCTTCGAGCGATTCCGCGTCGGTGACGTCACCGCGAACCGAGCGGAATCCCGCGTCTTCGATCGCGTCGAGTCCCTCGTCGGACCGCCGTACCCCGACGACGTCGTGACCGTCGGCCGCGAGTCTCGACCCGAGCGCGAGGCCGACGTAGCCACAGCCCAGAATTGCGACGTTCATCGGTCACCCCCAGTCATGCTTGCTCGCGTGCGATGACGTGCTGGAACCGGACGAATTCGTCGAACGTCATCGACTCCCGGCGTTCGATCTTTCGCTGTATCGTCTTCGGACCGAGGTCGAGGTCGAGACGGCGATCGAGTCCGTCCACGTCGAGGATGGCGTTGCTCATCCCGAGTAGCAGGTGATCACCGGCCAGGTCGACGATCTCGTCGGCGCCCGGCGTTCCCGGAGCCAGCGACTGGATCGCCGCCGCCTCGGAGAGCGAGGGATCGGCGTCCTGCAACGACTCCTCCAACAACGTCGCGAGCCTCTCGCGGTCGATTCCGGTCTCCTCGACCGCCCTGTCGATCCCGACGTCCTCGATCGCGGCGCGGAGGTCGTCCTCGTATTGGTCCCGGAGGGCGTCGACGGACGTGTGGCTCCCGTCGGTTCGATTGTCGTAGAACATGTGGATGGGTTCGAGGCGTCGGCGTTAGCCGAAGTGCTCCTCGTAGAGGTCCATCGAGTGTTCGATGGCGTCCTTGGCGGCGTCCTTGTCCTCCCAGCCCAGCGTCTCGGTCTCCTTGCCCTCCTCGAGGTTCTTGTAGGTCTCGAAGAACTCGCTGATCTCGTCGCGGAGATGCTGGGGCACGTCCTCGAGATCCTGCATGTGGTCGTAACGGGGGTCCTCGACGGGCACCGCGATGACCTTGTCGTCCTGTTCGCCGTCGTCGTCCATGCGCATCAGGGCAACCGGACGCGCCTCGATGACGCAACCCGGGAACGTCTGGTCCTCGACCAGGACGAGAACGTCGAAGGGGTCCTCGTCGTCGTAGTACGACTGCGGGATGAACCCGTAGTCAGAGGGGTAGTGGACGTTGCTGTGAAGCACCCGGTCGAGCACGACGCCGGGAACGTCCTTGTCGTACTCGTACTTGTTGCGCTCGCCTTTCAGGCACTCGATGACCGCGTAAATCTCCTCGGGCGGGTTCGGCCCCGTCTCGAGGTCTTCCCAGAGGTTCACCATGTGATTCGGGGCTGGGATTGGTGTGCGGTTAGTCCTTTCGCATTGTATCAGGGACTTGCCCGCCAGCGAATCGGCGCGGCACGGTCAGGGCCCACACCACGACCCGAAACGACGACCTCGAAACCGTCACGCACAGTCGAAATTCTCGGGTTTGACAAAATTATTAAATTACCCGCCGATTTCTGAAAGGAAGAGTCGCACAATTAGCCATGATGATGACGAATTCCGAATGATACCACTGGATTGTTACCAATGAAACACTCGAATTACCGAAAGATCCATTGGACGTCGACCGCACCGGCTTGGAATACTCGAAGATAAACCCGAGAGTGGTTGGGAACTGTTATATAGCTCCGTGACATGTATACATCTATGTCAGAGGCACAGTCGATTACCGGCAGTTCGGGCATCGCACGCGAACTCACTGCGTTCCAGAAGAACATCCTCGTGATCCTGGCCGAGGAGCCGATGTACGGCCTCGCGATCAAGCGCGAGCTCGAGGACTACTACGGCAGCGAAGTCAACCACGGGCGCCTGTACCCCAACCTCGACGACCTCGTCGAGATGGGCCTGGTCGAGAAGAGCGAACTGGACAAGCGGACCAACCAGTACGAACTCACCGACAACGGCTTCGACGCCGTGCTGGACCAGATGGAGTGGGAACTCTCGAAGATCGTCATCGACGAGAGCCGGAAAAAGCAGATCCTGTCCCTGATGGAATAAGCGGGTTCCATCGGGCGACGAATCGCGGCGGAGAACAGGGGGAACGTCAGTTCCGGTAGGGTGTCTCCACGTCGGTTTTTTCGAAGACGTACTCCAGCGACGTTTCTATCACCGAGCGCTGGTCGTCCGACGGCCAGGCGTTGCGCGGGAAGTACTCCGCGAGGAACTCCTCGATTTCTTCGGGCGTCGTCGCCTCGACGCGTTTCGCGTAGTGATTGCTCATGAAGTCGGCGAACGCCTCGGCGTTGTCCCCGTGAACGTCGCCGTGGTCCTCCCGGACGACGGCAGCGATCTGGCGGTTGTGCGCGTCGGTCGCGTCCCACTCGTCCGGATCGCCGGGACCGGAGAGTGACACCTCGACCGCACGGTCGACGTCCTCGATCCGGTCGGTCCTGACGGTCCCCTCGGCGTCGACCCAGTCGCCGGGATACAGGACGAGCGTTTCGCCGAGGTCGTCCTCGCGGACGCGGGCCACGTAGCCGTGGTCGCCCAGCATTGCCGCCCGACGTTCCAGGTACGCGTCACGTTCGTTTTCGTCCACGGCCCGCCGCGCCAGTCGGGTCAGTCGTTCCGCCGTTGCGATCGCCTCGTCGGGGAGATCAGTCATCGTCCAGCGCCTCGTTCGCCAGTCGATCCGCGCGCTCGTTCACCTCGCGCGGGACGTGTTCGAGCGACCAGGTATCGAACGCGCCCAGCAGTTCGTGAACGGTGACGCGTCGTTCGCGGAGTCCAGGATCGTTCGCGTTCCAGGCCCCGCGGACCTGCTTGACGATGAGTTCCGAATCCCCGCGAACCTCGATCTCGTCGAACCCGTAGTCACGGGCCGCCTCGAGCGCGCGGATCAGCGCCTCGTACTCGGCCTGGTTGTTCGTCGCCTCGCCGATTCGCTCGCCGCCCTCCGCGACGATGCCGTCGCTGTTGACGATGACCCACCCGACGGCTGCCGGTCCCGGATTGCCACGGCTGGCCCCGTCGAAGTAGACGTAGGCGCGGCCGCCGTTCTCGCGCAACAGGGCCTCGATGTCGCGCGGGCGCTCGCCCTGGATCACAATCTTGTCGTCGTAGGCGATGGCCGTCGCGCCACCGCGCGTGGCGCGCCAGCGCTCGTGCTCCGTGTTACCCTCGTAGACCGCCACACCCGCCGCCTCCAGCGATTCGCGCGCCCGTTCCGGGTCGCACTCGATGACCGGCATCGTATAGGCCTGGGCAATCCTGACTAAAGCCTTTTGCTATCGACAGAAGTGAAATTTACCCCACCCCATCGCAGTGTGGCGATTTTGCGAGACGACACCGGTTCTGACCATATGCAACGACGGAATATAGACCAAGGGTTTAAGGCATTCGATCCTGCTACTATAAAAGTGCGATGACAAGGTCCACCCGCCAGCGGGAGCGCGAACCAGAACGGGAGGAGGAAAGCGAGGAATCGGAAGGGGTACGCGAGTGCCCGGAATGTGGATCCGAGAACCTCGTGAAAAGCTCCGATCGGGGCGAACTCGTCTGCGACGATTGTGGTCTCGTCGTGGAGGAGGAAAAGATCGACCCCGGCCCGGAATGGCGCGCCTTCAATCACCAGGAACGCCAGGAGAAATCCCGCGTCGGGGCTCCGACGACCCAGACGATGCACGACAAGGGGCTCACGACGACCATCGACTGGAAGGACAAGGACGCCTACGGTCGCTCTATCTCCTCGAAGAAACGGAGCCAGATGCATCGGTTGCGCAAGTGGCAGGAACGGATCCGCACCAAGGACGCTGGCGAGCGCAATCTCCAGTTCGCACTGTCCGAGATCGATCGCATGGCGAGCGCGCTCGGCGTGCCGCGATCAGTCCGGGAGGTCGCGAGCGTCATCTATCGGCGCGCGCTCAACGAGGACCTCATCCGCGGGCGGTCGATCGAGGGCGTCGCCACGAGCGCGCTCTACGCGGCCTGTCGCAAGGAGGGCATCCCCCGCAGTCTCGAGGAGATTTCCGAAGTATCCCGCGTCGAGCGAAAGGAGATCGGACGGACGTATCGCTACATCTCGCAGGAACTCGGCCTCGAGATGAAACCCGTCGATCCGAAAAAGTACGTCCCTCGTTTTTGCTCCGAACTCGATCTCAGTGAAGAAGTCCAGACGAAAGCCAACGAGATCATCGAAACGACCGCCGAGAAGGGACTCCTCTCCGGGAAGTCCCCGACCGGCTATGCCGCCGCGGCCATCTACGCCGCCTCCCTGCTCTGTAACGAGAAAAAGACCCAGCGCGAGGTCGCCGACGTCGCACAGGTGACCGAGGTCACCATCCGGAACCGTTACCAGGAACAGATCGAGGCGATGGGCATCCACGGTTAGGACTTCCCAGCCATCCGTTTTCGACCGCCAAATAGCGACCGGTATCCGGTCCGACGCCCGATCGCGGACTCATTCGGGAGCGACGAGTTCCACTTTGATCCGTTCCGGGTCCTCGAAGTACACTGCGTAGTGGTCGGGACCGCCAGCGTACGGGTGATCGCCCTCGTAGAGAATCGGCCGCCCTCGTTCGCGAAGCCTGGCCGTCATCTCGTCCACGTGTGATCGGGACTCGGCGTGAAACGCGAGGTGGTTCAGTCCCGGGGTGCACCTGTGGAATCCAGTGTCCCGATGCGGTTCCTCCGCCTGAACCAGAACGAGGTACGTGGGCCCGAGTTTCCAAGAGCGTCCCAACGGCCACTCCTGGTAGACCTCGTATCCGAGTTCGGAGAGAAACCAGTCCCAGAACGCGACCGATCGGCCGAGGTCCGAAACGTACAGTTCGACGTGGTGTAACATTCCGGCGGGGACTTGGTCGTCAGCCATCCCGTCGATCTGCGACAGTGACGAGAATAAACGCTCGGGGTCGCACCTGGACCTCCGCTGATCCTGTTCTTCCTACTGCAAGATTGATCACGGTGAGCGCCCAAGCGAGGAACAAATGGATCTCGAGGACTTCGTCGACGGACTGGAAACCGACGAGGAGGCCGAGCGCCGCCGCCTCGCGAAAGAGAAGTCCTACGAGGTCACCGACTACCTGGACGAGGTGAAAGACCGGTTCGAGCGGACCCTCCAGGGCGACACCCTGGTGGGGAGCAGCGCACCCTCCATCTTCGTCGGGCGATCGAACTACCCGGACGTGTCGACGGGCCTGCTGTCACCAGTGGGTGCCGACGAGGACCCCGAGGACTTCGTCACTGACGGCGACTGGTACCGGCGTGGGTTCTCCATCGACGACGTGTTCCAGCGCCGGACCAACCTGCTGAACTCGCGCCGTCGCGCCGCGGTGAACGTCCACGACGTCTGGGACGGGTTCGTCGGCGTCCAGCGCGAAGTGGCTATCGCCGACCGCCCGGTCGACGTCGAGATCGGCCTCTCGGAGACGCCGACCTTCGACGTGGACGTTGGTTCGGGCGTCGCGACGCCGGTCGGCCCGAACGCGCGGGCCGACTCGGTGGATCTCACGGAGAACCCCTACGTCCCCCAGGCGGTCGAGAAGACCCTCGAGGACGACGACTGGCGCGCCGAGGGCGCGATGACCTATCTCTACCGGCGCGGGTTCGACGTCTACGACATCAACCGCATCCTCTCGGCGGGCGCGCTCGGGCAGGGCGACCAGCGCCGCCTCGTCCCCACCCGCTGGTCGATCACCGCGGTGGACGACACGGTCGGGAAGTACCTCCGGGGGCGCATCCGGAACGCCCGGAGCGTCGACGAGACGACCGTCTGGTACAACGAGTACCTCGGCAACCGCTACTGGATCGTCCTCGCGCCGGGCCAGTGGGAGTTCGAACTGGTCGAGATGAAAGGCCCCCAGAGCGTCTGGAACCCGGTCGCCTCGGATTACTACCTCGCCAGCGCCCACGAGGGCTACGAGGGCCGGACGGGCTACGTCGACGAGACCGCCGGGGCGTACTACGCCGCCCGACTGGGCGTTCTCGAACACCTCGTGGACCGCGGCCGGCAGGCGAAGTGTCTCGTCCTCCGGGAGGTCACCGACGACTACTGGGCCCCGGTCGGCGTCTGGCAGGTCCGCGAGTCGATCCGCAACACCTTCGACGGTGCGCCCGAGTCGCTGTCGGGCGACGAGCAGGACGTCGCGGGCGAACACGGCGAGGCCGACTCGTTCCACGAGGCGTTGCGGGCCATCGCCCCGCAACTCCCGCTCCCGCTGGCCAGACTTCGCCGCAAGTCCGAGATGATCGCCGGGTTGCAGTCCCGACTCGCCGACTTCGGATAACTCCTCGCTATTCTCGTCTCGGTGGAAATCGGCCGCATCTGGTCGAACAGATCTGTCTGTTCCACCGACACAACTACGTCGAACCGGGCGTGACGGCGGGCCATGGACGACGAACCGGTATGGCACGAGAACCCGGCGTTCTGGGACGCGTTCAGGAATTTCATGTTCCCGCCCGAGAAGTACGAGCAAGCCCCGGAACAGGTCGACCGAGTGCTCGACCTTGCGGACGTCGAACCCACGGGGCACGTCCTCGACGTGCCGTGTGGGGTCGGAAGACACGCCGCACCGCTGGCGGAACGCGGATTCGACGTGACGGCTGTCGACGCCACCGAACGGTACCTCGACGACGCCAGGGAGCACGCGGCGGAGACGAGCGAGGCAATCGAGTTCGTCCACGCCGACATGCGGGAGTTCCAGCGTCCGGAGACGTTCGACGCGGTGTTCAATCTGTACACGTCCTTCGGATACTTCGAGGACCGGAGGGACGACGAACGGACCGCCCGCAATTTCTACGAGTCCCTGAAACCGGGCGGAACCCTGGTGATGAGCCTCGCCGCGAAGGAGATCCTCGCCGGCAAATTCGAGGAGCGCTCCTGGGAAGAACGCGACGGCGCCTACCTCCTCGAGGAACGGGAGGTGACCGACGACTGGACCTGGATGAAAAACCAGTGGCACCTGGTCGTCGATGGCGACGGACAGTCGTTTACGGTCTCTCACAGGCTGTATTCGGCATACGAACTCTCGGAGCTGTTGCGACGCGTCGGCTTCAGTGACGTCGCCGCGTACGGCGACCTGGAGGGGGCGCCCTACGATACCGACGCGGAACGACTGGTCGTCGTGGCCGAAAAGTAGCTCGCCGCCGAGAGCGCGTGAGCCAAACGGGTGGCTACAGGTTCCCGTACGCCTCGTCGACCAGTTCGCCAGTGGTGGCGACGACTCCGGCCCACTCCTCGTCGTCGGGTGCCATGCCCAGCAGGCGGGCGATGCGCATGATCGAGACGTGATACACGGTCTGGATCCCCGGCTCTTCCTCCCAGACGATGACGTTGCAGGGCATGAGCCCGCCGAGTTCGTAACAGGAATCCAGCGCGCGGTCGGCCACCTCGGGGTTGCACGCCCCGAGGACGTAGTACGGATCGCGGTCGGTGTCGACCTTCTCGTTGAGGATGTCCGAGAGCGAGAACTCGACCGGGATGCCGAACCCGACGTCGGTGAAGACCTCGCGGACGTGCTCGATGGCCGCCTCGTGGTCCATCTCCAGGGTCGCTCGCTTCTCGCCGATGTCCTCCTCGGTGAGTCGCTCGGGGTCGATGGGGAGCGTCATGGGTGTCCAGTAGAGCGGCAGGGACAAATATAGATCCGTCGCCGAAACACGTGGGTTACTCCCGACCGAATACCACCGTCCGACGTGTGCTGCGACGAGCGCCAGACCGGATTCGGCAGCGATTCGTGCCCCCCGACCACCGCGGGAGGCCAGGCGTCTGGCAATCGCGACGGGGCGACGGCGGACCTGCCTGGCGCGAGTGGGGTCGGGCTCCCCAATCGTGCGACCGCTTTCGACCGCCGCGGCGAACCGGCCGGCGGCCGCCAGCAGCGCCACCTGCCCGCCGGCGTAGACGCGGTCGGGCTCCCCTTCCGCTCTCACGATCACCGCATCGACGCACCGCCCATCGAGCGCTCGGGTCAGTGCCGCACGGCAGTTCGAATGGCGACCGATCACACCGTTTCCGGGACAATCGCTGGCGTCGATCCACGTCCGACCCGACTCGACGCGATGTCGACACCCACACGGCAAATCCGGAGAACCGATCGATCCGACCATCGCTCACGTTCGCCGCGCGATCGTACAAAAACCCGCGGCGGAACCGTCAAGGGCCCGCCCCTCGATGTGTCGCCCATGAAAGTCGTCCTGATCGGCGTCGGACAGGCCGGGGGGCGCATCGCGCAGTCCCTCGCCGAGTTCGACCTCGACATGGGCTTCGACGCGGTCATGGGGGCCGTCGCGGTCAACACCGCGAAGGCCGACCTCTCGTCCCTCGACATCGATACGGTCCTCGTCGGACGCGATCGCGTGAAAGGCCACGGCGTCGGCGGCGACAACGAACTCGGCGCCGAGATCATGCAGTCGGACGTGACGGAGGTGACGGACGCCCTCGACGGTCGCGTGGTGGCCGAAACCGACGCGATCGTGCTCGTCGCCGGACTCGGCGGCGGCACCGGGTCGGGCGGAGCGCCGGTCCTCGCTCACGAACTCCGACGGGTGTACGACATCCCGGTCTACGGCCTCGGCATCCTGCCGGGCCGCAGCGAGGGGTCGATCTACCAGATCAATGCCGGACGTTCCCTGAAGACCCTCGTCCGGGAGACAGACGCGACCCTCCTGATCGACAACGACGCCTGGCACGAGTCGGACGAATCCGTCGAGGAGGCCTTCACGTCGATCAACGAGGAGATCGCCCGCCGGATCGGAACCCTCCTGGCCTCGGGCGAGGTGATCGAAGGCGTCGGCGAGAGTGTCGTCGACGCGAGCGAGGTCATCAACACGCTCAAGGAGGGCGGCATCGCGTCGATGGGCTACGCCAGTGCCGTCGCGAGCGAGGACCCAGCCGAGAACATCAACACCGTCACCAGCCTCGCCCGCAACGCGCTTTTGACCGGGACGAGCCTTCCCGACGCGGTCGAGGCCGACGCGGCCCTCCTGGTGATCGTCGGCGATCCCGAACACATCCCCCGGAAGGGCGTCGAGCGCGCTCGACGCATGCTCGAGGACGAAACCGGCAGCCTCCAGGTCCGCGGCGGGGACTTCCCGCTCGAAACCGACAAACTGGCCGCGGTGGTGTTGCTCTCCGGCGTCGAGCGCTCCCGACGGGTCGACGAGTTCATGGAGCGCGCTCGAGAGGCACAGGAGAAACAGGAAGCGGCACCGCAGGAAGACCCCTCCGAAGCCTTCCAGAACGACGAACTCGAAGACCTGTTCTGATCGACCGTCCGGTCTCGACGGTCGTCCCGTCTCTCACGACTTAGCGTGTTCTTTCGCGACCGCATAGGCTTCCCGAACCCGCCTGAACTCGGTCTCGTCGCCGCCGTGATCGGGATGACTCTCCTTGATTCGATCGCGATAGGCGGCCTCGATCCGGTCCGCGTCCACGCCGACGGGCACCCCGAGCGTCCTGAACGCCTCGTGAATCGAATCTTTAGGATCCGTCCCGGTAGAATGAGAAACGTCCGGCACCTCGAACGGAAGGCGCGCGGCGAGGTGGTGGACCGGCATCTCGTGTTCGTACAGGATCGCGAC
The DNA here is from genome assembly GCA_035269625.1 of Natrialbaceae archaeon. Lineage (GTDB taxonomy): Archaea > Halobacteriota > Halobacteria > Halobacteriales > Natrialbaceae > DATFIX01. The sequence continues at coordinate 15,501 of DATFIX010000346.1, forward strand.
CGTTCCCGTCCGTCGAACGGCGAAAAACACCTCGACGTCGAACGTGATCGCGACGTCCCGCTCGGACAGGTAGAACGCGACGCGCTCGCCGGCGACCGGTCGATTCTCGACGTAGCGCTCACCGATCGCGTCGAGGAACTCGCGAATCTCGGCACGACGCCTGGCTTCGCCATCGGTTCGCCGGTTCGCTGATGCCGCCGCGTCGGGGTACAGTCGCTGCCCGACGACGAACGCCGCCCCGACGAGCGCCGACAGAACGCCGCCCAGCAGGAGGCCGGCGACCAGCCAGGTGGTGGACCAGTCCGGGAGCACGGCACCCCGTATGCGATGGACTACCAATAACGTCACGCCGGTTCGCGTCGTTCCGCTCGAAAACAGCTCTGCTCTCTCAGCCGATGTACCGGAGGTCGTCGTCGCTCGGAACGTCCATCGACTGCTGGGATTCCATCTCCTGGATCTTGTTGATGACCTCCTCCATCTCCTCGGCCCGATCCTCGAGCGAACCGTATCCCACCTCGAACCCGAGCAGTTCGGTCAGAATCTCCAGCACCGCCCTGGCGCTCATCGGGTCGACGAGGTAGCCGCTCGTCTCGCCCATCAGGCAGGCCGCGGGCAGGTCGCGACGCTCGCCCAGGCCGAGCAGCAGGCCGCTCACGCCGACGATGCCGCCGGCCGGTTCGTCCTCGCGAAACTCCACGCCCACGTCTTCGAGTCGTTCGACCATCGAGTCGTCGGTCGCCGCACCGAGCACGTCGTACTCCTCGATGAGTTCGCCCGTGGGAACGCCACCGAGGGCGTAGACGGTCTCCACGGCGAAGTCCTCGGCGACGTCCAGGAACGCGTTCGTGAGCCGATAGTGGCCGTGGTTGCTCTGTGCCTGGTGGTCGCCGGCGAGCACGAGCATGTCCCGCCCCTCCGTTTCGACGGCATAGAACTCCGCGCCGGTCAACTCGGCGACGCCCGCGTCGTCGAGGTCGACCTGTGGGGGAAAGTGCTCGGAATAGACCCGACGAACCAGGGTGCTATCGAGTTCCTCGAGCAGGTGGTCGGCGGCCAGTTTGCCGACGTGTCCCACGCCCGGCAGACCCTCGACGAGCACCGGTCGATCCAGGTCCGCCTCGTCGACGACCTCGATGTCGATTTCGTCCATGTGCGCTACTCGCGGGCCCGACGCTTAAGTGCGCGGCGGTACTCGCCGTAGGGATCCGCCGGATCGAACGGGGCCGGCGCGCTGTTGACCGTCTCCGCACCACAGTCGGGACAACTCGAAGAAAGGGTATAGCGCGGGCGGTCGTGTTCGGTTTTCCAGTCCCCACAGACCCGGATGTCCGAGTGCATCTATTCCTCGTCGGAACGACGCTCGCGATGGTACGCGCCCGATCCGCCACGGGCCTCGATGGCCTCGCGGGCCCGCTCGGCGCAGGCCTCGAGCTGGCTCTCGGCGGTCTTGTAGTTGGGTGCCTGGACCTTGATCCGGTACTCGGGCGCGCCGACGTAGGTGACTTCGAGATCGACCTCGTCGGGGATGTCGCCGTCGCCCTCCGCGGCCTCGAGGGCCTCCTTCACGTCGTCGATGCCGTCGGGACTCGAGCTCTCGAGATCGACGTAGCCCGTGACGTTGACGTACGGCACCGAGACGTTCTCGCGGGCCGTCTCGACGACCTTCTCGATCTCCTCGTCGGTCAGGTCGGTGTCCTCGAGGGCCTCGGTACCGTGAATGGCGGCCTCCTCGAACCCGTCGTAGAGGCTGCCGAACTCGGCCAGGAGTTCGTTCGCGACGCCGCCGTACTTCTCGTCGGAGACGTCCTCGCCGAAGGCCTGGAGCATCCAGTTGTCGGCCTTCTGTTCGTTCTTCCAGCGCTGGATGGTGTCCTTGCGCTGGTGATCGTTGACGTCCTTCAGCGAGAGGTCGATCTGCTGGGCGTCCCGATCGACGTCGAGCACCTTCGCGACGACGGTCTGGCCCTCGGCCACGTGGTCGCGGATGTTCTTGATCCACCCGCTGGCGACCTCGCTGATGTGCACGAGGCCGCGCTTGTCCTCGTACTCCTGGAGGTCGACGAAGACGCCGAAGTCCTCGATCTCGTCGATCTTGCCGACGACGAGTTCGCCTTTGTCGGGCCAGCCGCTGAACTTCATCGTGCCTCGACGGTCTCGAGGACCTCGCCCTCGATCTCGGCCTTTCCGCCGGTCGGTCGCGCGATCGTGTGACCGCAGACCGCACACGCGACCTCGGACGCGGCCTTCTCGAAGACGATCTGTTCGTTCTCACAGTCCGGGCACTGCACCGTGATGAAGTTACCAGGCATGAATATCACTCCTGGAACTCGAGTCGGCCGGCGCGCCAGCCCTTGCGGAGGTGGGCCTTGCCGCACTCGGTGCAGCGGTACTTGAGGTTGGTCTTCTTGGTGGGCTTGTCCCCACCGGGCACCTTCGAGAACCGGCCGCGGTTCCCGATCCCCTTGGAGCCAGCGCGCTGCTTTCGCTGGTCCCACTTCATCCCCGAGGATCGGCCGGTGCGGACCTTCTCGACCTCGTGTTCCTGGTGTTCGTCGCAGTGTGGACAGTACGTATTGAAGCGGCGTGGCATCTGCATAGATATCTACCTTACGGGCCGTTTGGACATGGGCGTTTAAAACCCGTTTGGTTCGGTTTCGGCCCCGCTTCGTCCACTCTCGGCCGTCCGGAACCGACCGCGGGACGACGACGAACGTCCACCCGACGGCAACCGGGTCCGGGCTCCGAAGCCCTTAATGGGCTTACCTGCCAAAAAGGGGCGCATGAAGCGCCTCATCGTTTCCGGTGACCCGGGGATCCGGAAGGACGCGGTCATCCAGTACGACGGCGAAGAGCAGATCTGTTTCGCGGTGACCCGGAACGGGGACTGGCACGGCCCCGACGAGGTCCAGCTGTGGTGCACGATCGGGACCGAGGACGAACGCGACACCTTCGAGCAACGCGATTACATCCCCCATCACCTCGACGTGGACCGGATCGACGCCGAGGAACTCGAGGTCATCAAGGCGAAGGGCGACCTCGCGGTTTGATCGGCACGGCCTGATTTTCAGCGCGTCGAACGACCGGCGAGGTTCAGCTACTCGGGGAGTTTCGACTGATCGACCCGATAGATCGTCACGCTTCCCGGTATTCCCTCGACGGCCGTCACGCCAGGGATGTCGCCGACCTCGATTTCGGTCCCGTAGCGGTCGCGTTCGAGGGGGCCGACGTAGACGTACTGGACGTCGTATTGCTTCAGTAATCGAACCTGGCGCTCGCGGGGCCCGGTATAGATGGCGTCCACGTGACCCACGCGCTCCCAGTAGGCGTCGCCACCCCGGTAGCCGACCTCGTGAACCCAGCCAGCGACCGTCGGCACGCCGGTGAGACTCGACGGCGCGTTCCGCCACTCGTAGATGTTGGTCCCCGGGGCCGAGACGAGCGTCGGTTGGCCCTCCAGGTCGTCGATCCACTCGATCGCCGCCGCCTCGCCGGGATGGCGGTCCTCGACGAACGCGGTGGCGTCGAGGGTCGGATCGGCCCGTCCCGCCTCGAAGTGCGATTTCAGCGCGATGCCGCCGTAGATCGACAGGGAAACTACGAGCACCGCCGCCAGGACGGCGCCCGCGTTTTCCCGGCTGACGAACCGCGATCCGCGGACGAACCGAACCGGGAACACGTCCGCCGATCCGCCATCCGACGCCGTCGTGGGACGAGCGCTCCTCACCCAGTCGGCTGCCCGGCGCAGGTCCGCCGCGAGGTCGGCCGCAGTTCCCCCGAACCGGGACACGTCGGCGACCATCGCGCCCGCGCCAGTCGCCAGCAGGACCCAGATCTGCATGTAGGTCTTGAACACCGTGTTCATCCGTCCCGGGCCCGCCTGCTCCTTGACGTAGACGAACTCCACGAGGGCGATTAGCCCCAGCGCTCCGAGAAAGAGGACCACCTCAAACCCGACGTCCTCGCGGTTTCGGCCGACGACCCAGGCGACGACCAAGAGCGGGAGGACGAGTCCGACGACCGCCACGTCGGCCATGGCGGCCAACACGACCGCAAACAGGACCATCACGGCCACGCGGACGGGGCGATCGGGAATCCCCGTTCGTCGGAGGAGATACACCACCGCGACCGCCAGGAAGCCCCCGTGAACGAGGAGCAACCCAGCGAATCCCGCCCGATCGGGGAGGACCGCCAGGTGGCGGTTCCCGGCCGACCCGAAGACCATGGCCGCGAAGAAGGGTGCGACGACGACCGCTGCAACCACGGTCACGACGACGGCGACGCCGAATGCCACGAGCGTCCGATCGAGTTCGCGGTCGATCCAGTGACCGTCCCCGCGCCCGCGAAGACGGTTTCCAAGTGAGCCGGGAAGCAGGTCCGCCGGGTGGCCGGGCGCAAAGGTCAGCGTCAGCCAGGTCAGGCCCGCGACGGTCGGGAACGACCAGGTGTTGATCATCCCCAGCAGGCCGCCGACGAGCGGAACGGTTCCGAAGAGGAGGAGCCGTCGGCGACGCCGGGACTCGATGGGCGTCTGCCAGTAGCTGAGGAGCAGGCCGACGACGAGCAACAGAAACGGCGTACTCATCATGTGCGCGTGCAGGTCGCCGTTGAGGAACGCGAACAGCGGGAACTCGTTGATCCCGTCCACCATGCCGCCGCTGGCGTCCCAGTAGCTGAACTCGTTCAGTCCGTACACGAGCGACTTGCTCCCGTAGCGCCCGGTGGCGAATCCCAGGGTCTCGGCCACGGTCGTCCCGCCGGGGAGCAGGTATGCGAGGCCCCGAAGCGGGGTCGAAATGTTGCTCGCGATCCCGACGAAGAAGGCCGCGAACGCGCTGCCTACCAGCCGAGGCCGGTCGAACTGGGACGCGACGGCACCGCCCACGCTGTAGGCCGCCGTGACGAGGGCAGCGTAAAACCCGGGAAGCGCGAGGTTGTAGGCGTATTCAGGGGGCGTCGCGGTGAGTTCGGACAGCAGCGCGGCGATCATGTGGCCCCCGTAGTAGTAGTTGATCGGCTTCCCGGCGAACCACATGTCCTGTGGCGGGAGCGAGTTCCCGCGGAGCAACGAACTGAGCAGCCCCAGGTCGAGGAACTTCTCGCCACCGCCGGGGACCGCGCCGGGATCGACGACGCGGATCGCGAGCATGAACGCGAACGCGAGCGCGAAGACGGCCATCGGTTCGGTCGCTCGTCGCCAGTCCACCTCGACGTCGCGGTAGAGAGCCAGCGCCGAAAGGAGACCGAGGAGGACGACGCCCGCCAGGGCGGTCGGAAGCCCGAAGCTCACCCGGCCGATCCAGTATCCGGAGATACCCAGCGTCGAGAGGGCGAGCGGGAGAGCCAGTCCGGCACCGCGGTCGGGGAACCGCCTGAACAGGGCAGCCGCGAACGGGAGGGCAACGATCCAGAGGCCGGCGTACAGCACGATCCACCGGACGAGGAACCCGTACTCCATCAGCGGAATCTGTCGGGACGGGGCGCTTTACGCTTTGGGTTTCCGCGGACGCCGGGATTCGAATCATTTTACTCCCTCGATGGCCCCTCTCTACCCGAATGCATTCGGTCGGCGTCGTCCTGCCCGCGTATCGCCCCGACGTACCGACGCTCGAAGCGTACGTCCACGCCCTCCAGACGGAACTGAACCCCGACGTGATCCGGATCGAACTCGACGCCCCGGAGCCCGGCGTCGAATCGGCGCTCGACGCCCTCCCGGTGACGGTCAACGCCGTTTCCGAACGGCGGGGGAAAGGGGCCGCCATCACTGCCGGCTTCGAGGCCCTCGACACGGACGTCCTGGCGTTCGCCGACGCCGACGGGAGTACGCCCGCCGAATCGATCGCCGACGTCGTGGAACCGGTCCTGGATGGCCGGGCAGACCTCTCGGTCGGCTCCCGACGCCACCCCGACGCCGACGTTCGATCGCACCAGACGATCGCCAGACGGTACCTCGGCGACGGCTTCGCCTGGCTGGCCAGGCGCTTGCTCGACGCCGACCTCTACGACTACCAGTGTGGCGCGAAGGCGATCGGCCGCGACGCCTGGGAACGGGTTCGCAGCCACCTCTACGAGCCGGGATTCGCCTGGGACATCGAACTCGTGGCGATGGCCGCTGCCCTGGAGTTCCGGATCGCCGAGGTGCCGGTCGTCTGGGAGGACAAGCCCGAATCGACCGTCTCGCCGGTGAGTACGGTCGTCGAGATGGGGGTTGCACTCCTGGCCGCGCGCCATCGCTCCAGATTGCTCCGCGACGACCCGATCCACGCGACCATCGCCGAACCCACCACGCACCCGACGCCCCTGATCGACCGCACTCCCGACTCTACCAATGAGTAACGATCAGCTATCCTCCCTGACGGCCCTGGTTTCCGGCCTCCGGTTCGGCCAGTTCCTCTCGGTGGGTGCGGTCGGCGCGGTGCTCGACACCATCGTCACCCTGTCGCTCAAGGAGGGGCTGGCGGTCCACCCCGACCTCGCGAAGTTCGCCGGCGCGGAGTGTGCCATCATCCTGATGTTTTTCATCAACGAGCACTGGACGTTCTCCGACCAGGGGGAGTCGGGACGTTTCGCGCTCGCGCGGCGACTCCTGACCTCGAACGTCGTCAGGTCGGGTGGCCTCGCGGTCCAACTGGTCACGTTCTCGTTCGTCCGTCGACTCCCGGTCTCGATCGTCGTCCTCGACGTGGAACTCTGGAAGATCCTCCCGATCTTCATCGCCATCGGGACGGCGTTCGTAGTGAACTACGTCGCCGAGAGCCTGTTCACCTGGCGCGTCCACCGATAGGAAACGTGTCAGCCGATGGCGGGACGAACCCGCATACGGCACCTGAATCACAGTCCTTAAGTACCGTTCGGGGATTACGACAGAATAGCGGGATGGGATAGCCAGGAGATTCCGGCGGGCTCATAACCCGCAGATCGGTAGTTCAAATCTACCTCCCGCTACTTTCTGACGACGCCAACACGAGGAGCGGAGCGACGAGTCTGGCGTCGTCGAAAGAGGAACGAGTAGATTTGAAGGAGGCAAGACGCAGCCCGCGCAGCGAAGCGAGCAGGACCGTCTTGACGTAGTTCAAATCTACCTCCCGCTATATTTTGTCGCGAGCAAACCCGCGAGCGACAAATATCGGTCACGGTAGTTTGAACGAGAGAACACCGAGCGTCAGCGAGGTGTTCGCGTAGTTCAAATTTACCTCCCGCCACTTCTCGCGGCGAACAAAATCGTGAGCCGCGAGAATAGGATAGGATACAGCGCCCGTATTCATCACGAAGCCTGCTCGGAAACCCCGTCCGAAAACCTATCCCCTATCGAAACGTATCTATCGGCAATATGGTCCGGGTGACCCGTCGGACGGCCCTCCAACTGAGCAGTCTGGCGCTGAGTGGTGGTCTGGCTGGCTGTCTCTCGGCCCCCACGAAAGCGACAACGCCCTCGGCAACCCCGCCCCAGGATCGGCCCGATGGATTCTGGCGATGGGTGAATATCGAAGACCTCGAACCACCACCCGACGAGTCTCAAGTTGGCTTCGACCTCACTGTCACGCAGCCCTGGGTCTCCGAGGAGCGAACGGCCCGAATCGAGGCGACACTCACAAACGAGGCTGACGTGACGCGACAGTTCAGACCGGTTCTCCTGCCTGATGACATGGTTGCTGCACCGAAGGGCATCAGAGTGTTCGAAGATACCGCCCACCCGGACCAGGCCCACGAACCGACATGCACCGGGGGAGATGGGAAAGCTGACGAGCCAGTCGGGCACTCGTCTGACGGCCCCGCGACGGAGATCCTGGAACCTGGAGGGACTCACAAGACGATCGGATACGTCGTGGACGACGAGGAAGTCGAGGGCTGCTACCCCTCGGGGATCTACGACTTCCCGACACAGCAGACGGTGACGCCAGTGGATGGGGGAGCCGAGACATCCTATCGAGTGTCGTTCTCGCTGGGAGTGCAAGGGAAAAACGAGTGAGAAAGAACCCGACCAGGGGATCGGAAGGTACTCCTTCCGAGTGCTGCCCCCTACGACAAAGAGTAGTTACACAGTCGAACGGATTGTTCCAAGATGGGAAAATCCACCGCCCGCTACGTTCTGACGACGCCAACACGAGGAGCGTAACGACGAGTCCGACACGGCGAGATTGGAGGCAGAAAGCTCGAGACGGAAAGGATATACAGCGGCGCACCCGCGAGACGGTATGCGACGGCGTGCCCTCCTCTCGACGCTGGGATTGTCAGCGGCACTCTCCACGGCCGGGTGTCTCGAGGCGGTCGGTGACGAACTGGACGAACCGATGCGACTCGGTCGATTCACCGCGTCGAACCGCGATTCGGAACCACATACCTTCGACCTCCGGGTGGACCGGGACGGGGCGACGGTCCATCGATCGTCGCATCGGATCCAGGGGATGGACGCCGGCCAGATTTACGGGGCAGCGCCCGATTGCGACTGGGGAACGGACCGGGGCAGGTACGAGGTTTTCGCCCGCGTCGACGGGGGCGAATGGACGCGAAAGCCCCTGACCGACGTCACCGACGACTGGCGGAAT
>DATFIX010000347.1:0-8172 GCA_035269625.1 Natrialbaceae archaeon
ATCCGAAATCGTCGGCCCCTACGGGACTGTGCACCGGAAAGACGCGCTCCAGTATCTCATCGACAATTTCGGGGTTCCCGACGAACTCGGCAACGGGGCTGGACCCGGTGGGGCGGTGGACGAGGACACGGACTCCTCGGACGGCACGGAACCGGCAGACGGTGACGCGGGCGAGGACGAAGAAATCGACGACGATGAGGACGAAACCGGTGACGGGGACGTGGAAGACGATACTGCGGAGGAAGACGAGGATGACAACGAGGCAGACGCGGACGGGACGGATGACGATCCCGAAGCGGACGGCGAGGAGGCCAACGGCGACGACGACATGCTGAACGAGATGATGAGTTTGTTGGACACCCACGACGACAAGTGGACGGAGGCCGACACCGAGGAGACGAAATACGAGGTCGAACTACCCGATGGCGACTCCGAAACCGTCCAGACCAAGGACGACGTGCGGGCGTTGCTGTTCAAGAACTACCGGTAGGCTCCGGGTGATTCGCCATTCGTATCGTTTAACTGCTACTTTTTGGGTGTGTTCCCTGGGTCGAGTAAATCCTATGAGGCAATACGAACTCCCGTCCGGTTCGACGAACCGGCGGTGACCCTCGCTATTCCGCGACTCCCTACCCCTCGACGCACCGTTCGACGTCGGTCTTCGATTTCATCTCCAGCACGTTGTACGGCGCGCCGATGTCGGCCGCGACCGCCTCGTACTCCAGGAGCGGGTCGTGGTCGTCGCTCGTTCCGTCGTTGTCGTGGAGGTGGGTGACGACGATGCGATCGCCGAACGTCTCGACGAAGGATTCGTAATCGATGCCGCTGGCCGTCGCGTGGCCGACGTCGAGGGTGACCCCCAGGTAGTCGGTATCGAGGCCGACGTCCTCGAGGAAGGCGGCCAGTTCCGCGGGCGTCGACGTGTTGTACCTGGTTTTCCGTTTCACCCGCTGATTCTCGACGCAGAGGGGAACGCCCACGTCGTCCGCGTGCCGGGCGGCCGCCCGGATGGTCCGGACGGCCTGCTCGCGGGCGTCGTTCTTGACTCGGTCCGGATAACTCCGGGTGACCGAACCGCCGTGAACGACCACGGCCCCGGCCCCGATGGCGGCCGCAGTGTCGAGCGCCTCGACGATTCGATCCGTCGTTGCGCGCCGCAGTCCTTCGTTGAGGCTTCCGGGGTTGGCGTCGCCGTAGGGGGCGTGGATCGTATAGGTGAACTCGCGGGACTCGCGGATGTCGCGAAGCCGCCGGTCTGACGGCCGATGCTCTCGCGTGTCGAGGTAATTCCACCTGATCTCGACGTGCGAGAGGCCGAGCGAATCGAGGAAGTCCGCGTATTCTTCGACCGAGTCGTCCATCCTGACGCCGAGCGACGCGCCGAAAGTCGTGTTCATGGGGTTGCTTGGCCGACCGATTCGGGTGCCGTTCGCTCCCTAACGGTCAGCGACGAACCGGTATCAACCTGTTCCCCGGGCCGGAATGGGCTCGGGTTCACACGACGGGCCGAAATGGAGGGCGAAATCGAATTCGACCGTTCAGTCCGCCGCCTGCGCTTCGCCAATCGCTGGCTCGCTCGTCCGGGTCACGTCGACGAGTGAATCGCCCACGAGTTTGGGGACGACGCTCCGGCTGTCGAAGTCCGTGGCGTATTCGAGGACGTCACGGCGGCGAATCTCGTGTGATTCGACGTAATCGGAGCCTTTGGCCCGCTCGACCTGGCGGCGGAAGATGTCGCGTTCGGTGTCCGCGACGGGAACGCCGTCGATGTGGCGGCTGATGAGCGTGGCGCCGACGTGGTCTTCCATCGCGAGATCACCCTTGGATCCGGAACTGACGAGATACGTCGGGCGGTCACGGCCGCGGAGGTACTCGCCGAGGGCAGCGGCGTTCATCGTGGATCCCACGAAGATTTCCACGTCGTCGCCACCGCGAGCACGGAGGGTGGCCACGGCACGGCCGCCGTTGGAGGAGGTCATGCTGGTCGGGCGTCCCTCTAGGTCCAGGCGCTGGACGTAACTGGGGGAGTTGAAGAAGTCGTATCCCGGTTCGGGGTCGTACTCGTCGGTGCTGCTCCCGCCGATGAGCGCCTCGGGATTGGACTCCCGGTAGTCGAGTTCCTCGCCGCGTTCGTCGGTGACGTGAACGCGTTCGGCACCGTTGGCCAGGAGTTCGATGACGGTATTCGAGAAGTGAATGACGTCGATGACGACGTAATCGCCCGGGGAGGGCCGATCCGGGATCGCCTCGCATCGTTCGATGAGGCGGGCGTCGAGCCGGTTGTTCGTCGAGCGACTCTCGAACGAGGGTCCGGTCATTGCCGTAGTGGAATCCCCTGACGCTCAAAAGCGTGTATATTGGGCCTTGCCTGAGCTATATAGTCATCAATACCAGCCCAGGGCTGTCGAAAGCGTTGCCCGAGAAACCCATATTGGCGTTCCAAGATCCGCGGATCGTCCGCAAGGGATAGATGAGTCGGTTCAATATAGTAACTCGTCCGCCTCCGTATTCTTCGGGAAAAGACGTGCAAATCGGTTATGCGTGTCGGTGACGTACTACCCATGACATGGGGGACCCAGGGGGAACGAACAGCAACGGGGAGGCGATGAACCGTCCACGGGTCGGACTCATCTGTAACGAGAAACACGCCGTGTTTTCCGAGGTGGCAGCCCGACTGGAACGAGTCGGGGTCGAAACGACGTTTTTCGAACCCGGACGATCGCTCGGGGAGTCCGAACTCTCCGGACTCTCCCTGCTGCTGAACAAGAAGGTCGATCCCGAGTCGTTCCGGGCGCTCGCCTGGGCCGAGTCGAACGGGCTTCCGACGTGGAACGGGTTCGTTCCCCTCCTCCTCGGGATTCGTCCACTCGGGGACTGGGCCCTGGATCGCGTCGGGTTTCGTGTTCCGTTGGGTTCCTTCGAGAAGCCGGTTGGAGACCACGTGGCCAAGACGCTCGTGGACTTTCACTCCCAGCCCGATCCAGTCCTTAACGGCGACGGCGAGTGGTACCAGGCACACGTGCCCGCCCCGGCGATCGATTACAAGTACTACGCGGTCGCAACCGGATCCACCATCGAGGTTCGCGTCCTCAAGACGACCTCCAAGCTCCACGGCGAGAAGCGCCCGCTGGAACTCGTCGCCCCCGACCCCGACCTCGCCGACACGGTCCGCCGTCTCGTGACGATGACCGACGCGCAGGCGCTCGGCGTGGACCTCGTCGTGGACGAAGGGGAGTACTGGGCGGTGGACGTCAACCCGGCCCCGAGCTTTCGGCATACCGGCATGGAAGACGACCTGGTCGCGTCGGTGCTCGCACGACTGGTCGCCACTCGCGAACGCGTCGAAGCGGACGTCCCGGAGTCACTCCGGGAAATGGTCGAACTGTGACGTGGATTCCATTATCATAATATTTTTTACGGACGATGTGAACCGGTTGACGCATGCCGCTCGCCAACGACAGGGCGACCTCGACGATCGTCCTGGGGTCGTTCGCCCTCTTCGTCCTCGTGTTCGCCGTTTCGTTCGGGTACACGATGCAGTCCTACGACGCGTACCTGGACGCCAAGCCCCTCGACGCGACGGTAACGGGATACGAATTGCAGGAATCGACCGACGAACCGACGCTCGCGGTGACCGTCCGGGTGCACAACCCCACACAACGGCCCATCGTGGTCGAGGGAGCCGATCTCACCGGGACGGTCGGCGACCGAAAGGTGGCGCGAGAACGACCCAGCGAGTTCCCCGAGAAAACGATCGAGCCAGGGACGACCGAAACGGTTCGAGTGCCCTTCTGGGTCTACGAGCACTCTGAGTCGACGACCGAACGCCTCCGGAACGACGACCTCGAAGTCGGTGGGTTCCTCGAAGCCCGCGTCGTGGATCGCAAGATAGAGATCGACGTAACGGAGGAGACGCGATGACCGGGGATCGAACCACTTCCTCGGCCGACTCGCTCCGGTTCGAGCGGACGGCGAGCGAGCGGATCCGCCTGTCCTTCGTCGAAGGGTGGGCCAGGATCCTGCTGGTCGGAACGGTCACCGGCAGCATCGCCGGGCTTGCGACGTTCATGACCACCCATCCGGGAATCAATCCGTTCGATGCGTCCTGGATCGCGACGGCGTTCGTCGCCCTTGCCGGGGTGTACACGCATTTCCTGTCCGCTCACGGGCGAGCGAGCATCAGCGCGGCGGTGATCGGGTACCTGGTCGCGATCGTCGCCAACGGCCTCGCCTGGCAGTCGATCATCCTCCTCGTGGACGGCCCCGTTCCGCACCGCCAGCTGGCCATGTTCGGCCTGTTTCAGAAGGCGATCGTCACCACGGGGTTCGTCCTGACCGTCGTCTACTTCGGCGGGTATTTCCTCGCGTTTTCGCTCTCCGGGTTGTTCTTCCCGTCGAGGTGATCGGCGGGTATCGAGAACGCGAGAACGCGAAAACGACAGGGAAGCCGGAGGGTCGGACGATCGGCCCGGGCCACGCGGCTACTGGAAGCCGATCCCCGACTCCTCCAGGTCGACGGGCATACCGCCGCCGAGACGCTCGGCGATCTCCTGGTAGGCCTCCCGGCGTTCGGGCGTGATCGACGGTTTGACCGTCTCGAGTGCGGCCTCGAAGTGCGATCGATCGACCGTGATCGTCCCGGAGGTTTCGTCGATGTCCTCCGGGCTCTTCTCGGCCCCCATGGATTCGATGAACTCGTCCAGCGCGAGCATACTGGCTTCCCGACAGACAGCCTCGATGTCGCTTCCGGCATACCCTTCGGTGTCGCCCGCGAGGCGTTCGAGGTCGACGTCGTCGGCGAGGGGCATTCCCCGGGTGTGGACCGTGAAAATTTCCCGCCTGGCGTCCTCGTCGGGGGCCGGGACGAACACGAGTTTCTCCAGGCGTCCGGGGCGCAGCAGGGCGGGATCGACGATGTCGGGGCGGTTGGTCGCGCCGATGACGACGACGTCCTCCAGTTCCTCGATCCCGTCGAGTTCGGTGAGCAGTTGCGAGACGACGCGTTCGGTCACGTGCGAGTCGAAGGACTCGCCGCGCATCGGGACCAGCGAATCGATCTCGTCGAAGAAGACGATCGTCGGGGCGGCCTGGCGGGCCCGGTGGAAGACCTCCCGGACGGCGCGCTCGCTCTCCCCCACGTACTTGTCGAGCAGTTCCGGGCCCTTGACGGAGATGAAGTTGACCTGGCTGGCGTTGGCGACGGCCTTCGCCAGCAGGGTCTTGCCGGTCCCAGGCGGCCCGTACAGGAGGATGCCCTTCGGCGGGGCGGTATGGAGTCGCTCGAACGTCTTCGGGTAGTTGAGCGGCCACTCGACGGCCCTGACGAGTTCCCGCTTGGCGTCCGCCAGGCCGCCGACGTCGTCGTAGGTGACCTTTGGAACTTCGACGAACACCTCCCGCATCGCGCTGGGTTCGGTGGTTCGCCTGGCGGACTCGAAATCTCCGGGCATGACCTGGATCCGGTCGAGCACGTCCGGCGGGATCACCTCGGCGTCGAGGTCGATGTCCTCGCGAATGCGCCGGAGGGCCGACATGGCGGCCTCCTTTGCCAGCGACTCCAGGTCGGCCCCGACGAAGCCGTAGGTCTCGTCAGCGAGATCGTCGAGGTCCACGTCCTCGCCCAGCGGCATGCCCCGGGTGTGGATCTGGAGGATCTCCTTGCGACCGTCGCGGTCGGGGACGCCGATCTCGATCTCGCGGTCGAACCGGCCGCCCCGGCGAAGTGCGGGGTCGATCGCGTTGACGCGGTTCGTCGCGGCGATGACGATGACCTCGCCGCGCGATTCCAGCCCGTCCATCAGGGCGAGCAACTGGGCGACGATCCGCCGCTCCATCTCGCCGGTGACCTCCTCGCGCTTGGGCGCGATCGAGTCGATCTCGTCGATGAAGATTATGGCCGGAGCGTTGGCCTCGGCCTCGTCGAAGATTTCCCGGAGGTGCTGTTCGGACTCGCCGTAGTACTTCGACATGATCTCCGGGCCCGTCAGCGGAACGAACGTCGCGTCGACCTCGTTGGCGACCGCCCGCGCGATCAGGGTCTTTCCCGTCCCGGGCGGGCCGTGCAGGAGGACGCCCTTCGGCGGCGCGATCCCGAGCTTTCGGAAGAGTTCGGGGTGGCGAAGCGGGAGTTCGATCATCTCCCGAATCCCCTCGAGTTCGGGACCCAACCCGCCGACGTCCTCGTAGGTGACGGTGGGGGCCTCGACCTGCTCCCCGCGGAGGTCCTCCTCGGTGAGTGGCCGATCCCGGATGTCGATCGCCGTCTCCTCGCCGACGATGACCGGTCCGGTGGGCGTCGTCCCGGTGACGACGAACGCGAACGGATGACCGAGGAGTGCCATTCGCACCGTATCGCCGCGAAGGATGGGCCGACTATAGAGCACGCGATGGATGTACGGTTCGGCCCCACGGAGCGAGACGTTCGGCGGGAACGCGACGGTGATGCGATCGGCCGGTTCCACGTCGACTGCTTCGACGCTGACGCGGTCGTCGATGCCGACGTCAGCGTTCGTCCGCGTACTGCCGTCGATCCGGATGACCTCGTCGGGATCGTCTGGCAGCCCCGGAATCACCTTGGCGACGGTTCGCCGGCGGCCGGTGATCCCGACGACGTCGCCGGATTCCACCCCCAATTGTTCGGCGACGAACTGACTCAATCTGGCGATTCCTCGGTTGGCGTCCTGCGGGGCGAGCCCCGCGACGCGAAGGTCGATAGACATACTGTGTGCTCCTGAACGGTACCTGTACGCTCTCCAACGAGAAAAACGAACGCCCGGAAATCGGCTCGATGGGCGGGGTACCTGCACCCCGATTAGCGCTGCCGTGGCGACCCTTCCAGCCACCAGCCGTAGATCTTCGAGAGTTCCTCGGGATCCGGGTGTTTCTTCGTCCGGGCGTAGTCCTTTCCCTCGAGGATCGATCGTTCCAGGACGTTGGCCGCGAGGCGAAGCGCGTGGGACGCGCCGTAGCCCTCGCCGGTACCGACGAAGTGGCCCCTGTCGGTGAACAGTCTGATGCGCGCGAGGATCAGGGGCGTCCCGCGAAGCGTTTCGTCGTGTTCGTGGAGATAGACGTTCGCCTCCAGGACCCGCATGCGGCCGTGTTTGGACGCGATGCCCTCGATCAATTCCGAGAGTTCCGCCCGCGTCATGTCGTCCATCAGGTCGATGTTCGTGATCTGGACCGGGAGTCGTTCCTCGCCGGTCAGCGTGAGGACCTCGAGAACGTCCGTCCAGGTGACGATGCCGACGGGCAAATCGTCCGTCGCGACGACGAGCGAGGAGATGCCCAGGTCGAGCATCTCGGCGACCGCGTCGTCGAGCGACGCCTCGGGTCCGGTCGTGGCGGTGGTGTCGGTCATCACGTTCTCGACGGGGACGTCAAGCATGCGGTCGATGTCGCCAGCCCGTTCGCCGAACCCGCCGTGGGAGACCCCACTACGGCCGCTGCCGGGACCACCGAAGTCGCCGGGGGTCCCCCCCGACGCCCGCTCCATCTCGCGCCCCACGAACCCGAGGACGTCCCTGATGCTCAGGACGCCGACGAGTTTCTCGACGCCGGACTCCCCTTCCTCCCGTTCGCGCTCCTCGGGCGGTCGTCCGACCTCCCGGATCCCCACGACCGGGAAGTGGCCGACGCCGTGCTCGCGGAACTCGTGGAGCGCCTGTCCGATCGTCGTGTCGGGCGAAAGCGTCTCCGGGTCCTCGGTGAAGACGTCGCGGACGGAAAGGACGCCGAGGAAGGGCTGGACAGCTTCCAGGATACCCTCTGCAGTGACCAGGCCGACGAGTTCGTCCCCCTCGAACACGGGTAAGACTCGCGTGACGCTGCCCACCATGCGGGCGGCAACCGTTCGGACGTCGTCCAGGCGGCGGACCCGCGCGACGTGCCACACGTAGCCGTCGGCCTTCGCGTCGGGATCCACGCTGCCCGAGAGGAGTTGGCGGGGCGTGATGAGCCCACGGTATTCACCGTCATCCATGACGACCACGGCCCGGAGGTCCTCGTCCTCCAGGCGACTCTGCACGGTCGACAGTCGGGCGTCGGCGTCGACGGTTTCGAACTCGGAAGTGACGATGTCGCTGATGTCCATGGAACCTGTACGCGTTCCAACGAGATGAGTGTATCCCGCGGTCGACGCGAACACCGATGAAGAAGTCGTCTCTCGACGGT
>DATFIX010000348.1:0-8555 GCA_035269625.1 Natrialbaceae archaeon
CGCCGTCTCGTCGCGCGCGTACAACCGTTTGACGTCCTTCGCGATCGCCACGTCGCCCTCGTGCTCCAGGCTCTCGAAGTCGTAGCCGTGGGCGTCCTCGCGGATCAGGATCTTCTCGACGGTGAACTCCTCCCGGCCGAAGTCCGCGGTCTCGCCGACGGTGAACTCGTGATCGCCCGGCACCGGCAGGTCGAGGCTCTTCGTCCGGTCGCCGCTACCCTGTTTCGGGTGGAGCGTGACGTTCACCGTCACGTTCCCGACGTCCCGCGTCCAGATGGTGTCGACCGCCTCCCCCGGTGCCGCGTCCACGCGACTGTCGCCGATTTCGAGGCTCGTGATCCGGACCGTGAAGATGCCCTCCTCGCTCTCGAGGACGAACTCCTCGCCCACCGCCAGCGTCTCCTCGGGCGGGACGTCCGCCTTCCCGCTAAACGAATCGCTGTCCTGCGAGACGACGACGTCCCGTTCGACCCGATCCTCGGAGGGGAGTCGCACCTTGTGGACGTGGCCGCATTCCGTGCATTTGACCGTCGCCTGGCCGCCCGTTTTGAGCACCTCGTGGACCGTCTCGAAGTCGGGCGAACAGGCGGGGCAGGCCACCGCGACCCGCTCCCTGGTTTCGTTCATATACCGACGCTAACGGGCCACGGCGTAAAAACCGTCGTTCCGGCGGTCGTGGCGAGTGGACCCGGTCCGCTGAGGGCAACCACTGGTTCCCTGGCCAACCATTATACCCGCGCCATCGTAACGTGTCACGATATGCCAACCCCACCGTTCGACTTCCGGGATTTCGAGGAGGGTCGGCACCTGAACTACTGGTCGCTCGAACCCGCGCTCGCTCGGGAGATGCAGCGCGTCTATCCCGAGGACGAATACGAATGGGCCGAACCGAAACTCGCGGCGTTCGGTGCCGTCGTCGGGGAGACCATGGCGGACAACGCCGACGTCATCGACGAACACGGTCCCGAACTGCGGACCTTCGACAAGCACGGGGACCTGCTGAACGAGGTCGAGTACCACCCGGCCCAGTTCGAGAACGAGCGCGAGAGCTTCGAGAGCGGGATGGTGGCCGACGCGTTCGACCCGCCGCCGGACCGCGACGAACCGGTCGGATTCCTCCATACGCTCGCGATGCAGACCCTCCTCTCGTACGTCGACACGGGGCTGGTCTGCTCGGTCTCGATGACCGCCGGCGCGGCGCTCGTGTTGCGCAACCACGACGAGGCCGGGTACTACGACGACTACCTTCGGAAGTTGACCACACGGGACGACGACGAGGTGATCCAGGGCGCGATGTTCCTGACCGAGGAGCAGGGGGGCAGCGACGTCGGCGCAAACGAGACGGTGGCCGAGCCGGCGACCGCCGGAATCGAGGGAGAGTCGGTATCCTCCACGGCCGCCAGGGCCGCCCAGGACGGAGCCGTTCCCGATTCGCGCGTCTACGAACTCACGGGCGAGAAGTGGTTTTGTTCGAACGTCGACGCCCAGGGGACGCTGGCGCTGGGCCGCCGGCCCGACGCCCCTCCGGGGACCGACGGCCTCTCGCTGTTCCTCGTTCCACACGAACTGCCGGACGGCGAGTTGAACGACCAGCGCTACCGCCGACTCAAGGACAAACTGGGCACCGAGAGCGTGCCGACCGGCGAGGTGGAGTTCGACGGCGCAGTTGGCTACCTCGTCGGCGAACCGGAGCGGGGGTTCAAGTACATGACGACGATGCTCAACTGGGAGCGCGTCACCAACGCGACCGGCGCGGTCGGGATCATCGGCCGGGCGCTGATCGAGAGCAAGATCCAGGCCGCGAACCGCGAGGCCTTCGGCGAGACCATCGATTCGTTCCCCCTGATGAAGCGGGACCTCGTGGACATGAGCGTCGAGTTCGAGGCCGCGCTCACTTTCGCCATGGAGGCCGGCCGGTACCTCGACCGCTACGAACGCGACCACGACGACCGGGAGGCGTTCGCCCGCATGCGTACGCTCGTTCCCATCGCCAAGCATCGCACCGCCCGGATGGCCATCGACGCCGCCTCCTACGCGATGGAGATCCAGGGCGGCAACGGCTACGTCCGGGAGTTCGTCACCCACCGCCTGTACCGCGACGCCCAGGTGCTCCCCATCTGGGAGGGAACCTCGAACGTCCTCTCGCTCGACCTGCTCCGGGCCCTGGAGAAAGCGGACGTTCACGAGGAACTGATCCCGCTGGTGGACGGCTACCTGGAGGAAGTCGACCATCCCGCGCTCGACGACCTCGCGGGCACGGTCCGCGACCGCTTCGAAACGCTCCAGGAAGCCCTGCTCACCCTCGCCACCGAGGACGACGAGTACGCCCAGCACGAGGCCAAGGCGCTCGCCGACCTGATCTTCGACGTCGTGACCGCGGCCATCCTCCTCGCCAAGGCCCAGCGCCAGCTCGATAGCGAGGACGACGCCCGCGGGGCCGCCATCGCGGAGTGGTTCGTCCGCGAGACGCTGGCGGATCGGGACGCGCGGGGCATCCTCGACGGCGAGACGCCGCCGATCGACTACTTCGACGCCGTCGTTCGGTACGATCGACTCGACCCGGCGACGTTCGAAGAAAACCAGTGAAATCGGGCCGCAGTTCCGGTCCGTCGACGCTACGAGTTAGCGAGCGACGGTCGGCAGTTCCACTTCTACCCCTGCTCGCGGCTATCGCCGCTCGCTATATCCGAGGAAGTTCCACTTCCTCGCCGTCTCACGGCTGACGCCGTTCGACCACTTCGAGGCAGTCGACCCCCTCACACCGTCGGGAGATCGACTTCCTCGCCGTCTCGCGGTTTCACCGCTCGACTGTTGGGAGGTCTACGACCTCCCCATCCGCCCACACCGTCGGCTCCCGAATGATCCCGTCGGAGTGGATCGGTGCCTCGACGTCGCCCCCGATGGCGTGGTCGTCGCCGATGGCGATGTGAACCGTGCCGCCAGCCTTCTCGTCCAGCAGGACCGACCCGATCAGGGACTCGGCGGCGACGTTCGTCCCGATGCCGAGTTCGGCGACGTTGTAGGCGTCCTGGCCGACCTCCTCGGCGGCCGCCTCGACTTCCGCGCGGATCTCGTCGTCCGAGATCTCGGTGACGTAACCGTCCTCGACCTCGAACTCGAGGGTCTGGTCGTCGTCGAGCAGGCCGTGGGGCATCATCGTGCCGTCCACGACGAAGCGCCCGTTCGCGTTCTCGGGGCTGAGGAACACCTCGCCCGCGGGCAGGTTCGACATTTCGCCCGGTTCGTGGACCATGCCGGTGTCGAGGTTCCACTCGCGGTTGCCCGGTTCGAACGTGATGTCCGTCCCGCGCCCGGTCGTGACCCGGATCTCGTCGGCACCCTCGACCTGCTCGAGGACGTCCTCGCAATGCTGGCGGATCTGCTCGTAGTCCGCGTCCAGCCCCGTCGTGAAGATTTCCTCGGTGATACCCGGAAGGGTAGCGACGCGGGCACCGGCCTCGTTGGCCTCGGACCGGGCGAGCGTGTGGCTCAGGCTCTTGGTCGTCGGGGCGAGCACGACGTCCGCGTCGCGCATCGCCGCCGACACCGGCGCCGGCGGTTCGGCCCCGTGCTGCGGGCCCGGTGGATACTGGACGATCACCGCGTCGTCCGTGATCGACGATGCCACCTCGTAGAGGGCGTCGCCGATCTCGCGGCGCTCGTCGTCGGTGACGACGACGCAGGATTCCTCGTCCCCCAGGTTCATGCACTGACGCACGGCCGTCTCGGCCGGTTCTCGCAGGTCCGTCATGGTCGGACGTGCGTCTGGAGGTGGGTTAGACCTTGTCCTCTCGGCCCACAGCGCCAGTCGTTACCATCGCTCCGGATGCCCGAAAAACCACGCGACTGGACGTCCGACGACGGCGAACTCGATCGTCGGGACCCCGTCTACTGGCGTTCGGTGTCCCGCTCCCACGCCTCCGGGCCGATGCCGAGTGCCATTACTGCGGGTCGATAGCTGAAGACCACGAGGGCGATGATCAGGAGTTCGGCCCAGAATCCCAGTCGCCCGACGATGGCCTCGACGACGGTAAACACGAGGATTGCCAGTAGAACCATTGCGACGTAGTGGGGTGCGACCGCCAGGATTCGGTCAGTGTCCATACACCCAGTAGGGAGAGGATTCCTATCAATTCCTCCCTTTGGCTGTCGAACGAACCGGTCGAACGAGAACGCCTGGACGTACCGTACCCAGGAGCGTCAGCGAGCGAAGCACCGGTGGCGGTCGTCCCCCGTTTCCCTCAGGGCTTCGACCGCTTCGGGACGCGGACGACGTCGTAGGAGGCGTTCCCTGGGTCGTCGACTCCGAACCGGGCGTTTACAGCATAGAGGGCGTTCCCGAACTCCGCAATCGTCGTCGGCACGTCGAACCGTGAATCGGTGATCTCGCGAACGATTTCGCCCCGGGCCGCTCCCGGATCGAGTCTCACGACCGCAATTCGATTGAATCGATTTCGGACGACGTACAGCGTCCTCCCGTCCAGCAAAATACCATCGCCTGCCGTCACGGTTTCACCGCCGAGATCGATCAGACTCGCGGAACCGGACGCCGGATCGACGCTGTAGAGCTTTCCAGCGGTCGAGTTGACGACGATCAGGTATTCCCCGTTGGGCGGCGCGTCGATGCCGTTCGCATTGAACGCGCCCGGAATCGACTCGAAATCACCGCCGAGTGGGATCTCCTCGATTGTGCTTTGATCGGGCAACCGGCCGGCCGGACCCAACGGCACCCGATACAGGACGGGCCGGAACGAATCGGTGAAATACGCCGCGCTCTCGGTTACGACGACGTCGTTCACGAAACTTCCCGGACCAGCAAGGTCGTAGACTGCGGCCGTTTCTCCGGTCTTCGAATCGTACACCGACGCCGTTCCCGTTGGGCCTCCCGCCACGAAGAGGTGGTTACTTCGCCGGTCGTGTGAGAGGCCAACTGCGACCCGACCAGTGGGTGGGACGAGCACCTCCCCGTCCCCGGTCCGCAGATCTCCCCGGTAGACGGCCCCCGCTGCCAGCGAGCCCACGAAAAACGCGTGCCCGCGACCGGTGACGATCCCTTCGGGTCGAAAGCCGTCTGGAACGGGGATAACCTCGGGAAACGTAGTCCCCGTCCCCTTTGCCGACGTTGCAGTTCCGGCCGGATTTTCACCGGAATCGGCTATAACGGTACCACTACCGATTCCAACGATTCCAGCGAGTGGGATCGTCTTCAAGAAGTTGCGTCGTTTGTAGTCGATTCCTCCTCGTCCGTCCCCTTTCGATGACATTCTGGTTACCTTCTGGCTGTTTCGTCCCAACGATCGCACGTTGGGCTGTTCTCTGGGTCTATCCAATCGCCCGCACCCCCTTCACGGGCGACGTCGAGCTATCGTCGTTCTCCGGATCTAATCTGGATGCCCTCTCGCTCGGCGATGACCTCCCGCCGTTCCTTCCCGGATCGCACTGCTCCCCAGTCGATACCCCGACTCCCCCCATACCCACAGCGATGACGGCAACGATCGACACCGTGGTAATTTATGGCGTGATTTTCACGCGAATCAGGCGTCGAGCCGTAATATATGTTGCCTCGCGCCGTGGTCTTCGCTGCAAATCGAGGGGCAGACTGCACCCTCGATCGCAATCCCACGACGGGCCGGCACTACCCCTTGACCTCGGCCGGTGAGACGATCAGATATCGTTTTCTCGGTTCGGCGCCAGTGGCTCGTATGGGGGGAACAGAAACAGCGAGTGCAGTGGGGGCGAAACTCTTGCTGGGTGCGAGCAGTTTGCTCTACCTGCCACTTCGATGGCGACCCGTGGCCCAATTCCCGATCGGCGGACTCCTTTGGATACCAAAACTGCTGGCCGGTGCCCTTTCTCCATTCGTCGCCGGTCTGGGGCTGGTGCTCGGCCTCTTCGGCGTGGTTCGACGTTCGCGGGCCATCGCCGTTCCGGCCGGAGTGGCCGGGGTGGCTGCTGCACTCGCCGTCGTGCGAATCGGAACACAGAACGCGGGGCTCGACCGTGCGTTTGGGTCGGAGTGGTCCCAGCGTCTTTCCGAGCGGCGCAAATCGAGCATGATCGACCGACGCTGGCGTGGACGATTACCACGGGTGCCGGAACCGCGACGTGAGCGCGACGTCGCCTACTGGACCGACCCCGACACCGGCCGAGCCCTCCGCTGTGACGTCTGGCGACCCCCACCGGGAGTCGAACCGTCCGGACTCGCGTTCGTCTACCTCGGTGGGGGTGCCTGGTACCTCCTGGACAGGGACCTCGGCACCGGGCCGACCTTCCGTCACCTTGCGGCCCAGGGGCACGTGATCGTGAACGTGGAATATCGGACGTATCCCGAAACCGACATCCCCGGCATGGTGGGTGAGGCGAAACGGGCGATTGCCTGGCTGAAGTCCACCGCGGACGAGTACGACGTCGACCCGGACCGCATCGTCATCGGCGGCGGATCCGCCGGCGCTCACCTCGCGATGCTGGCCGGCTACGCACCCCAGCATCCCGACCTGACACCGCCGGAGTTGTCGGATTCGGACCTGACCGTGCGTGGCGTCGTCTCCCTGTATGGCCAGGTCGACCTGGAAGCGACGTACTACCACCTCGGGCAGCAAGCGTTGAATCCCGACGATCCCGAACCCGACTGGGACGCGCCGCTACCACCCTGGGCACGGCGAGTTTTCGGATCCGACGCCACCAGTGGCGAGTTCCAGAAGTTGACGGTCGCCGGCCGGCTCGACTGGCTGCTGGGCGGCACGCCGGAACAGGTGCCGGATCGATACGCGATACAATCGCCCGTTCATCACGTCGATGGCGACTGTCCACCCACCCTGCTCGTCCACGGCGAACACGACCAGATGGCCCCCATCTCGCCGGTCAGGCGGATGTGGCGTCACCTGGAACGGTCGGGCGTTCCGGTCGTGGCCGATTTCCTCCCGCACGCGGATCACGGATTCGACCTGGTGCTCCCGGCCTGGTCTCCATCGGCCCGGGTGGCCATCTACGATATCGAGCGGTTTCTGGCGATTCTCGAGTGAGGAATTTCGGGTAACTAGGGGTGGGAATCGACCCGCTCACGGGGTCCGCTGTGTCTTCTCGAGAACGGACGGGAGCGACTCGAGCCCGTCGATGGTGTACTCCGGGTCCCGATATGGCGCTTCCTCGTCGTTCTCGACCCATACCGTCGTCATTCCGAAGCACTGGGCCATCAGCAGGTCTTCGTTGAATTCGTCGCTGACCATGACGACCCCCCCACCGTCCGTGCCTTCCAGACAGCGATGGTATCCTCTCGGATGCGGCTTCGGCCGTTCCAGTTCGCTCGAAACGAACACCGAATCGAACACGTCCAGTACCCCGTGGCGCCGAAGTACATCCTCGATCCACGGCTTCACCATGTTGCTGAACAACACGAGCGAGTGCTCGGACGCCAACTCGGCGAGAATCTCCTCGTGCTCTTTCGGGAAATGAGGGTCGAGCCAGGTACGGTCGATGTACTCGATGCACTCCGCTTCGCTCGCTCCCGTTAGCGTTGCAGTGAGGGTGCTAAGCCCCCGTCCTCAAGGAGCGACCAACGGGAGCGAGTAGGGCGGGGATACAGCACCCGCACAAGTATCAACCACTCACGATCGACATGTTTAACTAACTATATTGCAAAAGTAATAGACACGCGCATGGAGTCCAGCCTACGTTTCAGGCTATTGCCAACAAGCGACCACCGCGAATTACTGGGCTGGCAGAAAAACACCGTGCGCCAGGTCTACAACCACGCCTTATATCGACTCGACCAACTCCCTGAACGCGAAGACCAAACCGTCCGACAACGCGTCTGGCAAGTCCGCGACGAACTCCCCGACTGGAAGGCCAAGTGGAACGAGTGGAGCACCGTCTACTCCACCGTCCTCCAGGCTGCCGTCGAACGCATCTACCACAGCATCAAAGGACTCGCCCAACTCCGTGACAACGGGCACAAAATTGGGGCGTTGAACTGGAAGAAACCACGAGAATTCAAGAGCTTCACCTACCGCCAGCGGGGCTTCGAACTCGACAACAAGAGTGGTCCCGAAGGCCGCGGGCTCTTGATCCTCAAGAAAGTGCGTGGCGAGACGCTCGAAATCCCGATCCGCTTGCACCGCGACGTCCCTGACGAGGACACCATCAAGCACGTCACCGTCAAACAAGCGGCGACGGGCGCGTGGTACGCATCGTTCACCGTCGAACGCGAGGAACCGGACAAACCCGATCCCGCAGAGATCGATCCCGATGACACAGTAGGGCTCGACCTCGGGGTTCTGAATTTCATCCACGACTCGGACGGGCGATCAATCGACCGACTTGACTTGTCTGACGACCGTGAGCGACTCGAACGCGAGCAACGATCGCTCTCTCGCAAAGAGTACGAGTCGAACAACTGGGAGAAGCAACGCCAGCGCGTCGCGGAAGTCCACATGGACATGCGGAACAAGAAGCGTGATTTCAAGCACAAGCTCGCTCACGCGTACACGACGGCGTACGACGCAGTGTTCGTCGAGGACTTGGACGTGAAGTCGATGTTGGAAGGCGACGAGAACGCG
>DATFIX010000349.1:0-18543 GCA_035269625.1 Natrialbaceae archaeon
CGCTGGCCACCTCCTGCATCGCTGAGTTCGGGGACGACGACCAGAAGGAGCGCTGGCTCTCCGAGATGGTCGAGGGTCGCCCGGTCGGCGCGTTCGCCCTCTCGGAACCCGAGGCCGGGTCGAACCCGGCCGAGATGTCCACGGTCGCCCGGAAGGACGGCGACGAGTACGTCATCGACGGCGAGAAACAGTGGATCACGAACGGGGAACGATCCGGCGTCGTGATCCTCTTCGCCAAGACCGACCCGGACGATCCGCGCTCGATCACGCAGTTCGTCGTCCCGAAGGACACGGACGGCCTGGCGGTCGGCAAGAAGGAGGACAAACTCGGCCTCCGGGCGAGCGACACGACCGCGCTGCTGTTCGACGGCGCTCGGGTTCCCGCGGAAAACCGCCTCACCGAGGAGGGTAAGGGGCTGAGCGCCGCGTTCCACATCCTGACCGGCGGACGGATCGGCATCGCCTCGCAGGCAGTCGGCCTGGCACAGTCGGCGCTGGACGAGGCCGTCGAGTACGCGGGCGAGCGAGAGCAGTTCGGCAAGCCAATCGCCGAGATCCAGACGATCCGGCACAAACTGGCGGAGATGGAGACCCGCACCCAGGCGGCCCGCCTGCTCGCCAGGGAAGCGGCCCGGCGCGACGACGCTGGGGACCCCCAGGAGAAGTTCGCGAGCATGGCGAAGTACTTCGCCAGCGAAGCCGCGACCTTCGTCACCAACGAGGCCGTCCAGATCCACGGCGGCTACGGCTACGTCACCGACTACGACGTCGAACGACTCTACCGCGACGCCAAGGTTACCGAGATCTACGAGGGAACGACCGAGATCCAGAAGAAGGTCATCGCGCGACGACTGCTCGATTGAGTCGGGCGGTAGCTACTCGTCGGACGATTCGTTCGATTCTCCCTCGGGGCCGATTCCGCCGTCGCTTTCGACTTTCTGCCCCCCGTTTGCCCGCACTGGCTGGTCGCTGGCGTCGGTCGATGCGGTGTCGTCGATCGCGTTCCCGTCGTCCGATGCATCCCCGTTCCCGGTTCCCGAGCCGGTATCTTCGGCGTCTGCATCCGGGCCCTGCTCGACGACGGTCTCTTCGTCTTCCTTTTCGTCCGGGCGACTGACGATCTCCGCCGGGACGCCGATCGCCGTCGCGCCCGGCGGGACTGCTTTCGTTACGACGGCTCCGGCTCCAACTTTGGCGCCGTCGCCGATCTCGATGGCGCCGAGGATCGTCGCGTTCGCACCGATGACGACGTCCTCGCAGACGGTCGGGTGGCGTTTGACCGGTTTCGGGACGTTGCCGCCGAGCGTGACGCCGTGGTACATGTGGACGTCGTCGCCGACTTCGGCGGTCTCGCCGATCACGACCCCCATGCCGTGATCGATAGTAACTCGTCGCCCGATCTCCGCGCCGGGATGGATCTCGACGCCGGTCATGAACCGGACGAACTGCGAGAGCAACCGGGCGGTGAGCTGGTATCCCCGCTCCCAGAGCCAGTGATCGATGCGGTGGGCCCAGATGGCGTGCAGGCCCGGGTAGGCAGTGATAACCTCGATCAGGTTCTTTGCGGCGGGGTCGCGATCCAGGATGGCCTGTGCGTCTTCACGAAGCGTTGAAAGCATTGGTGGGTGGTGGACTGCGGGTCGGTTCGCCGCGCGCCGGCCGCGTGCCGGGGCGCGAAGCGGTCGCTGCTCCCTGGGCGTCGGTCGGCACCGTCCGGGCCGTGGATTTCCGACGGGGACAGCGACAACACCCGGTGGTGGAGGGGACATACTTGACCACGGTACCACCGGTGTGGACGGTGTACACCATATCTGGCCGGGAGTGCTGAAGATTGATAAACCGTGTGGTCCGGCAAAGGGTACTTGCCGGCGTCCGTCCTACTACCGGCCGTGACGGAGGAATACGCCGGCGTCGTCTACGATCTCGACGGGACCGTCGTGCGCCTGGCGGTCGACTGGGACGCCGCGACCGAGGCGGTGGCGGACATCTACCGGGAGGTAGGCGTGGAGCCGCCGGGCGACCTCTGGACGATGCTCGACGTCGCCCCCGAGCACGACATCGGGGACGCCGTCGAGGAGGCAGTCGCAAGCCACGAGCGGGAAGGTGCTCGCGAGTCGACCCGACTCCCGCCGGCCGACGACCTCGCGGCAGCTGACGTTCCGATCGGGATCTGCTCGCTCAACGCCGAGAGCGCCTGCCGGATCGCGCTGGCGGAACACGGTCTCGAGGAGGCCGTCGACGCCGTGGTCGGTCGGGACACGGTCGGGGAGCGCAAGCCCGACCCAGAACCGCTCCTGGCGGCCATCGAGCGCCTCTCGTTGCGGCCGTCCGAGGTGCTGTTCGTCGGCGACACGGAGACGGACGCGGAAACGGCACTCAGGGCCGGGACGGCGTTTCGATACGTCGACGGCGGTCCGGTCGAATACTGACCGCGTGGTGGGTCCGACCGGTCGAGCCGATTTTCAGTCGGATCGTCGGCGAGCGTAGAGGTAGACGGCGAGGGCGACGACGATCCAGACGAGGGCCCCGACCCGGACCGCGAAGACGGCCCGATCGGTCCAGGTGGGTAACGTCCGGCCGATCGACAGCAGGCCAACCGTCGGAGCGCCGACCAGGATGGTGAGGACGAACGTGACCTGCATGACCCAGCCGTAATCGACGCCCTCCGGATCGGTCTTCTCGACGCGCTCTGGCACGGATAGGGCTATTCGCGACTGGACTAAGGCCTGCCGGTTTTGCCGGGTGCGGGTGGGCGGGGCAGGGGCGGCGCAATTGCGCTGAGCAGCGTTACGCCAGAGCGAACGCCTGCACCTGGCCGTCCGTACTTCCGACGTACAGCGTCGATTCGACGACCGCCGGACTGCTCCCGAAGCCCCGGTGTTCTTCGCCGTCGACGGTGTAACTCCACCGTTGGGTCCCGTCCTCGCCGAGGGCGAACAGTCCCGGGCTGATCGCCTCGGACGGCCCGAACCCGTGTGCGCCGAAGTAGACGAGGTCGTCGATGACGACCGGGCTGCTCCCGATGGCCTGCGCGAACGGCGATGCCGACCACAACTCGTTCCCGTCGGCAGCGTCGATGGCGTACAGTTTCCCGTAGACCGTCTCGTCGGGGACCATCGAACCGACGTAGACGGTGCCGTCACAGACGGCCGGGGAACCGGTGATCACGACCGTGAGATTGAGCGAGCTGTCGAGACCCCGATTCGCGTCGAACGTCCAGACGTTGTCGCCGGTTTCGGCGTCGATCGCGAACACTTCGCCGCCGACGTTTCCGAAGTGGACGCGGTCGTCGACGACGACCGGGCTACTCATGATTGCATTCCCCGATTCGTACGTCCAGCGCGTTTCCCCGGTGGCCGCGTCGAACGCGTACAGGGTATTGTCGGAACTCCCGACGTACACCGTCCCGTCGCGGATTGCGGGCGTGCTGATCACCCCGTCACCGGTCTCGTATCGCCACCGGGGCGTCCCCCTCTCGGCGTCGAGTGCGTAGATGGCGCCCCGGTCGGGCCACTGGACGTCGTAATAGATGCTACACTCCTCGGTGCGACAGTGTGACCCGACGTAGACGACGCCGTTCTCGACCGTCGGACTGCTCCTGACGATTCCCTTCGTCCCGAACAGCCAGCGTTCCTCGCCCGTTTCCGCGTCGAGCGCGTAGACGGTCCGGTCGTGCGATCCGAAGTACACCGTCCCGTTCGCCACCGCGGGACTGCCGTCGATTCGGTCTCCGGTTCGATACCGCCACAGCATCTCGCCCGAGTCCGTCGAAATCGCGTACAGGTGGCCGTCGTAACTGCCGACGTACAGCGTCCCGTCCGCGATCACCGGGCTCGCCCAGATCGCGTCGTCGGTCTCGTGGGACCAGCGGATCGATTCCCCTCCTGCGTCGGCGGTTTGGCTGGAAAAGCATCGCCGGTTCCCGTTGTCGTAGAGGAAATTCGGCCAGTCCGCCGGCGCTTCGGCCGTATCACGTCCGGCGTCCGTCGTCGCCTCTCGTTGCGGTGCGTTACACCCTGCAGCGCCGAGCGCCGCCATCGCTCCGCAGGTCCGCAGGAGGTCGCGTCGCTTGATCGTCACACCAGTTCCCCCCGATTTTCGATGCTGGGTGCGTTCCCCGGTGACGGCACCACGGTCGGCGCGGTGGAAATCCCGGCCGACGGTTCGTCGAACGCCCATCGTTTCTCGCCGGTCTCCCCGTTTACCGCGTACAGCGTCCCGTCGTCGGCGCCGACGTAGAGCGCCCCGGCGAACGCGGTTGCCGCGGAGACGATCCATCCCGACGGTTCGCTGAAAATCCATTTCTTCGCACCGGTCTCGGCGTCCAGGGCCCTGAAAACGCCGTCGAGTGACCCGACGTACAGCGTGCCGTCCACGACCGTCGGCGAGGCGTCGACGCCCGTCTTCGGGAGGTCGACCGACCAGACGGGGTCGCCCGTCTCGCTGTCGAGGGCGAACAGCGCTTTCCACGACCCCACGTAGACGGTTCCGTCGACGACCGCTGGCGACGAGAACACCGGCCCGCGTGGTTCATCGAACGTCCACACTGCGTCGCCAGTATCGGCGTCGACCGCGTACACCCGCCGGTCGTCGGATCCGACGTAGACGGTTCCCTCCGAGACGGTCGGGGACGAGGAGACCGGCCCGAGCGGTTTCGCGAACGTCCACTTGCGCTCGCCGGTTTCGGCGTCGACCGCGTACAGGTTTCCATCGTCAGACCCGACGTAGAGGGTCCCGTCCACGACCGTTGGAGACGAGGAGACCGGGCCTGCCGATTCCTCGGCGGTCCACGTGGGGTCGCCACCCTCTTCGTCGACCGCGTACACCACGCCATCTTTCGCGCCGACGTAAATCGTCCCGCCCGAGACCATCGGTGACGGGGCGACGGGTCTGGAGGGGTCCGAGAACGTCCACTCGCGCTCGCCGGTTTTCGCGTCGAGTGCGTACAGGTTTCCGTCCTCCGCACCGACGTAGACCGTTCCTCCCGAAACGGTCGGTGAGGAACCGACCGGCTGTGACGGTTCCGTGAAGGTCCATCGTTCGGTTCCGGTGTTCGCGTCGACCGCGTACAACCCTCCGTCGTCGGCACCCACGCACACGATCGCGTCGCTGGAATCGGGGACCATCATGGCGGATCGAATCCTCCCGCGTCGTTAGGCGAGGGCGATGAAAAATCGCATTCATCGTTTCGGCCTTTCGTTCGACCGACGTAATTCGTTAACAGACGACGAACAACACGGGCCCCATAGCGACGCGCTGCCGAGGTGATGGTCAGTTCGAGAACGACGACAGTCGGGCGCGGTGGCGGGGGATTTAACTGCCATCCCGGAAATCCCCAGGTATGCCAACGGTTGCGGACATCCGCGAGATGGCGGGCGAGGAACCCATCACGATGCTGACCGCCTACGACGCGACGACGGCGGGGATCGTCGAGTCGGCGGGCACCGACGTCATCCTGGTGGGCGATAGCATGGGCAACGCGACGCTCGGGTACGACACGACGCTGCCGGTCACCGTCGACGAGATGGCGAGCCACACGGCCGCGGTCGCCCGCGGCACCGACGAGGCGCTGGTGGTCGCCGACATGCCGTTCTTGAGTTTCGGGACGGACCGACAGACGAGCATCGAGAACGCCGGCCGGATGTTGAAGGAGGCCGACGCGGACGCGGTCAAACTGGAGTCGGGGGCGCACACGATCGAACTCACGAAGGATCTCGTCAGCCTGGGCATCCCGGTGATGGCCCACCTCGGACTGACGCCCCAGCGCGTGAACGAGATCGGCGGGTACAGCCGCCAGGGAACCACGGAGGAGGCGGCCGAGCGGATCGCCGAACTCGCCGTCGCCCACGAGGAGGCCGGCGCGTTCTCGCTCGTGCTCGAACACGTCCCCGCGAACCTCGCGGCAGCCATCACCGAGGAACTGGACGTTCCGACCATCGGAATCGGTGCTGGACCGGACTGTGACGGTCAGGTCCTCGTGTTCCACGACGCGGTCGGCCTCTCCGAGCGCGCGCCGCCGTTCGCCAAACAGTTCGGGGACGTTCGGCGTGAAATGACCGACGCCCTAGAGGCCTACGTCGAGGCGGTCGAGGACGGCGCGTTCCCGGCCGAGGACCACAGCCACGTCGAGGAAGGGCTCGAAGACCTGTACTGAGCGGTCGGATCTTCTCGAACGAAGCTGTCTGCTCAGTTCAAACTCCCAAACGCCGTCTCAGGGATCGTCCTGAGCAAGTTCGTCTGCAGTGAAGTGGTGGACCTGGGCCTCACCGTCCACCACGTTCACCGTCTCCATCCGGCCGTCGACCAGGTCCGGAAGTCGGTCCGTGAACTCCCGGTAGTGGTCCGTCTCCGTGTGCGCGGTCCAGGCCGCTTCGTCTTCGTACTGTTCGAAGAACCGCACGGTGTTCGTATCCTCGATATCCACCATCGCTCGATATCGGACGGTTCCATTTTCTCGACGGGACTGTTCGACGAGTTCCCGGATCAGGCTTGTCGCCTCGTCGTAGTGGTCCGGATCGATCGGGATGCTCGAATGGACGACGATCATTCCAACCATCCGTGCAGATTGCACTACTGTAAGTCCTTTGCTGGGGTGGCAATTCTCCCCGTGATCGGGATTCCAGTCACCGTCCATAGCCGTACAGGACTCGACCCGGCTGTCACGGGACTTCACTCGGGTGGCGGTATACCGGGTCGGCCTTCCGCGAACGCAGCGACGCCGTTCGCGAAGGCGTCGACCGCGTTCCAGGCGGTGAACTCGGTGTCGGTGGACGGATCGACCGGGGGCATCGACCCGGCGCGATCCTCTCGACGCTGGGGTACGTCGCGATGTGACGGTGTGTTCGCGGACCTGGGAGAGAAGGGCGCGATTGGGGTGCTCATCAACCTCGGCTTCTCGTCTGGGTCGTCGTCCTGTCCCGGGGGGTGAAGACAGCGTCGTCCGGGGGAGTTCCCCGAATCCTGACGCAAAACGGTGGAGTTCGGATATCCGCGTGAGTCCTCAGAGCGAGTCCATGAACTCCCCGACTGCCGCGTTGAACGGCTCGGGCTGCTCCAGCATGGCGAGGTGGGCCGCGTCGTCGACCACGGCGAGTTCCGTGTCGGGCATCTCGTCGGCGAGGAACTCGTGGTACCATGGCGGCGTGAGTTGATCGTGTTCGCCGACGATGGCGAGGGCGGGGACGTCGATTTCGCCCACCCGTTCCCTGACGTCGAACTCGTGTGAGGTCCGGAAGTCCCGGTAGGTGATCGCCTGGCCCGCCTCGCGCATCGCCTCGCGGGAGAGCTCGACCAGTCGTTCGTCGGGGTCGTGCAGGAACCGGTCGGGAGCGTGGAGGAACTCCAGGGCGCGCTCGAAGTCCTCCTCCAGCCACGTCAGGAGGTCGTCGAGGACGGCGAGTTTGGCCCCGGTCCCGGCGAGGATCAGGCCCTCGGGTCGGAAATCGTCGCGGTCGAGCGCGAGATGCAGGAGGATGGCTCCGCCCATGGAGTTGCCGGCGAAGACCCCGGCGTCGGTTCCCTCGGCGACTGCGAGGACGTCGTCGGCGTACGCCGAGAGGGTTTCGTACCCTGGATCGGCGTCGATGTCCGTCGACTCGCCGTGGCCCGAGAGGTCGAGCGTGACGATCGGTCGCTCGTCGCCCAGTCTGAACTGCGACTTCCAGACGGCGTGGTTGCCGCCGCTGCCGTGAACACAGAGCAACGGTCGCCCGGACCCACCCCGATCCGATACCCGGTAGGCCGTCTCCCGATCGTGGTGCGTGACGGTCTCCATACGCCTCCTTCGACCGTCGCCGTCATAAATGGGCGTCCCCGGGCGAACGGCGAATGATTCGTCCATCTCGGATGGAACTGCAATTCGACCCAAGTTTGACCGACCCAACGCAGTATGGGGATTAGTAAACACAAGATTTATGTAGTCTAATAACTAACGTCTCGTTAGTGTCAAAGATGAGTAGCGATCAACACGTACGTCGGGAGGACCGTTTCGTCCGCCGGTACGACTACGAGGATGGGACGACGATCGCGGCGGATCTCGGTGCCGAGAGGACGGACGTCTCGGTCGAGGTCCTGGACGACGCGGTCATCGTCGTCGACGGGAACGACGAGCAATACGAGTTCGATCTTCCCGAGGGCGACGCGGAAGCGTTTATGAAAAACGGGATCCTCACGATCGACGTGACTGACGCATGAAGCTCACCGTCAAACCGCTGAAACAGAAGGACGCCGGTCGGGGACTGGCCGCCATCGACCGCCAGTCGATGCGCGAGATGGAGCTCGAGAACGGCGACTACATCATCATCGAGGGGAAGCAGGGGAACCGTGCCGTCGCCCGAGTCTGGCCCGGCTATCCTGAGGACGAGGGGAGCGGCATCATTCGCGTCGACGGCCAGATCCGCCAGGAGGCGGACATCGGCATCGACGACCGCGTCGAGGTCGAGAAGGCCGACGTCAATCCCGCCCAGTCGATCACCATCGCCCTCCCGCAGAACCTCCGCATTCGTGGCGACATCGGGCCTCTCGTTCGCGAGCGCCTGAGTGGCCAGGCCGTCACCGAGGGCCAGACCGTCCAGGTCGGGTTCGGCATCGGTCCGATGGCCGGCACCCAGAGCCGGAAGCTCCCGCTGAAGATCGCCGAGACGGAGCCGAGCGGGACCGTGGTCGTCACGGATACGACGGACGTCCACATCACCGAAACGCCCGCCGAACAGATCGTCGGTGGCCCCGGCGAAGGTGCAGGTGCCGGCGCCGCAGAGGGCGTCCCGGACGTCGCCTACGAGGACATCGGCGGCCTCGACGAGGAACTCGAGCAGGTCCGCGAGATGATCGAGTTGCCGATGCGTCACCCGGAACTGTTCCAGCAACTGGGCATCGAACCGCCGAAGGGCGTTCTCCTGCACGGTCCGCCGGGTACCGGGAAGACGCTGATGGCGAAGGCCGTCGCCAACGAGATCGACGCCTACTTCCAGACGATCTCGGGGCCGGAGATCATGTCGAAGTATTACGGCGAGAGCGAGGAGCAGTTGCGCGAGATCTTCGAGGAGGCCGAGGAGAACGCGCCGGCGATCGTCTTCATCGACGAGATCGACTCGATCGCCCCCAAGCGCGAGGAGGTCTCGGGTGACGTCGAACGCCGCGTGGTCGCCCAGCTCCTCTCGCTGATGGACGGCCTCCAGGAGCGCGGCCAGGTCACCGTCATCGCGGCGACGAACCGCGTGGACGCCATCGACCCGGCCCTCCGCCGTGGCGGGCGGTTCGACCGCGAGATCGAGATCGGCGTGCCCGACAAGGACGGCCGCAAGGAGGTCCTCCAGGTCCACACCCGCGGGATGCCCCTCGCGGACAAGATCGACCTCGACCAGTACGCCGAGAACACCCACGGGTTCGTCGGCGCGGACATCGAGTCCCTGACCAAGGAGGCCGCGATGAACGCACTGCGGCGGATCCGCCCACAGATCGACCTGGAGGCCGAAGAGATCGACGCCGAGGTGCTCGAGTCCCTCCGGGTGACCGAGAAGGACTTCCGCGAGGCGATGAAGGGTATCGAGCCCTCCGCGATGCGCGAGGTGTTCGTCGAGGTACCCGACGTCTCCTGGGAGGACGTCGGCGGCCTGGAGGACACCAAGGAGCGCCTGCGCGAGACGATCCAGTGGCCCCTCGACTACGGCGAGGTGTTCCAGGCGATGGACCTGGAGGCCGCGAAGGGCGTCCTCCTCTACGGCCCGCCGGGGACAGGGAAGACCCTGCTCGCGAAGGCCGTCGCCAGCGAGTCCGAGAACAACTTCATCTCGATCAAGGGGCCCGAACTCCTGAACAAGTACGTCGGCGAGTCCGAGAAGGGCGTCCGCGAGGTCTTCGAGAAGGCCCGCGCCAACGCCCCGACGATCGTCTTCTTCGACGAGATCGACTCGATCGCCGGCGAGCGCGGCCGTCGCATGGGCGACTCGGGCGTCGGCGAGCGCGTCGTCTCCCAACTCCTCTCGGAACTCGACGGCATCGAGGACATGGAGGACGTCGTCGTGGTCGCCACCACGAACCGTCCCGATCTCATCGATTCGGCCCTGCTCCGACCCGGCCGACTCGACCGGCACGTCCACGTCCCGATCCCGGACGAGGAGGCCCGCCGGGCCATCATCGAGGTCCATACCCGCGACAAGCCCCTCGCCGAGGGCGTCGACCTGGACCGTTTTGCTCGCCGGACCGAGGGCTACGTCGGTGCGGATCTGGAGGCCATCTGCCGCGAGGCCGCGATGGCGGCGACCCGCGAGTTCGTCAACTCCGTCAATCCCGAAGAGATCGGCGAGAGCGTCGGGAACGTCCGCATCACGCCCGACCACTTCGAGCATGCGCTCGACGAGGTCGACCGGAGCGTCCCGGACGACGTCAAGGAGCAGTACGAGGAGATCGAGGAGCGCTTCGACAAGCGCGGTCCCGAGGAGGACGACCGGGACTTCGGTCGGACGTTCCAGTGACGAGTTCGGACCAATAACCCGACGGTCCCGATTTTCGGCTCGTGGCTACCACGAGCATCTTCTGACTCCCGGGT
Organism: Natrialbaceae archaeon; assembly: GCA_035269625.1. GTDB lineage: Archaea > Halobacteriota > Halobacteria > Halobacteriales > Natrialbaceae > DATFIX01. The sequence continues at coordinate 10,547 of DATFIX010000349.1, forward strand.
CGGTTTCGATCTCCCGAAACACGTTCGCGAGGAGTAGAATTATCACATTTGCGTCCGATCCTGGCGGATATGGACGAGTCCGCCCTCCAGGATCGACTCCATCGAATCGAGCAACGACAGTACCTCATGCTCGTCTTGCTGGTCGTTCCGTATTTCTTCCTCATCGCCGACTTCGTCGGTTACTGGATCGCTGGCGTTGCCGGCGTCGGGATCGGTGTGGTCGCGCTCGCACTGGTCGCCGTCGATCGACGACGGAACCGAAACACGGTAGAAGGGTAGGCAGTCGCGGAGTTCGGGCAGGCGTTCAGTCGATTCGCTGGGCGAAGTCCGGATCGTCGAGGCCGTCCACTCGCTGTGGATTTTCGACCAGGGCCTCCAGCGTCGGCCGGTCGAACTCCCAGCGCCCGTCGTCGAACCGGTTCACGAGTGAGAGTTTCCGCAACTCGCCGAGCAGGCTCTGGACGTTTTCGAGAGGTGCCTCGGTGTGCGGTTCCACGTCCCGGGCGGTCATGGGCGCTCGCGTCGCGAGCGCCGAGACGATTTCCCAGGTGTGCCGTTCGTTGCACCTGGCCTCGCGGTAGGCCATGAGAATCCGCTCGGTGACGGGGTCGGCGAGGATCAGGTCGACCATGGAGGCCCTCTCGACGTCGACGTCGGGTGCCCGGTCGTCCTCCTCGAGGATTTCGCCGGCCCGGTCGTCGTCCTCGTCCGCTTTTTCGTCCCCCTCTTCGTCGGTTTTCGCGCCGTCGATGGCCTCCGCGACGGCCGCCTCGACGGTCGCCTGGTCCGCTTCGAGTCCGTCGTCTTCACGATTCGCGTCGTCCGTCCGGTCCGATTCGACCGCCACGCCGTCCTCGTCTTCGGAACTGGAGCCGAGGATGGTGGCGTCGTCGTCGGTTCTTCCGACCCCAGTGTCGTGGTTTTCGTCCCCATCGAACCCCTCGCCGTGCGTCGAGTGGGACTCGGGGTCGTCGTCGAGCACCTCGGCGTCGGTCCGTGACGGATCGAGCGGATCGGTCGCCGCGTCGTTCGTCGACTCCCGGGGCGGTAGCGAGGTTCCGGCGTCGCTCGACGCGTCCTCGGGACTCGGCCAGTCCGACGCCGCCTCGAAGTCGATGGGCGTCTCACCGACCGCGTCCGTCTTCTCCTCGTCGTCGGCCGAGGCGTCCGCGTTCGAGGACTCGGCAGACGACGACCGTTTCCGCAATCGTTCGATCGTCTCGACCTTCTCCTCGACCGTGCGTTCGAGATCGGCGATCGTCTCCGCCCGTTCGTCGAGGGCCCGTTCGAGTTCGTCGATCCGGGAATCCTTCTCCTTGAGACTGCGTTCGACGTCCTCGATCCGGTCGGTTTTCGCCTCGATTTTCCGTTCGAGGGCGGCGATCCGATCGTCGGAGGCGTCGTCGCTGCCCGCCGCACTCGATCCCTCTCCATCTCCGCCTGCCTCCAGTTCCTCGACCCGGGCTTCGAGGCGGTCGCGTTCGGCACGGAGTTCCGCGACGGTACTGTTCAGGTCGTTGATCTCGCGATCCTTCTCCATCAGGCGCTCCTCGTACTCGCTCCGGTCGACGTCGGCGTCGCCGGTCAGGGCGGCCGCCATCTGTCGGGCCGCGTCCGAGACGTCCTGGGCGGACTCGAGTTCGGCCTCCAGTTCCTCGATCCGGGCCTCCCGCTCCTGGAGGTCGCGTTCCAGCGAGGCGACGCGGTCCTCCTCGTTTTGCTTGCGCTCGCTGATGTCGGCCAGGTCGCCCACGAGGTCGTCGCTGACGCTTTTCAACTCGGGGCGCTCGAAGTCGTCGAGGCCGGGGGTTGCGCCGGCGTCGAAGGTGTGTTTGCGCCGGAACTGCACCTCCAGCACCTCGCGGTCGGTCCAGTCGGCCTGGAGGAACGCGCGCCCGTCCGGGAGGTCGGTCACGCGGTCGGCGTACTCGCCGTCGACGACGCGTTTGACGATCTGCGTGTCGTTCTCCCAGGTGAGTCGATGCCAGACGAGCCAGTTGGCCTGCGTGATGAAGTCCTTCTTGACGTCGGCCGGGCGCTGGGAGACGCCGACGATGCCCAGGCCGTGCTTGCGCCCGCGCTTGCCGATCTTGATCAGCATCTTGCCGGTCTCGTCCATCCCGCCACCCTCCGGAATGTACTCGTGGCACTCCTCGACGATCAGCAGGAACGGCTTCTTGAGTTTCTTCTCCTTGGCGAAGAGGTGTCGCGCCGTCTCGCGAACCAGGTCGCCCGCCGCGTCCTCGTCGAGATAGCCCGAGACGTCGAGGATGATCGGCACGTTCTCCTCCAGCGCCAGGCTGGCGATGCGCTCGGCGTGTTCCGGCCCGATCTGGATGTCACACTCCTCGTCGGCCCCGACGTGGAGCAACTCGTATTCTTCTTTGAGACCGTAGTACTCCCCGTCGGCGTCGACCACCAGCGACGGAAACCCGGCGTCAAGGAGTTCTTCGAGAACGACGCTCGCGGTGTTGGACTTCCCGCTGCCGGACTTACCTGTAAGAAATCCACGGCCCGTCAGCACGTCGACGACGGGGAGGCTTACCGGGTCGCCGTCGACCGTCTCGCCCACCGTAATCCGTTCGGTGTCGCTCATGGGCCCATCCTCCGTGATATGGTCATCGTGTCGAGAACGATCCGAGAGTGCCTTCAAGATTGGTGTCCGCGTCTGCCGTGCGTCTGACGCCGGCATCGAGGAAGCGTTTCCCCGACCGCAATCCCCTTGCTCGTCGAACCCCGAGCACCGCCCAGATGGCGTTCGGTTCGGATCTCTCCCGCCGGGAGTTCGCCAGGGCAGCCGTCGCGACGGGCGGCGCTGCCGCCCTGTCGGCCTGTCTGGACGTCTTCGGCGACGAACCGATCCCGAAAGGCGTCGAGGACCCGAGTACGCTCCCGGAGCGACAGCACGCCTGGAACGACCGCGTTCGTCACGACGACCACGGCAACGAGATGCTGCCGAAACACCAGTTGCTCCTCTACCTGACGCTCGACGCCGATGGCCCGCCGACCGACGAAGAGCGGTCGACCGTCGAGGCTGCGCTCACCACTCTCGATCGGGCTTACGAGCGAAGCCACGAGGGGCTCCTCTACTCAGTCGGCTACTCCCCCGCGTACTTCGACCGGTTCGACGAGTCTCTGCCACCCGAAATCGACCTTCCCGCGCCCCGCCGCCTGTCGAGTTTCGAGACGCCGACGTTCGATACCCAGGACGCTCAGGTCCACCTCGCGAGCGACCGTGCCGACGCCGTGCTGGCGGCCGAGGCAGCCCTGACGGGCGAGCGGTCGTCGCTGAACGGCGTCGAGGTCGAGTCCGCCCTGACGGACGTGCTTTCGGTGGACGACCGCCGAAGCGGGTTCGTCGGCGAAGGATTGCCGGCCAAACACCAGGACGTAGAGGGGATCCCCGACTCGAAGCCCGTTCCGGAGGCATCGCCGCTGTTCATGGGCTTCAAGGCCGGGTTCAGGCAGAACCAGGCGACGGAGGACTACGTAACCATCCAGGAAGGGCCATTCGCCGGGGGCACGACCAAGCACCTCGCCACGCTCCGCCAGCGCCTGGAGGACTGGTACGAGGAACAGACCTTCGACGAACGCGTCATGGAGATGTTCAGCCCCGCTCACGCCGAACGAGGACTCGTCGAGGGCGTCGGCGAGAACCTGGGCGACGACAACGGGCTGACCCCCGAGATCATCGAGACGATCGTCGAGCAGGCGACCGAATTCGGTCGCGTCGGACACGCACAGAAGGCCGCCAGGGCTAACCGCGACGGGGAGGGGAACGTGCGTACCCTTCGCCGTCACTTCGAATCGACCGATCACGACGTCGCGAGTTTGCACTTCCCGTCGCTCCAGCGCGAGATCAGCACGTTCGAGGCGGTTCGGCGGGCGATGAACGGGGCCGACCTCACCGACAACCCCGCCATCCGACAGCGGGTGAACAACGGCATTCTCGAATACGTCTTCGTCGAGCACCGCGGCAATTTCCTCGTTCCCCCGCGTCGGTTGCGAGCGCTACCGCCCGCTCGACCGACTTCGGGGTAGGCACCGGATTCGTTCCTCTTTCCTGGAGTATTCTATAGTGGAGGAATCAAAAATAACCACGTATTCAACAATAAAAAATTTAATAATGGTGGATGCACATTTGTTCTCGTAGAGAGCCACATGAGGATACGGACACGGTCCGATCGGTTGGCCGAATTCGTCCGCGTACTTCGTGGATTCGGGTTGACCGACGACGAGATTACGGCACTCAACGGTGCGCCGGAGGCCGACGGCGATCCGGAAGCAGTGCTCGATCGGACGTTGCCGGACGACCTTTCCTCACCGGAACTGTTCGAGCGCGTCCGGCGGACGCTGGTGGAGTCACGGCACGGGTTCGAACTCGCGCCGACGCACGAACCCCGGTCGGCGTTCGTCGCGCTGTCGCTCGCGCTCGAACCCTACGGGTGCACCTTCGCCGTCACGGACAGGGGCGGCCGTCCGATCACTGCCCCGGCGAGCGAGGACGGCACGTATCGTCTCTCGCTGATGGACTCGGCTGGAAACGAACGGACGACGACCTTCGCCTACCCGGAGGGCCCACTCGACGATACGAACGTCCCGGCGCTGGTCCACGCCGTCGAGACGGACCTTCTCGTCGGCGTGAGCAAGACCTTCGTGCTCCTCTCGAACACCGGCGACGGGTGGGGGTTCGCCCTCCTCGACGAGACCCAGTTACGGAACCTCCGGAGCCAGTACGGCCCTCGAATCGAGGTCTTCGATCACAAGCTACTGGCACCCACACAGCCCCGCGCCTACGGGGACGGTTCCTGGCAGGCGGAGGCCGACGGGATCGCATTCGAATCGCATGCCCCGGCGTCGGACGACGACGCGATTCCCCTCGAACTCGAAGTGTCTCCCGACGACGCCGACACCGGAACGACGGCGACGTCCGAGAGTCGAACGGTCCGGGATCGGATCGAGGCGTTCGATCGGGACGAGTCCGTCGAAACTATCGTGGCGGAAATCACGACCGAGGACGGACCCGACCGGCCCGACCCGCTGTTCGTCGGCGATCCGGTCGATTCGGTGTTCGAGGACTTCTCGGACGTCCGTCTCGAACCGATGGAATCGACGGCCGAGGGGGGCGACCCGGCATCGAACGACCGAGAACCGTCCGCGATCGACGGGGGCGTTCCCGCCGGCGAGGCGGCCGCCCAAAGCGGGCGGGTGCTGGTCGGCGCGGGCGAGGGTGGCTCCGGCCCGGCCGTGGTGGGTGCCGGATCGCCAGGCGACGCGGACGTCGACGACGCTCTCGAGACGCGGTTCGAGCAGTTCAGCGACGGTCTTCCGACCGTGGTTCCCGAAGCGGAGGGAACCGTTTCGTTTCGCTGGCGCGCCATCCAGGAGGACGTCGCCTCGCAACCGGTCTCGCGCGAAGGGATCGACGACGGTACGGCGAACGACGCGGATGGCGCTGGTTCGGATTCCGAGTTTCGGTTCGATCAGGATCTCGCCGAACCGGAAGCGGACGCCCTCTCGCCCGACCGGCCGGCAGGTGTGCACGAGTCCCAGTCCGATCGAACCGAGGAACCGAAACTGGCGATCCACTCGCTCGATAATGCTGTGACGGAGCGTGACGAGGCCGAGGATCGGTCGGACGATGGGGGAACGGCCGACGCTCGCGACCGATCGTCCCGATTCGATCGACTCAGTGGGTGGCTCTCACGGCTGCTCGGTCGATAGCGGGCTATCGACGCTCTCGCTGCTCCACTTTGTTCGACTCGACAAAATCCACCATGGATTACTACGAAATCATCTATACCGTACCATAGAAACCAGATTGGTGGTAAGATTCTTGTGTAATTCCACCGTAGTCTGCTCTATGTCAGCGGAGACGGACCGGCAGGGTCGGCTGTACCTCCCCAAAGAGATACGGGAAAAGTACGGTGACAAGTATCACATCGTGACCTACGAGGACAGAATCGAACTCATTCCGGTCGCAGACGACCCACTCGCCGCCGTTCGCGAGGCGGTAGGTGGTCTCCGTGACGCGTCCGTTGAGGAGATTCGGGATGACATAGAAGCCGAAGCCAAAGCCGACGCCCGAGAGAAGGACGCCGATAGATGACGGTGTACGTCGAAACCGACTTCCTGCTCGCGCTCGCCAAGGACTCCGACTGGTTACAGGGGTCGGCGGAGGAAGCGCTCGACGAATACGAGGTCGAAACGTCGGCGTTCTCGTACCTCGAACTCGTCCTCGCCCGAGAACGCTACGAGTTCGACTACGTTCCACTCGTAGCGAACCTGCTCGAACTCGTTCCCGTTCGGGACGAGGAGGAGAAGCAGGTGGTGCTGAAGGCAGTCAACTACTACGACGAGGGGATGACGCCGTTCGACGCGTTCCACGCAGCGACCGCGGAGACACGGGGTATGGACGTACTCTCGTCCGAGAAAGACTACGAGGATATTGCAGTTGAACGAGTTCCACTCGAACCGACCGACAAGGAGTGACTCACTCGGTATCGGTTACCGACTTTCTCGCTATTCGCCTTCGTTCAGGTCTCCGACTGATGTTACAGCGTTCGTCTACTTTGCAGCTTTCGCTCGCATGGCGGAAGAATTGCCGTTGGAGGCTTATGTCTTCGTCTGGTTATCCACTCGTTCGAGTAGCGACGAGAACGCCTACGGAGTCACTGACGATTTCCACGTCGGTGAGCGTGAAGCCAACATCGGCGAGCAGGTTCGCAACAGTCCCCATTTGCGGGAGTGTCTCGTCGTCGCCACGAGACTCCGGTGGCCCGAAGAACATCTTGTCGGCAACGACGATGTGGCGGGGATTCAGCGACGAGATGCCCTCGATTGCGGCCCGCAACTCCTCCTCACAGCCCTCGTCGTACGCCATGTAGAGCGCGTAACTAGCAACGACGACACCTACCATCTCGCCAACGTTCGGTTCACGAAACGACCCGTGGTCGAATGAGACGTTTTCTACACCGTTCTCCGATGCCTTCTTTCGAGCATATCGAAGCCACTCGTCATTGATGTCCCGCCCAAGGACGCGTTCGCACTTCGATGCGAGTTCGAGCGCGACGAGTCCGGTTCCCGTCCCCACATCGACAACAGTATCTTCGCGTCCGATTGGGGCGTGTTCGACGATGTACGACACGCACGTCTGGTACGTCTCGTCCGACGCACTATCTTCGTCGTAGTCCGTCGGCGTGTACCCGTGATAGCTGTCCTCCGTTTCGTTCATAGCTATTCAGCAGTAGCGTCGGTGGGTGGATAAGGGTTCCAAGAGTTATCGCTGACAGGTCTGTGAAGCAGAGACATAACGTCACGTAGATGTTAACTGATACTAAGGGGCACGCGTATTGCTACCGAGACTCCCGTTGCTCCACCTTGTTCAATTCGATCAGCAACCGGAAGATCGCTTTCACGAGGTTCTCGTCCACGTCGAAGCGTTCGGCGTTCTCGCCGGCCCGTTCCATCACCAGACCCTCCTGGCGTTCGTCGGTCGTGGGCAGGCCCTCTCGCGCTTTCACCTCGGCGATGGTGTCGGCCACGTAGGTCCGGCGGGCGATCAACTCGACGAGTTCGCGGTCGATCTCCTGGATCTCCTCGCGGAGGTCGTCGAGGTCCATCTCGTTGGGGTTCGGTCGGTCGTCGGTCATACTATCGTCGTGCCGTCGTTTCTGGTGTTCGTCAGCCACGTCGATCCCGCTCGGCGGTCCCAGTCTTCGTGCACCGATTTCAGCGACGTTCGCTCGCCGATGGCGACCACGCTCGGGCCGGTTCCCGACAGCGAGACGCCATCGACGGACGGCATCGCCTGCAGCATCGGCGTCGTCGGGTACTCCAGCGCGGCGGCGAACGCGAGGCCGTTGAGCGTCATCGCCAACCCGTATCGCCCGTCGAGGGCCAGGTCGGCAACGTGCTCGGCGACGGGGGCGATCCGTCGGCAAGCATCCACGTCCGCGTCGGCGCTGTAGGCCCGGTCCGGGGGCGTCCAGACCAGC
>DATFIX010000350.1:0-24359 GCA_035269625.1 Natrialbaceae archaeon
CGGCGGGGACGGTCGTCCGGGAGACTGCCAAGGCGATGGAGTTCGACCGGTCGGAGTACGAGACTCGCGTCACTCCCGAGGTCATCGAGACGGTCCGGGACGCGCTGTTCGCCTCACTCCTCGCGGTAACTGTCGATTCCCGCGAGGCGTTCGAGGACTGGCGGGCGGCCTACGACGGTGAGGTCGTCGAGATCGGGAGCGAGAACGTCGAGCGCGTGGTCTGGCACGCGCCGGACTTCGCCGACGAGGTCGTCGCCGCCACCTTCCAGGACGAACCCGACGCCGCCATCGGAACGCTCCGCCGGCAGGCGTTCGGTCGGCTGTACCGCGAGGTCGTTCGATGACCGGCGGGGACGTCGGAGCGGTGTGGTCGAAACGGACCCGGACGGTGGTCGTCCGTGGTTGACTCGACGCCGCCGGACCCGGAGTGGCCCCTGCTCGAGTCCGCGACCGAGTACGAGAACGACTGGTATTCGGGCGGCTACGATCTCGTCGAACAGCCGGACGGCTCCCACAAGCGCTACTACTGGGCGGGGCTCCCGCCGGCGGTGGTGATCGTCGCCGTGGACGACGGGGACGTGCTGTTCGTCGAGCAGTACCGGCCACCCGTGCGACACACCCAGCTAGAACTCCCGGCGGGGCTCGTCGAGGACGGCGAGTCCTACGAGGCCGCCGGGGCAAGGGAGCTTCGCGAGGAGACCGGGTTCGATCCCGGCGAGGTCGAACTACTGCAGGACGTCTGGGTCGCGACCGGCCTGCTCCGCCACCGCCGAGGATCGGTCTTCGCCCGGGACCTCGATCCGGGTGAACCGGCGCTCGAAGGGAACGAGTTCCTCACCGTACAGCGGGTTCCGGTGGACGAGGCCATCGACCGGGCACGACAGTTCCCCACGAACGACGCGACGGTCGAGGCCCTGCTGCTCGCGAAGGCGGACGGGTTCCTGCCCTCGACCGCGTAGACTGCCCGCCCCGTTCGCCCGGTGCGTTGAAGGTGCCGGCGCGTGCAGTTCTCGGACGATGGAGAGTCCGACCGAACGACGGCGGGCGTTCGTCGAGGAATCCCTCGATCGGTATCCGTTCCTCTCCTGGCTCGGCGTCGAGGCGGACGCCGCCGAGTCCGGGCGCGTGGTGCTGTCGCTCCCGTTCGACGAGGACGTGCTGGGCTCGACCGGCGAGGCGGGAGAGTACGTTCACACCGGCGTGATCGCGACCGCGATCGACGCCGCGAGCGAGTTCGCACTTCGGACGCTGTTCGACGACCCCGACGCGACGGACGTTTCGACGACGAACAGCAACGTCTCCTACGTCCGGCCGGCGACCGGCACGCTGTCCGTCGAGGCCGAGGTCGTCCGGGCCGGCGGGTCGGTCGGCGTCACGGAGGTCTCGGTCAGGGACGGCCCACCCGGCGGCGGGCACCAGGAAATCGCGATCGCGACCATGACCTACCGGCTCTTCCGGGGCTGATCGCCGTCCATTCTCGCCCGTCCCGGCGTCCCCGATCGGGCTGACCGCGCCGCCAGCTACCGCCGTTCGACGCTGCCGAAGGCCGCCAGCGTCTCCTTTTGGATCGTGTTCCGCGAGAACAGCGTCACGACGTCACCGGCCTGGAATTCGGTGTCACCCTTCGGCGTCACCGCGGTGCCGTCCCGCTCGATGCCGACGACGAGCATCTGGTCGGCGAGCAAGTCCGCCTCGACGGCCTCCTCGATGGTCAGGCCGGCCACTTCGGCGCCGTCCGAGACGGTGAACTCGACGACTTCCGCGTCGTTGGCGAGGCTCAGGAAGTCGGTGACCGAGGGGCCGGTCGGTTCGTCCTCCGGACCGAAGGGGTGGTACGGGTGGTGTTGTTCGCGTTCGATGACGTGTTCCGCCTCGATCTCGATCCCGAGTTCGGAGATGTCGTGGGCGATCCGGCTGATGTCGCTGGTGTCCTCGCCCACGACGCTGACGTGGAGGTTCGACTGCCCGGACATCAACTCCCGGACGTTGACGACGCCGGGGACGTCCAGCACCGCCTGCGCCAGTCGCTTTCGCTCCGGCACCGGCACCGTACACGTGAAGAGATACGCCATCCGCCCCTCGATCCGCTCGTAATCGATGTCGGCCGGATAGCCACGGAGGATCCCCGCCTCCTCCAACCGTTCGATCCGGTTGCGGATCGTGGCCGGCGTGACGTCCACTTCGTCGGCGATGGCCGTCGCCTGCGTGTTCCGGGCGTCGCGGCCGAAGTGATAGAGGATCCGCTTGTCGATCTCGTCGAACCGATACTCCATGGGGCCCCGTAGAACGACGAATCATATCAACCCACGACCTTCCGGATCCGACGTCGACGGTCGCCGATCCCGCCGACCCTCCTGAGGTTCGGAGAGGGAAAAATACCAGAAATAAATTTTTGAGACGAAAATTCAGAAGCCCTGGTTTTATTATCACCTCTGTCAAACCTCGGGGTAGCACCCGACCATCGACCGGCTTCGGGACCGTCGAGCAGGACGGTCGGATCGCACAGGGACGACGGACGACTCCGGATGGGTGAGGAATACGCATGTACATCATCATCGTCGGTGGCGGCGCGGTCGGCACCCCGTTGATCGGGCTTGCGACCGAGAGTGGACACGAGGTCGTGGTCGTCGAGGACGACGAACGCACTGCCGAGGCCATCGCCGGAAACTACGATTGCCTGGTCGTCAACGCCGACGCCAGGAAGGTCGGAACCCTGGAAGACGCCGGCATCGACCGGGCCGACGCCGTCATCAGCACGACCGACGACGACGCGACGAACGTCATGGTGATGATGCTGGCCGCCGAGCGCGAGGTTCCCTCCCGGGTGTCGGTGGTTCACGACGAGGACCACGAGAGCCTGTTCCGGCGGATCGGCGCCAACACGATCGAGAATCCGGAGCACCTCATCGCCGAACACCTGTATCGCGCCGTCCAGCGCCCCTCCGTCACGGACGTCCTCCACCTCGAGGGCGAGGCGGAGGTGTTCGAGATCACGGTCGCGGAGTCGTCCTCGCTGGTCGGCTCCACGCTTCAGGAAGCCGACGAAGCTGGCCACCTCGACGACGACCTCCTCGTCGTCGCCATCGAGCGCGGCGACGAGGTGATCTCCCCGAGCGGGCGGACCCGCATCCGGGCGGGCGACCTCGTGACGGTCTTCTCGAAGCGTGGCTTCGAAAGCGACGTTCTCGACCGGTTTGCGCCCCAGTTGCACCCACTATGACCTACGATACCATTCTCGTCCCGACCGGCGGAGGACAGCCTTCGGAACGCGCCGCCGTCCACGCCGCGGATCTCGCGTCGAAATACGACGCCGCGATCCACGCGCTGTACGTGCTGGACGGGCCCGAACTCCCCCCGAACGTCGAGGACCGGGGCCAGAACCCGCAACTCGAGGAGAAACGCCGCCGCGCGTTCGACGCCGTCGTCGAGGCGGCGGACGACTACGATGTCCCCGAGGTCGTCGAGGCTGCCGTCGTGGGCGACACCGACCCGGCCATCCGCCAGTACGCCGACGACCACGACGCCGACCTGATCGTGATGGGCACGCACGGCCGGTCGGGGCTGGACCGCCTCGTCGTCGGGAGCGTCGCCGAGAAGGTCATCCGCCAGTCCGAGGTACCGGTCGTTACGGTTCGGCCCACCAACTCTGACGCCTGAGCCCTGCCTTACCGGTGGTCGATCGCTTCGATCCTCGCCCGCCAATAGGGCACTTCGCCCGCCGGAAGGTCCCACGCCACCTCGGCGTCGGTCGGAATCAACATCCCGTTTCGCTCCTCGTAGCCACGGAAGGCCCCCGTCCAGGGCGCATCGTCGTCGTCTTCCTGTCGGTAGCGCTCGGTCGTCACCCGTTCGATCAGGTTCCCGTCGTCGAAGTGGAAGACGACGAACGCCTCGTTCCCGTCGTGTTCGAGGGTGGCCCGCGCCGACCGGTCGTCGATCGGTTCCCACTCGACGCCCGCGGCCGGGAGGAGCGCGGTCGGGAACCAGGGCGTTTCGGCCAGGTACCGGACCAGTTCGCTCTCGTTCATCTTCGCGTCGGGGCCGACGTCGACCACCGTGATCGTCGAGAGGAGTTTGCCCCGAAGGTATCCCTCGCCGTGGGCGTAGGCGTCCACGACCCGGGCGGGGAGCAGCGGGGCCACGTCGATGGTCGCGTCCCAGACGAACCCCGGCGGGTCGACCGTGTAGTGCTGGGTGGCTTCGAGGGGTTTCCAGCCGGCGTCCGCGCCGCCGAGGCGGAACTCGCCGTCCTGTTCGAGTCTGGCGACCCGGACGTGGGGCTGTCCCTCGTCGAGGACGGTCTCGAAATAGCGCCGGACGGGGGCGGGCAACTCCTCGACGTCGTCCGGGTCGAACGTGGCCTCTGTGTCGCGTTCGGCCGCCGACAATGCCCGGGCGTCGGCCACCAGGTCGGCCGCGAGGCGGGCGTGGGCGCGGCCGAGACGATACGTGTTGACGAGGACGACGGTGACGGCGAGGACGAGCAGCCCAGCGAAGCCCCAGAGAAGGGTCCTGATTCGCATGATTCGATAGCGTCCCTCTCGTGCCGGAGTCGCATCAGTGTTCCTTCGTGACGGGGTGGAGCGCTTCTCTCAGGAATGGCGGCCGAAATGGTAGACGATCCCCCAGGCGAACGAGAGGGCGACCATCACCACGACCATCCCCGCGAACTGCTCGTTCACCGGCAAATCGATGCCGGTCGTCGATCGGATCACCTTCATCGTCGCCATCGAAGCCTCCCCCAGCGGCGGTGCGAGATCCCAGAGGTACTTCGACATCACCGTCCCGACGACGAGCGTGACGAACGCGGACATCCCGTGCGAGGCCCCGGTTTTGGCTGGCATGTCAACACGTAGCGGTTCGTGTCTAATAGAAATACTGTCCGGATTGGCTCGATTGTCCGGGATGGGTCCCTTTTTCATCGTGGCCCACGCGCGTTCGACGTATGCGACTGGAGGACTACTGGGGCGTGGGACCGAAGACCAGGGCACAACTCGAGTCTTCGATCGGGACCGCGGCGGCGATCGACGCGATCGAGGGCGCGGACGTCCGGACGCTGGTCGAGGCGGGCCTGAGTCGCGGGCGGGCGACCCGCATCCTCCGACACGCCATCGGCGGCGCGGGGCTCGATACCCTGGCGACCAGCGACACTCGGTCGGTGTACAAGGACGTCATCGACCTCGCGGTCGAACACGCCGTCACCGCCGGCGCGGCCGACCGCATCCGGGTGCTGACGCCGCTTTCGGAGCGCGAGTCGATGATCGAGCGCCTGGACGCCGTCCTCGCGGTCCGGGACGCCTGGGCCGACCTCGACGGCGACGCCCGGGCGGCCGTCCTCGACGCCTTCGATACCTACGACGAGGCGGGCGAGAGCGAGCGGGCGGCCGTCGAGGCCGCGCTCGCGCTCCGTGAGGCGGGGCTCGAATCCGGACCGTTCGAACGGATCGCCGACCTCGACCCCGACGGCCTCCGGGCGGCGGCCGACGCGCTGGCGGGCCTCGAGGATGGCGAGGTTCGCGAGGGCGTCGACGACGAACTCGACCGACGGCGCGAGGCGCTGGCGGCGGTGGATCGGCTGAAGGCCGACGCGCTCGACGTCATCGAGACCCTGCGGGCGACGGGGGCCAGGAACACCGACGAGTTCCGCGAGGCCTTCGTCGAGTACGTCCGCGAGGAGACCGACGTGGATCCGGCCCGGGTCCGCGAGACGGCACCCGACGGCGCGACCGACGTCACCGACTTCGTCGGCGAGGGCCTGCGGGAATTGGCCGACGACCTCGCGGCCGACGTCGAGGAGCGTGCGGCGACGGTCCGCGAGGACCTCGAAACCGACGTGGCCGAGGCCCGCGAGGACGTCGACGCCGCCGTCGAGGCCGTCGACGACATCGCCTTCTACCTCTCGCTCGGCCGGTTCGCCGACGCCTACGACATGACGCGCCCGACGTTCACCGACGGGAACGGGCTCGCGATCGAGCGCGCCCGGAACCTCGGCCTGGTTGCCGCCGGCGAAACGGTCCAGCCCGTGACCTACGCGTTGGGCGAGTACGACCTGGACCTCGATCCGGACCCCGACCACGAACGGGTTGCGGTGCTCACCGGGGCCAACAGCGGCGGGAAGACGACGCTGCTGGAAACGGTCTGCCAGGTCGTCCTCCTGGCGTCGATGGGGTTGCCGGTGCCGGCCGAGCGCGCCCAGGTAACCGTCTTCGACGACGTGGTCTTCCATCGGCGGCACGCGAGTTTCAACGCCGGCGTCCTCGAGTCCACGCTCCGGACCATCGTCCCGCCGCTGGCCGACGAGGGGCGAACGCTCATGCTCGTCGACGAGTTCGAGGCCATCACCGAACCCGGCAGCGCGGCCGACCTGCTCCACGGGCTGGTTCAGTTGACGGTCGGTCGGGACGCCCTCGGCGCGTTCGTCACGCACCTCGCCGAGGACCTGGAACCGCTGCCGGAGGCGGCCCGCGTCGACGGCATCTTCGCCGAGGGGCTTGACGCCGACCTCGACCTCGAGGTCGACTACCAGCCCCGGTTCCACACGCTCGGCAAGTCCACGCCGGAGTTCATCGTCTCGCGACTCGTGGCCGACGCGGCCGACCGGACCGAGCGCTCGGGCTACGAGACGCTGGCGGAAGCCGTCGGCAGCGACGTCGTCCAGCGGACCCTCGCTGACGCCCGCTGGAGCGGCTAGTCGTCAGTCTACACGTGACCGTCGGGGGGCGTTACACGCTCGGAGTCGCTGGCGTACAGGTAGTTCCTCGCACCCCAGGACATCGCGCCGACGCCCAGCAAGAACATGCCCAGGGCGCCGAGGACGAACCAGCGAGACGGGAGCTCCTGGCCCAGGAACGGACCACGGAGGATGTACCACCCTGCATAGCCTGCGAGGAACGCCCCCACTGCCAGATTGAGGATGCCGAATTTCTTGCCCATGGTTACTTCCCGCCCACGAACTAGTACCGACCCTATCTTAATAAAAGTAGGTAAGCTTGCGAAAAATTAGGTGATAAATGAAGTCGGTATTCGAAACTCTTCAATAATGTTCGTATTTCCAATCATAATTGCTGATTGAGGTGCCGGCAGTAATCGGGGGCGGCAGACGGGGGACGTTCCTCCCGGACCACCGCATCGGTTTTAGGGCTGACCGCCGTTGTGTCGGTCGTGTACGACCGAATCCTGTTTCCGACGGACGGGAGCGAGGCGGCCGACGAGGTCCTCGAGCACGTCCTCGATTTGGCGGTCGGCGTGGAGGCGACGCTGTACGTCCTCAACGTCGCGGACACCAACCGGGACAGCGTCGCGACGATCGAGGGGCAAGTCGTCGACGTGCTGGTGGACGAAGGCGAGGAGATCGTCGATGCGGCGGCCGATCGAGCGCGGGAACGAGGGGTCAACGTGGAGACCGAGGTGCTCCAGGGCGATCCCTACCGGACGATCGTCGATTACGCCGACACGCGGGACGTGGGCCTGATCGCGATGCCCGCCCGCGGACGGCGGGGGTTGGACCGGTTCCTTCTGGGGAGCGTGACCGAGCGAGTCATCAGGCAGTCGGACGTGCCGGTCCTCACGATCCGTCCGGACGACGACGTGGATCTGCGGACCCCGTACCGGAACGTGCTCGTGCCGACCGACGGCAGCGAATCGGCGAACGCGGCACTGGCGGCCGGTATCGGGGTGGCGTCCGCGAGCGGCGGGGCCCTCCACCTGCTCCACGTCGTCGAGGAGTCCGGGTTCGGCCTCGGCTTCGGGGCCGACGACGAGGCAGTGGAGGCGGAGGCGAACGAGACCCTCGAAACGGCCGCCCAGACCGCCACGGAGGAATCGATCGAATCGGTGACGACGGCCATCGAGCGCGGATCCGTTCACGAGGAAATCCTCGCCTACGTCGGAGACAACGACGTGGACCTCGTGGTCGTCGGCACCCACGGTCGGACGAACCTGGACCGCTACCTCCTGGGGAGCGTCGCGGAGAAACTCGTGCGGTCCTCGCCGGTCCCGGTGATGACGGTCCGCGAGTCGGAGAAGTAACGCGAACCGGTCGGGTGGACGGGTCGGGGCCTCACCGCGAGATGCGCTTGATCTTGTCGCCGATGACGTCCTCGACCTCTTTTTGCGTGACCGTGGCCGCGTCGCCGGGGAGGGTGCGGGTGATGGCGGCGGTGGCGGCGCCGTACTCCAGGGCACGCCCGACGTCGTCCCCGGCCATCCGGCGGGCAAGGAACGCGCCGGTGAGGGCGTCGCCGGCGCCCAGCGGGTTGACGGTCTCGGACTCGTAGGCGCCGTGGTCGTGGATGACGTTGTCGTGCCAGGCGATGGCCCCGAGGTCGCCCTTCGTGACGACGACGGTCTTGAAGTCGTACTTCGAGGCGAGGTTGTGGGCGATCTTGTTCGCGTCCTGGTCGTGATACCCCAGGACGACCTCCGCGTCCCGGGCCGCCGTCACGAAGACGTCGATCGCGGGGAAGAACTTCGTCAGCGTCTCGCGGGCCTCCTCGGGCGACCAGAGCTTCGACCGGTAGTTGAGGTCCATGGCGGTCGTCGTCCCGGCGTTGTGGGCCACCTTGAGGAGGTCCACGGTCGTTTTGCGGAGGGTCTCCGAGAGCGCGGGCGTGACGCCGGTCGTGTAGAACGCCCGGGCGTTCTCGATCGTCTCGGTGTCGAGCTGGTCCACCGTGCAGTCCGTCACGGCGGAGTTCTCCCGGTCGTAGATCACGTTCGTGCCGCGGGGCGGCCCGGCGTGTTCCATGTAGAGGGTTCCCTGGCGACCGCGCTCGCTCCAGACGACGTCGGTCTCGATGCCGTGGCGGCGGAGTTCGCCGACGACGCGACGGCCGAGCGGACTGTCCGGGAGCTTCGACATCCACGTCGCGGTCGCCCCGAGTTTCTCGGCCGCGATCGCCGTGTTGCTCTCCGGCCCCGCCGCCCGACTCTCGAACTGGGTCGCGTCCTCGACCCGTTCGTGGCCCGGCGGGGAGAGCCTGAGCATCGTTTCGCCGAACGTCACGAGATCCGTCATCGCTTCCACCTTGCCGATGGGGCCGAATCAGTAGCGTGCCGCATCATGGTTCGTTCCAACGACCGGCCGCGGTATAAGTTTCAACGGTCGGATTCAGCGCCTGAAATTGCGTGGTCGCT
The DNA here is from genome assembly GCA_035269625.1 of Natrialbaceae archaeon. Taxonomy (GTDB): domain Archaea; phylum Halobacteriota; class Halobacteria; order Halobacteriales; family Natrialbaceae; genus DATFIX01. The sequence goes on from DATFIX010000350.1 coordinate 9,136, forward strand.
TTCCCGCACTCGTCGCCCGGATTGGGGCGCGGTGACAAAGGGCGTGGTTTATTTACTCTTTCGGCCACTAATTGGACGAATGACATCGGTGACCACACATGGCTGACAAACCGCACCAGAACCTGGCCATCATCGGCCACGTCGACCACGGGAAGAGCACGCTCGTCGGACGCCTGTTGTTCGAGACCGGCAGCGTCCCCGAGCACATCATCGAGCAGTACCGGGAGGAGGCCGAGGAGAAGGGCAAGGGCGGCTTCGAGTTCGCCTACGTCATGGACAACCTCGCCGAGGAGCGCGAGCGTGGCCTGACCATCGACATCGCCCACCAGGAGTTCGACACGGACGAGTACTACTTCACGATCGTCGACTGTCCGGGGCACCGCGACTTCGTGAAGAACATGATCACGGGGGCCTCGCAGGCCGACAACGCCATCCTCGTCGTCGCGGCCGACGACGGCGTCGCGCCCCAGACCCAGGAGCACGTGTTCCTGGCGCGCACGCTGGGCATCGGCGAACTCCTCATCGGCGTGAACAAGATGGACCTCGTCGACTACCAGGAATCCCGGTACAAGGAGGTCGTCGCGGAGGTCAAGGACCTGCTGAATCAGGTCCAATTCAGTACCGAGGACGCCTCGTTCATCCCCATCTCAGCGTTCGAGGGCGACAACGTCGAGGAACCGTCGGACAACACGCCCTGGTACGACGGTCCGACCATCCTCGAGGCACTGAACAACCTGCCGGAGCCGGAGCCGCCGACGGACGCCCCGCTTCGGCTTCCCGTCCAGGACGTCTACACCATCTCCGGTATCGGCACGGTTCCGGTCGGCCGCCTCGAAACCGGGGTGATGCGGCCGGGGGACATGGTGAGCTTCCAGCCCTCGGACGTCAGCGGCGAGGTGAAGTCGATCGAGATGCACCACGAGGAAGTGCCCGAGGCCGGTCCCGGTGACAACGTCGGGTTCAACGTCCGCGGCATCGGCAAGGACGACATCCGCCGCGGCGACGTCTGTGGTCCCGCCGACGACCCGCCGACCGTCGCCGAGACCTTCACCGCACAGATCGTCGTGATGCAGCACCCCTCGGTCATCACGGCCGGCTACACGCCGGTCTTCCACGCCCACACCGCACAGGTCGCGTGTACGATCGAGTCCCTGGACCAGAAGATCGACTCCTCCAGCGGCGAGGTCGAGGAGGAGAACCCCGACTTCATCCAGGCCGGGGACGCGGCCGTCGTGACGGTCCGACCGCAGAAGCCGCTCTCTATCGAGCCAAGCGGCGAGATCCCCGAACTCGGCAGTTTCGCCATCCGCGACATGGGCCAGACCGTGGCCGCCGGGCGGGTGCTTGAGGTCAACGAGAAGTAGGGTCGTCGCCGACGAGCGTCGGCCGGTCGGTCCCCTCGACCGACACGTCGTAGCCGAAGGTCCGGAGGAGGTCCACGCTCGTCCGCACGTGATCGGTCACGGCCGGGATCCGGACCCGGCCGCCGGCCAGCGCGAGGAAGACGGCCAGCTGGTCACCCATGTGTCGGTCGACCGGGGCGTCGTGCGCGAGGAACTCGTGTGCGGCGTCGACGGTCTCCTGTCCCACGTCTTCCGCCGGTTTCCCCTTCTCGCCGAGCGCGTCGAACCCCGCGACCCCTGTCTCCGTATCGACTCGCAGCAGGACGGCCGATCCGGCCGAGGTCGCCTCGACCGATCGGACGGTTCGTTCGACGACGGGCAGTTCCTGGTGGTCGTCGTCGCGGGCGTCCCCGTCGGCTTCGGGGCGTCCAGCCTCCAGCCCCTCGATCACGGCGTCGGCCTGTCGCTCGGCGACCGACGCGTCGGCCAGGTCGGTCGTCGCGACCGAATCGACGCGGGCCGCCGTCACGGCCCCGCGTTCGGTGAGGTGGATCGGGTCGGTCGACGACGGCGCGAGCCACAGTGTCGCCTCGCCGCCGCCGGCCGGGTAGAACCCACGGCGATCGGCCTCGACGGCGGCCTGGAGCCCGTACTCGCGCAGGAGCGGGAGTTTCACGCGCCGGAGGTAGGCCATCGTCGGCGACCACTTCACGTCCGTTCCGCCGGTGGCGGTGACGGCGAGGGGTTCGTCCAGCCTGGTCGCGAGCGGGAGGACGGCGTCGAACAGCAGGGTCAGGCTGCCGGCGGTGCCGACGTCGACCGAGTAGCGCCCACCCTGGACCTCGTCGGGTCGGAACGCCACCGCGGTCGATCCCTCGCTCGCGCCCTCCACCTCGGCGTCACAGATCTCGGCGAGGAGGCGGACGGCGGTGAGGTGCTGGGGTCGCAGGCCGGGATTGCTCCGGGCACCTCGAATCCCCTCGATTTTCAGCGGGTCGCCGTCAAGCGCCGCGAGCGCCAGTGCCGTCCGGAGGAACTGGCCGCCCGCCTCGGAGCCGTCGAGTTCGCGCATGGATCTGGTTCCTCCTCGTGCTCCTATTGCATCATCTTACCGTCCTTCGTGTTCTCGCTCGATCTGCTCCTGGGTCGCCTCCGTGACTTCACCGAGGCGCTCGGAAATCTCGACGGCGTACTCGGCCGGGTCCTCGATCGCTCGAACCGACCGCGGCAGTTTCTCCAGCTCGGCCAGGGTTCGCTCGCGAATCTCGTCGAGGTCGGGCACGTCGTAGACCAACTCCCCGTCCTCGACGACGGTCTCCAGCAGCGATTCGCCGGGCAGGTCGTCGTCGCGGAGGCCGATCACGTCGCGGACGTATGTCCCGTCGCTCACCTCGCGGCTGACCTGCTTGGGGTTCGGGTAGGTGACCTTGCCCGTCGAGAGTTTCATGCTCGGTTCCATCTCGCCGTCGCGCTCGATGGCGGTCAACTTGTAGACCACGTCGATGGCGGGTGCATCCTTGGTCGTCGTCAGGGCCGTGCCGGGGCCGAACCCGGTGGCGATCCCATCGTCCTCGAAGAACTCCCTGATCGCGTACTCGTCCATGCCCGAGGAGACGATCAGGCCGGTGTCGTCGTCGATGATCTCGTCCACCTCGCGGGAGAGCGCGGCGAGGTCGCCCGAGTCGATCCGGACGGCCGAGATGTCCACGCCCTTCTCGCGGGCGACGTCCATCGCGAGTTCGGCCCCGGTGACCGTGTCGTAGGTGTCGACCAGCAGCACCGAGTCCTCGCCGTACTCCTCGACGAACGCCTCGAAGGACTCGCGCTCGGTGTCGAAACTCTGGATCCACGAGTGGGCCATCGTGCCGAAAATGGGGATGTCGAACGCCTCGCCGGCGGCGACGTTCGAGGTCCCGTCGAACCCGCCGAGGTAGGACCCCCGCGAGGCCTTCATGCCCGCGTCGGTGCCGTGGGCCCGCCGGCAACCGAAGTCCACGAGGTTCTGGTCGTCGCCGAACCGCCGGACGACGTCGCGCATCCGGGCGGCCTTCGTCGCCACCAGCGACTGGAACCCGATCTGGTTGAGGAGGGCCGTTTCGAGGAGTTGCGCCTCCATCAGCGGCGCGGTCACCTCGATCATCGGTTCGTCGGGGAAGACGGGCGTCCCCTCCGGCATCGCCCGGATCTCGCCGGTGAACTCGAGATCGCCGAGGTATTCGAGGAAGTCGTCCCCGAAGCCCTCGCCGGCGAGGTACTCCAGCATCTCGTCCTCGAAGGCGAGTTCCTCGACGTAGTGCAGCGCCTGCTCCAGCCCCGCGGCGATGACGTACCCGCGATTCGCCGGCAACTCGCGGAAGAAGAGGCTGAACGTCGCCTCCGGGTTGTGGTCCTCACGGTAGTAGCCCTGCAGCATCGTCAACTCGTAGAGGTCGGTGAAGGCCGTCAGGTTCGACGGCGTGACGAACCCGAACTCGGTCTCGCTCATGGGCGGCGTTTCGGGGAAGGCGCTATTAAGGATGGCTTGTCTGGGTTATGTAAATGACGGGAAGAAATACTCCAGCGTATCGTACTTCAGAGTATGATACTTTGAAGTATTTTCTTCGCCAGCAGGGAGACCTCATCCGTGCCCGGGATAGTCGCGCTCGAACCGATCTTCGATCTCGTCGCGGTCGATCTGGAGGATCACCGGCCGGCCGTGCGGACAGGCGTAGGGGTTGTCGCAGTCGTCCAGCGACTGCAGGAGGTCCATCACCGACCCCTCGGTCAGCGAGGTGTTGCCGGTGATGGAGGGGTAGCAGGCCAGGTCGGCCACGAGGTCGTCGGCCAGGGCCTCGACCGCCGTCTCGCCGTCGCGGTCCGCCGACAGGAACGAGTCCAGCACGTCCCGCAGGGTTTCGGGGGCCAGCGTCGCCGAGAAGACGGCCGGCACCGCCGACACCTCCACCCGGCGGTCGTCGGTCAGCGAGGCCCGGAATCCCAGTCGCTCCAGCGCCTCGCGGTGGGCGTCGAACGCGGCCGCCTCGCCGGCGGTCAGCGACATCGTCACCGGGTCGGCCAGCGCCTGAGCGGTGGTGTCGGCCTCGAACGCGTCCTTCAGTCGCTCGTAGTTGATCCGCTCGTCGGCGGCGTGCTGATCGACCAGCGCCAGGCCGTCGTCGGTCTCGCAGACGACGTAGGTGTCGTGGAGTTGGCCCAGCACTCGGAGTGGCGGCAGGGTATCGAACTCCGGCGAACGATCGACCGACTCGCCGTCGAGCGTTCGCTGGTCGGTGCCGCCGGTGATCCGCCCCTCCACCGTGGATTCCCCGTGATCGGATGTCGAGTCCGGTTCGTCGGCCGTATCGGGGTCGTCGGTCGAAGGGGGTTCGGTCGTCGACTGGCTCTCGTCGGTCGCGGTCGGCGCCGACTCGGTTTCGACGGCCGTCGACGCCGTCTCCGTCGTGTCGTCGGTTCCGGCCCTTTCAGTCGTCCGATCCGACTCGGCCGATTCCCGGGTGGACTCGGCCGAGGTTCCGGTCGCGGGACTTCTCTGGCGTCCAGACGACGAGTCACGACCAGTCTCGGCTGGTTCGGGGTTCGAAGTCTCCTCGACCGTCCCTGCTTCGTCACCGGAATCGTCGCCGAATCCGGCGGGCGCGACCTCGGTCTCGTCGGCCTGTGACCGACCGCGTGGCGCGGACGACCGGACGAGACCGTGTTCGACGAGGGATTCCTCGACGGCGGTCCGGACCTGGTGGCGGACCGCCTCGCTCTCGCCGAACCTGACCTCCATTTTGCGGGGGTGTACGTTCACGTCCACCTCGCCGGCGGGGAGTTCGAGGAAGACGGCGGCGAAGGGGTAGCGGTCGCCCGCGAGTTGCCCGCCGTAGGCGTCCACGATGGCCTCGCGGGCGGTCGAGGAGGTGACGTACCGGTCGTTGACGAACGTCGAGAGGTACTCGCGGGTGCTCCGGTTCGTCTCGGGGTGGCTGACCAGCCCGCGAACGCGCTCCAGCGGGCCGTCCTCGAAGGTGCGTTCGAGGGGGATCATCGCCTCGGCGACCTCCCGGCCGTAGACGGACATGACGGTCGACTGGAGGTCGCCCTGGCCGGGCGTGGCGAACGTCTCTCGGCCGTCGTGGGACAGCGAGACGGCGACGTCGGGGTTGGCCAGGGCGTACTGGGTGACGACCCGGTTGACGTGCCCGAACTCCGTGGCCTCGGTCTTGAGGTACTTCTTCCGGGCGGGCGTGTTGAAGAACAGGTCCGACACCTCGACGGTCGTCCCTTCGGGGCACCCCACGCGCTCGACCGATTCGAGGTCGCCGCCGGCGTAGACGAGTTCGGTCCCGGCACCCTCGCTCCCCCGCGGTCGAGTCCGGATCGTTAGGCGGGAGACCGCGCCGATGGCGTGCAGGGCTTCGCCGCGAAAGCCCAGCGTGGCGACGCCCGATTCCAGGTCGTCGATGTCCCGGATCTTGCTCGTCGTGTGCTCGCGGACCGCGGCCCGGACGTCGGCCTCGGTCATCCCCTCGCCGTCGTCGCGGACGGTGATTCCCTCGGTGCCCCCCGCCTCGACGCGCACCTCGACGCGGGAGGCGTCGGCGTCGAGGCTGTTCTCGACCAGTTCCTTCACCGCCGAGGCCGGGCGTTCGACGACCTCGCCGGCCGCGATGCGCTCGATCGTGGACTGGTCGAGCGCCCGGACGTCGGTCGTTCCGTCAGTCGCCTCGTCGGCCGTGGTCTCGTCGTCGCTCACGGTCCCACCTCCTCCTTCTCCGTCGGTTCGCCCTCGTCCGTGGTCATGGCTCGTCACTCCCATCGCGTGCGCTTCGTGAAAACGTCACGGGATCGGGCAGGGCAGATGGTTGCAATTCGTCATTTGTTCGACGAAGCAAAAGGGGGAATATTTCACCAACGCAATTCTATTCAATGTATGACAGACACGAATGTCGCACTCGCAGGCGTCCAGACGACAGTCCTTGGATTTTTCATTTCTTGGTTGTTCCAAGAAACCGCAGTAATCTGTGTGGGCGTCGGGCTTGTCGTATTTGGAACAATCATCACTGCGGTAGAGCTACGTCACTAAACTGCGGGGCACCGATCTGGCAGCGACTCGGTGTCGTTTGTTTCGACAAACAAAGTAGCACCTGAGGTGGCCCCGAAGTGAATCGCAATCTCTGGACCGTCCCGTGCGATCGACTGACAGGCTAGGATTATGGTGTCAGCCCACCTATGACAAGCATGCAATACGTCAGCGCCAGTGCCGTCGCCGGGTGGTCGGGATGAGCACCCGGGAGACGGTGGGGGAGGGACCGGACGTGAGCACGTCGGGGGAGACGCGATCCGAACGGCGTCGGTTCGCGATCTACTATCCCGAGTACGGCATCGTGGAGGCGGCCATCGGGTACGTCCTGTTCTACGTGGTCGTCGATTTCGCGACGCCGATCCTCGTGGAATCGCTGGCCGCCGACTTCCCGGAGTACGTTCCCGGGCCAGTGCAGACGTGGGCGGCGGCCGCGCTCTGGATCATCCTCGGGCTGACGATCCTGGGGCAACTCCAGGAGCAGGCGTCGGCCAACCCGCACATCTTCGAGACCCGCGAGGAACTGCTCCACTTCCTCCAGGACGAACGCCCGAGTGAATGGGGGTATCAGCTCAACGTGACGCTGACGCTGGTCGGCGGGATCGTCGTCTGGGCGCTGTGGGGTGCGTTCTTCGATGCCCTGGAGGAACTCCTGCGCGCGATGCCCGAACTCGACGCCGTGGCCGCTCTGACGCCCGAGACGATCGGGACGATTGCGGTCTTCGCTGTCGCGTTCGCGGCACTGAATCACGGCATCGACCGCCTGGCCACGGGGCTGGTGCGCGAGGCGCTGTACCGGGACGCGCAGTGAGGAACGTCGAACATGCAGGGAACCGGCCTGGACGAGTAGTTCCGTTCCGGGAACGATCTCTCCGGTGATCGTGGCCAGGCCGAGGACGAATACGCCCGTCGAAACCCCGACCGACGCGAACCCGGTCTTGATCGGGGTCAGTCACTCGACGTGGACGACGCCGGTCATCCCGTCCCGTCGGTGTGGCTCGCAATAGTACCGATAGGTGCCCGGGACCGTGAACTGAAACCTGTACTCGAATCCCGTATCCTCGAGGGGCCGATGCCCGTCCCAGTCGGCTGCTCCGGGCTGGCTTTCGACGATCACGTTGTGCACGTCGGTCCGCCAGACCCAGCGGACGGTCGTGCCGGCGCGGACCCGCACTCTCGCCGGTCTGAACGATCGGCCGGGACCGACGTCGACCGTGACGGTGCCCGATCGGGGCGTCGGCGACGGCGTCGGTTCGGCGGTCGTCGTTCGAGTCGTGGTCTGAGTCCGGGTCGCCGTCGCTGTCGTCACCTCGGTGGCGGTCCGGCGATCGGGGTCGTCCCCGTCCGGTCGGCCCGTGCAGCCTCCGGCCAGGAGGCCCACGACAGCTACCGCGTTCCGGAGGAGGTCTCGCCGATCCATACCGTCCCGTCGGTCCTGAGACGATTGAACCTGACGGGAGTCCGATTCCCCGAACAATCGGATTGGCGGTGCGGGCGCCCGGGACGGCCACCTCGAAAGGTCAGAACTCTCTCGGCGTCCGGGGTGTGCAATCCCGTTGTAGGCCCGCCGACCCTGTGGGGTCCGATTCGCCGATCGTCGACCCGTGTCTCACTCATGACAGGGTCTCTCCGGATTCGATCCCGGCGAACCCGGGCGCCAACACCGATCACTCCCGTCAAATCGGCAGCAGAATCAGCAACAGCGGCACGACCACGAGCGCGGCGACGAACGCGGCGAACGTCCGGGGCGAGGAGACGACGAAATCGTACCCCACGTCGATGAACGCCACGTACCGGTCGTTGACGAGGAGCACGAGGAGGGTGACGATTCCGGCGGTCACGACAACCAGCAGGACGGTGGCGAACCCGACGGGCGACTCGAGGACGAGGCCGACCAGCAGGGTGTCCGAGAGCGTGCCGAGACTCGCACCGAGGACGTACGGGATCAGGTCGTCGCGCTCGACGTATCCGCGGTTGTACAGCGGGACGACCACGCCCAGCGAGAACGCGATGCTGGTCACGACTGCGGTGACGACGAGCCCCAGGGCGAACGCGGCCCATTTCGAGTCGAGCAAGCGGCGGCTCCAGGTTTGCAGCCACCGCGTGTCCACGGCGGCGAACACCTTGTCGAACAGTCGCATGCTGGCGACCAGGAGGAGAAACGCGGCGAGAAAGGCGACAGTGGAGCCCACTGTCCGGGTGATCTCGGTCGCGATGGGCGTGAAAAACCCGAACCACTGGACGCGGACGCCGAGGAGGCCGCCGACGCCCGCCAGGTCGACGTCGAACGCCGCCACGCCGACGGCTCCCAGGACCATCGCCGGCAGGTAGACGGTGTGGGTGACGAGGAACGTCAGGAGGCCCAGCCCCGTCGCCTCCCGGAGCGTGTAGCGCGGGTGCTGGAGGTAATCGACGCCGCCGAGGACGACGACGATCCCGGAGCCCCCGAGGCGCGAGCCCATGACCAGGAAAAAGAGCTGACTTTCGGTGACGAGCGCGGCGTCGAACAGCGTGACCGCGACCGCGGCGACGACCGAGCCGTTCAGGACGCCGTAGGACGCGAGCCAGCTCACCCCGACCGCCGATCCGGGGCCGACGACGTAGCGTTCGAGGATCGGCCGGAGTTGCGACGAGAGAGCGTTCGTCGCCGCGCCGAGCAATTGCACCGCGAACAGGAACAGGACGACGGCGACGACGGCCAGGGCAAGTCCCGGAAGGCTGGCACGGAGGCGAGCGAGTCGGCGGTCCCTGACGTCGTCCGGCATCGTGTTGGATATACAACGATGCCCGGCGTGAAAAAGTAGGGACCTCGGCGGTCGGGATGTCTCGTCTCTCGTCGACGCCGTCACCCCTCAGAAGTCGGCCAGCGTCGCCTGATGTTTCCGGAGCGCCCGCGTCTCGTAGCCGTGCTCGGTCGTGAGGTGTTCGGCGAACGCCTCGGCGAAGCCGTGGTGGGTGTAGACTCGGTCGGGATCGACCGCCCGGACGATCCCCACGAGTTCGTCGAAGTCGGCGTGGTCCGAGAGCGGGAACCCGGCGTCGTACCCGCGGCGGAACCGGAACGATCGGTCGATCGCCCACCCGGAGAAGCCCGCGGTCACCACGTCCTCGCGGTCGAGGAGGCGACCGACGGCCGACCCCCTCGCGGCACCCGCCGGGGCGACGAGGACGTCGCCGGGTCGGAGGTTGCTGTCGTCGTCCAAGCGTTCCACGTCGAAGCTGACGTCAAGGTGCGCCTCGATGACGGCGTTCACGTCGGCCACCGTGTCGGTCACGAAGACGCGCCCGCGGTCGGCGTCGGCGGCGATGCGCTGGAGCTTCTGCGCCCGGCCGAGTGAGTAGCCGTACGTGACGGCGATGCGGTCGCGGGTGTCCGCCAGCCAGTCGTGGATTTCGTCGAGCACCTCGTCGGTCGGGGGAAGTCGGTAGTCGGGCGTGCCGTACGTCGTCTCGAGTATCAACACGTCGACGTCGGCGTCCGGCGGGTCGAACCCGTCGAGGTAGAACCGGTCGCGGGGGCAGACGTCGCCCGTGTAGAGGTAGCGCCGGCCGGTGTCGGGGTCCGTCACGAGGGCGGCGCGAGACCCGGCGACGTGACCGGCGTTCAGGAGGTCGACGTTCGCGGGCTGGTCGGCCACCTCGATGGACGTGTTCTGGCGCGTCTCGACGAGCGCGGCCGTCAGGGGCGAGCAGACCACCGGGCCGGCGTTGCGCCCCACCTGGTGGTCGGCGTGGGCGTGGCTCAGCACGCGCACCTCGCCGGGAGCGGTTCCGTCGAAGACGACCCGGTCGCCGGACGCGAGGTCGACCGTCACGCCCCTCCCGAGTCGCACCCGCGGTTTCACGGGGCAACGAAGGGCCCGGGCGCGAAAAGGGGTTTCTACTCCCGGTTCGATTTCCCTCGTTGGCGCTCCCCGTACCCTTTATAAATTTTCGCCTCACTTGTCCGCACGTCAATCGTGTTGTCCCGTTGAAGGGGGCTTCCCGACAAGATGGAACCATGACCCGAACACTCGCGCGACGTGAATTGCTAACCGGCGGCGCGGTTGCCCTCCTCGCCGGCCTCGCCGGTTGCAGCGGGATGACGCCCTTCGTCGGGAAGCGCATCGAAGGGAGTCGGACGATCGACTCGCAGGGAATCGACAGTCTCGCCATCGTCGTCGATGCGGGGGACGTCACGCTCCAGGGGGGCGACCGCCGGGACGTGGCCGTGGAGTACGTCAAGCAGTCCAGTTCGGTCCAGGCCGACCTCTCGAAACTCCACTTTCGCACGACGCGATCGGACGGGACGCTCCGCCTTCGCTCGGAGTGGAATGGAAGCGACAACCCGTTCGCGAGTCGCCCACAGGTCGACGTCGACGCGACGGTGCCGACCGCGCTGTCCGTGGCCCGCGTCGAAACGAAGGCTGGGGACGTGTCGATCACCGACGTCAGTGGCGACGTCTCCCTGCAATCGGCGGCCGGTGACGTGGACGCGAAGCGCGTTTCCGGCACGGTCGACGCGGAAACCGAGGCCGGCGACCTTCGGATCAAGGATCCGAACACGATCGGCGACCTCCGGACGGAGACTGGCGACGTCCGGGCCGACGTCCCGGCAATCGACGGCGAGACGAGGATCACCGCCGAAACCGGCGACGTGACCGTCCACGTGGGGTCGGACGTCGACGCCGATCTCGTCGCTCGAACGGAGACGGGCGAGGTCCACGTCGATGGGCTCTCACTGTCGGACAGCGAACGAACGAGCGACGTCGTCGGCAGCACAGTCCGCGGGACGCTCGGCGACGGCGGCCCCCGGTTGCTGCTCGAAACGGAGACCGGCGACGTGACCGTTAGCGCGCTCGAGTGAGGCCGTTCACGTTCCTTCCAGCGAGTAGAGGATCGCCAGGAGTCCGGCGTTGAACGACAGCAGGACGCCGAGCAGCGTCGCGGCGTCCGACAGGCCGGCGACCGGCCCGAGGAGGTAGTTGACGCCGAACGGCAGGACGGCGATGCAGACGACGCCGACCGAGAGCCAGCGCATCGCGTCGCTGTCGTTGCGCCGAGCCCCGCGGTAGGCCAGTCCGGCGACTGCGGCCCCGAACGCCGCCGTCGCGGCGGCGGTGAGCAACAGCACGGTGGCGGGATCAACGGCGGACATAGACCACCTCCAGGATGAGCAGCAACCCGAGCAACTGGCTGGCCGTCGCGACGGTCGCCCTGGTCGTCGCGCCCACGTCGGGGACGTTCGTCAGCACCAGCCGGAGCAGGATCGGGGCCGTCGTCAGCAACACGAGGCCGACCCCGAGCAACAGCATGTCGCGGTTGCCGCCGGTCCGGTAGCCGCGATAGAGCCGGAGCGCGAGGTACAGCGACAGCACCGTCGCCGAAAAGAGCGCGGCGAACGCCAGCAGGACCACGGTGGCCGACCCGCCGGTGGTGGTCTGCAGGGGGGCCAGGGCGAACGCCGGTGCGGGTGCTGCTGCTGCCGTCATTTGAATCCCTCGTAGAGCCGGGTGAAGCGGTCGGCGGGCGGTTCGCGCCGGTCGATCTCGATCGTGAACCCCTCCTCGTCCAGGTGGACGTGGATCGCGTCCAGGTTCGCGCGGTAGGTCTTGTAGTGGTGGCCGCCGGGGTCGAGTTGCTGCTCGGCCTCCAGCAACTCCGCCTCCTCGAGTCGTTCGATCCGCCGGTAGATGGTCGACGGGTCGGCGTCGCAGGTCTCGCTGAGCGTCTCGGCCGACCGGTCCTCCTCGCGGGTCTCGGCGAGGATCTGCCAGGCGTAATCGTCGCTGACGAGATCCACGACCTCCTTCGGTGACCCGCCGACGTCCATCGTTCCCTCGATGGTGTCGCCCTCGATATAGTTCCACGGGTCGCGAAGAGCCGATTCGTCAAGCTCCCGACCGGGCGAATCGTCGTGATCGTGAAGGACCGGACCCCTGGTAACCGGATACACGGGCGCTCGACTGGCGGTTCGGACGGAGGGCATACCACTTCCGGGGACCGGTTGTTCGCTCGCCAACTCGCCCCGAACGTTTATACTCGTATCTCGGGCACCTCAAAGCAGCGATGGTTTCCACTCCCAGCCTCGATCGCGGTCACGTCCGGGCGTTCTTCGGGGCCCCGTTTCGCCTCCAGACGTATCGCAACCTCCTGTACCTGGGACTCGCGTTCCCACTGGGCCTCGTGTATTTCATCGTGTTCGCGGTCGGCATCGCGCTGGGGGTCGGGCTCTCCATCGTCGTCGTCGGGATCCCGATCCTGGCCGCGGTCGTCGGACTTGGGATCCTGCTCGCCGGCGGCGAGCGATGGCTCGCGGCCGCCCTGCTCGAGCGCGAGTTCGACACCCGGTCGTCGCTCCCCGAGGGGTCCACTCGCGACCAGGTCGTGGCGTTCATCACGGACCGCCGGACCTGGACGCCGCTCGTGTATCTCCCCGCGAAGCTGTTTTTCGGCGTTCTCACGCTGGTCATCGTCGTCGTGACGCTCTCCACGGGCGTCAGCATGGTCTTCATGCCGCTGTACTACGGCGAACCGGGCGTGTACGTCGGCCTGCTCACCGATCGCCCGGTCGAGTTGCACCCCGCGCTCTACGTCGGATGGAACAAGCTCCTCGTCGGGTTCGAGGCGGTCGTGAGTTTCGGCTACTGGCGCGTTGACACGCTGGTGGGGGCGCTGGTGGTCGCCCTCGCGGGCGTGCTGGTCTGTCTGGCCGGCCTGAACCTCACGAACGGCCTGGCCCGACTGGCCGGGTGGTTCACGCAAAAACTGCTCGATGACGGATATCGGGCGTCCGCACTGCTCCCGTCGGGATCGGACTGACGCCGATCGCCGAGACGTAGTATTTGAATCTTTTGCCCAGATGCCAGCCCGACAAGCCGCTCTCCCCTTCTAATAGGCTACTACGGGTTTCTCGAAGTAGAGCATGACACGATCGGTCCTCCGGCGAAGCATCGAGTTCGTAACGCAACACAACCGCATCACGCTCGTCGTGATGTTGCTGCTCACCGGCGTCGTCCTCGCGGGGATTCCGCAGATCGACGCGGGCAGCCAGGCCGGCGGCACGGCCGCCGACTTCGAGAACGTCGACCGCGTCGAGGCGGCGCGGTACGTCCAGGACCACTACGGGACGGATCGCACCTCGAACGTGACCGTCGAGACGGTCTACGTCCGCGACGACGGCGGGAACGTCCTCTCGAAGGAATCGCTGCTCGCCGGCCTCAGATATCAGCAGGCGATCCGGGACGACGAATCCGTGCGGACCGCGCTCCACGGGGACGGGGTTCGCGGTTTCGCGAACCTGGTCGCTATGCAGGCGGCCGACGAGCGGAGACCCGATCTGTCCGAGCAGATCCGGGCGCTGGAGCGGGCGTCCCCGGCCGAGGTCCGCCGAATCTCGGCGCAGATCCTCGCGGCGAATCCCCAGGCCCGCCGGTTCCTCCCGGCAGATCACGGGGACGACCCCACCTCGAACGACCGGCGAATGCTGGTGTTCCTGAGCGCCGAGACGCCGTCCGAGACGCGGTCGGAGGCGACGAAAACGCTCTACGAGAGCGCCAACGACCGCGCCGGGTTCTTCACGCTGGGCGAGCACGCCGCCGACGCGTCGCGGGCGCACTTCTTCAACGAGATGAACGAACTGGTGCTCCCGCTGGCGCTGTTGATCATCCTGACGGTGCTGGCGTTCACCTACCGTGACCTCGTGGACGTCGTGGTCGGAATGGTTGGCGTCGTGCTGTCGGTGTCGTGGATGTTCGGCCTACTGGGCTGGTTCGACGTCTCCGCCGGGACCGTCGCCATCGTCCCCGTCGTCCTGGTGACGGGGTTGAGCATCGACTTCGGGTTCCACGTGTTCAACCGCTACCGCGAACAGCGCGGCGAGGACGAGGGCATCCGCGAGCCCATGGGCAGGGGCGTCCATCTCGTCGCCACCGCGTTGGTGCTGGTCACGGTCACTGCTGCCATCGGCTTCCTGTCGAACGTGGTGAACCCGATGCCCCTCATCCGCGACCTCGGGATCAGCATCACGCTCGGCGTCATCTCGTCGTTCGTCCTCTTCCTGACGGTCGTGCCCGCGCTGAAGATCAGCGTGGACGGCCTGCTCGAGCGGTTCGGGATCGACCGCCACAAACAGCCCCTCGGCCGCGGTCGCCACCTCGAACCGCTACTCGAACGGAACGTGGCGCTGGCCCGCCGGGCCGCGCCCCTCGTCCTGGCAGCGGCGCTCGTCCTCGGTGCGGCGGGCGGCCTGGCCTGGAGCAGCCTCGACGAACAGAGTTTCCAGCAGTCTGAGGGTGACGTCGCCGAGTGGAAACAGCGACTCCCCGATCCGGTCGGGTGGGAGCCCAACCCCATCGGCGAACGGTTCGAACACGTCGAGCAGGTGTACCACCCGGCCAGCGACGATGACGTGACGAGACCGCGAATCCTGGTCGAGGGCGACGTGACGGACGACGGGACGCTCGAGGCCGTCCACGACGGCGTCGAACGGATCGAGAACGAGGGCGTCCTCGTGGATCGGCCGGGCGAGCACCCGGTTACCTCCCCGCTGACCGCGATGCAGGCTGCCGCGGAACGCAACGCCTCGTTCGCGGCGGCGTTCCGGCGGGCGGACACGAACGGGAACGGCGTCCCCGACACCGACCTCGCGACGCTCTACGACAGGCTCTACGCGATGGACGCCGACGCCGCCAGCCGCGTCGTCGAGCGAACCGACGGCGAGTACCGCTCGGTGCTGGTCACGGTGGCCGTCGAGGTCGATTACGCGCACGCCGATGCCACGGTCGAGAGTCTCGAGGCCGGCGTGGCCCCGATGGACGGGGCCGTGGACGCGACGA
>DATFIX010000351.1:0-18008 GCA_035269625.1 Natrialbaceae archaeon
ACCTCGTCGCGACGGTCCTCGAGCGTCGGCGCGAGTTTGGGTTCCGCGTCGCCGTAGGTCGGTGCCACGTCGACGTGATTGACGCCGGCGTCGAGCACCGAGTCCATCAACTCGTCGGCGGCCGCCTGGTCGAGGTAGTTCAGCGCAATCGCGCCGAACGTGAGGACGCTCGATTCGTGGCCCGTGTCGCCGAGCGGTCGAGTCTCCATAGCGGACGAACGGGCGACGGGTGGAAAAAGGTGCCCCGGACGATCAGTTCCCCTGGATGGCGTCGATGACCATCGCCGCCGCGACGATGGGTTCCTTGGGCACGTCGCTGGCGTCGTCGATCGTGATCTCGTAGCGGTCCTTCAGCGAAAGCTGGCCCTCGATGTCCCCGACGTGATCACCGTGCTGGTCGGTGATCTCGTACTTGTGGGGAATGATCCCGCCGAGCGGGAGGTAGTGGCGCGCCAGCGTCACGAGGGCGCCACGGGAGTTGATCTCCGCGAGTTTGGCCTCGGTGTTCGCGTCCCGGACCTTCCAGGTGTCCTGGAAGATGGAGTAGTCGTTGTCCAGGATGACGATCTCCTCGCCCGTCCGGGCGTCCGAGAGGGCGTAATCGCCCGCGATGTCCAGAATCCCCGACGCTTTCACCTCGAACACCTCGTTCCCCTCGGCGTCCACGAACGGGAACTGCTCTTTCATCTTGAGCAGCTTCTGCTTGCCCCGGACGACGACGTCCCCCTGTTTGTCGTAGGCAGCGTACTTGTTCCGGATCAGCGACTGTTCGACGGTGTACTCGTCGTCGTGGAGGTCGACGCCCGGGATGTCGTAGTCCGAATGATTCATCGATTCGACACTCGTAGAAGCCACGGATAAGTTTTTGTCGTCGGTTCTCCGGTGAGCTCCGTCACGCCGCGTCCGCGACTTCGATCCGACCCTCGAGGTCCCGTTTCGAGGGCGGGCTGATCGTGATGCCTGCCCCGTCGAGCCGAGATTTGACTGCCCGGGCGAACGCCGATCTGACGTCGAAAATATCCGCACGCTGGGGGTTTTCGATCCAGTAGTGGACGCGAACGACGACCGCGTCGCTCCCCAGTTCTTCGACGTACACGTCGGGTTCGGGGGCGTCGCTGACGCCGTCGAGTCCCGTCGCTGCTGCCTCCAGGTGGCGGAAGGTTTCGCCAACGTCGGCCTCGTAGGCGACGGAGACGCGTTCGACGACGCGATACCGGCCGTGGCCGTACGGGTTCGTGACCGTCTGCCCGGTGAGGACCGTGTTCGGGACCGTCAGGAGTTCGCCGTTCGGCGTCTGGACCCGGGTGACCCGGAACGTGATCGATCGCACCGTCCCCTCGCCGTCGGCCCACTCGACGTAATCGCCGACGTTGAACTCCGGGTCCATCACGAGGACGAACCCGCTGATGAGCGACCCGATTACCGCCTGGCCCGCGACGCCGATCGCCAGCGTGATGGCGGCGATGACGATCGCCGAATCGGTCAGCAACCGGACGTACCCGGCGATCCCCGCGCCGACGAGGACCGCGACGACGGCGACGAACAGGCGGACGTACCGCGAAACGGCCTCCTGGATGGTCGCGTTGTTCCGGTTGCGACGGCGGACGATCCGCGAAATCGCGGGTTCGAGGACGTACAGACCGAGGACCGCGATGACGAGGAAGCCGAGCAGGAACCACCCGAGTCGAACCGCGAACGGCCAGAAGTCCACGAGTTCCGCCGGGCCCGTGCCCGGGGTCTCCGTCGGGGTGGTCGTCTGGAGTGCGACCGCGAGTATGAGCGAGGTCATGTGCTATCGTACCACGTACCGGGGGAAAAGTTCCAGTCCGGGACCCGTCAGGAGCAGGCGATCACGAACGACCGGGTCCGGCCCCCGGAACCGATTTCGTTCGTCCGTTCGAAACGGAACACAGTGACCTCCCAGGAGCCTCGGAACGAGTCGCGCCCCACGTCGAGCGCGAGTGGATGGTTCGACGTGGACGTTTCGTCAGTCCAGCGCACGTCCTGGCTCGCCATCGCGCTCGTCCTGGCCCTCGTCGCGGCGTTCAACGCCGTCGTCAACCTGGTCGTCTTCCCGAGCGAGGCGATCCTCGATGGCGTCTTCCGGCCGACCGCGAGGGCGACGCTGGGTCTCGTGCGGCCGACCCTGCTCGTGAACCTCGTCGCCCTCGTCGCGTTCGTCTGGGCCGTGATGTTTCGCGGGTTCGGTCTCGAACCGCTGGACGTCGGCCTGGATCGGCGCGACGTTGCCCGTGGGATCGAAATCACGGTCCTGCTCTGGATCGCGATCCAGGTCGTCGGTGCGGTCGAGCAACTGGCGACGACCGGGACCGTCGGCGTCGCGGGGGCCTGGACGTCGGGGAGGGCCGGCCGAAGGATCGGCGTCTTCCTGGCACAGGCGTTCGGCAACGCGCTCTTCGAGGAGGTGCTCTATCGCGGGTTCCTCCTGACCCAGGTCTTTCTGCTCCTCGAGGGGCGGATGGCGAACCCGCGACGGAGGCTGGCCACCGCCCTGGTCGGGTCGCAGGTGATCTTCGCGCTGTTCCACCTCCCGAACCGGCTCTACCAGGGCTTCGAACCGGGTGCGATTCCGGGGAACCTCGCGCTGGTTTTCGTCTCCGGGGTGCTGTTCGCGCTCGTCTACTACCGCACCGGCAACCTGTTCGTCGCGATCGGCGTGCACGCGCTGGGCAACGCGCCGCTCGCGGTGGTGGCCGACACCTCGTTCGCGGCCTGGCTGACCAACCCAGCCATGGTGGTGCTGATCCTCGCCTGGCGGCCGATCGAGCGCGGATTGCGGGTCGTCGGGGACGCGATCGGGTGGCGTGAAAAATTCGAGTCGTAGATGGCGTCTTCGAAATCCTTCTGGGCCCCATGTCGAGCTCGTAAGCGATCCAAAGTTCGATCGACCCGATCCGAATCGTTCCGTCCGGAAGGCGGACCAGGGTAGTGTTGTCGAGAGAGGTCCAGTCGTACCCGGTGCCGTTTGGGGTCGCGTCGACAACGCACGCCTCACTCCAGTTTCTGCTCGCGCCAGGTCGTCCGGTCGTACATCCGGCCGACCTCCTCGCCCTGCTGTCGGATCGCGACCGCCGTGGTGAACAGGAACGCGCCGACCAGGACCGTCCCGACGAGTTCGACGCCGACGACGATGCCGGGATCGATATCGGTGTATCGTCCGGTCTGTTCGGCGACGACGATGCCCGTGAACCCCACCAGGGCGGGGACGAACTGCCGGAGGATGGCCGCGATGGCCGTCCCCTCGGCGTCGCGGACGGTCAGGACCGCGAACGCGAGCGTGTAGGTCACGGCCCCGGCGAGGCCGACCACCTCGACGAGTCCGACGACCCCGCCGGTCCCGAAGAGGTACGCGCCCCACCAGGCGACGATGAACGCGCCGATGACGACGTACCACGCCCACCCCGGGATCGAGAGCGTCTCGAAGTCGCCGCGGTCGAGTTTCACGGTCGCGTACAGGGCCCGCATCCCGACGGCGCTGAACAGGAAGAAAAACAGCGTGGCACCGATCCGGAACGCGGCCGCAGCGTCCTCGTAGGCGGTGCCGAGTTCGGCCAGTCCCGACACCCCGTAGACGATGGCGGCGGCCACGCCGACCGCGAGGTACCACCACCGGTCCTTGTAGGTCGACACCAGGATCTCCCGGACGTACACCGTGAGGTAGTAGACCAGAACGCTCGCCGCGACGGTGATCGCCGCGAACGCGAGCGTCCGGGCCACTGCGATCGCGGTTTCCGCCTCGGCCCCCGTCTGCGCGAGATACGCCGCTGGCATTGCTGGAGAATTGACCGTCCCGGGACTTGAATCCGACCCCCGGTCGGGTGTGTCCGTGCGCTCTCTCTGGGACCGCCCCCGTGACCGCCCTGGCTCCGGGGCAATCCCGCAAGCATCTGTTCAGCAGGACGTGTCGTCCGAAACGGCGACGGTCGAGAGCCTGGTATCCGGCCGATCGAACCCCGAATTCAACGGAGGTACCGGCCGAAACGGTATCCGCCATCGCCGTCGTCGTCGCCATACCCACCGCTGCCGTCACCTCCGTCGTCGCCGTCGTACCCACCACCACCGCCGTCAGATTCGCAGGGCAACGTGTTCGACAGGGACGCGTCGCCGACGAGGATCACGCCGCACATCGACGACCGGCCGTGGATCGTGCAGTAGTACTCGTAGACGCCGGCCGACTCGAAGGTGTGCGAGACGCTCGCGCCGCCGGAGAGGGTCTCGGAAAGGCTCCAGGACTCGGCGGCGTCGTGGAACTGGGCGCTCGTCACGTCGTGACCGGCAGCGTCCTCGTTCACCCACCGGACGGTGCCGCCGGGTTCGATCGACGCCCGCACGGGATCGAACGCGAATCCCTGGAGCGCGACCGTCGTCGGCTGGACCGGTTCGGGGGTCGCAGTCGGCGCTTCCGTCGTCGGTTCTGCCGTGGTCGTCGGTGCTTCGGTCGTCGGTTCTGTCGTGGTCGATTCCGCCGTAGGCGTTGATCCCTCGGTCGTCGGCTCCTCGGTCGTCGTCCCTTCCCCCATCGGTTCCGACGTCCCTTCGGCCGTCGTTTCGGTCGGCTCCGCCGAGGTGGGTGCAGCGGTCGTCGATTCGGTGGTCGTCGGGGTGTCTGTCGCGTCGCCGCCAGCGGGTCCGTATCCGCCGCCACCGAGACCGCCGTCGGTACACCCGGCCAGGAGGCCGAGGACGCCGGTCGCGGACGCTCGCCTGAGGATCGTGCGTCTGGTCGGGGACATGGTGTGGGACTTACTCGCATGGAAGTGGAAAAGAGGATTTTCCGGATTCAGTCCGGATTTCCTCCGAACTGTCGCGCGAGGGGTTCGCGATCACGTCCAGGTGATCTTCGAGAGGATGAGGAGGGCGACGAGTTCGAACCCACAGAGCATGAACAGGCCCCACTGGCTTTCGGCGGGGATGGCGACGAACCACGACCGGTAGGTCGAGTCGATCGCGTAGAAGTACAGCCACAGCAGGTTC
Organism: Natrialbaceae archaeon; assembly: GCA_035269625.1. GTDB lineage: Archaea > Halobacteriota > Halobacteria > Halobacteriales > Natrialbaceae > DATFIX01. The sequence goes on from DATFIX010000351.1 coordinate 4,996, forward strand.
TCGACGACGAGGAACGAGGCGAAGACGATGAGCCCGAGGGTATGGGTCGCACCCACCTCGCGGTAGCTCCGGACCCAGACCGCGAGCAGGCCGACGAGGAGGACGACGTTGGTCCCCGACGCGGCGATCGCGGCGTCCAGCTGCAGGGTCATTCGTCACCTCCTAGCGCGACGAGGTTCATATATTTCGTCCAAATTTCGGCCAGGATTGGGCGTTCCATCACGAGTCCTCCATTTCAGCGAAGATCTCCTCGACCACGTCCCAGTGGACGCGACAGCGGTCCGTCGGCACGTAGACCGCACCGTATCCGTCGCCGGCCTGTTCGACGACGCCGTTGTCCAGGAGGACGTCGAGGTGGTGTCGGATCGTCGTATAATCGAGATCGAGCGCCTCGGCGAGCTGGTTGGCGTTCCGCGGGCGCTCGTCGAGGGCACGGAGAATGCGGGCCCGGTTGGGTCCGCCTCGCGAACTCGCGAGCACGTACCACAGGACGCCCTCCATGCCGCGGTGGTCGCTCCCGAAACATGTAAACGCACCGTCGAGATACTCCTCGAGTGTTCCGGTGGGACCGTCCCGGACGCGGCGCTGTTCGGGAGCGGTTCGGCAACCGAAACGACGCGGTAAGCCTCGGCGAAAACGGGTCCGAAGCCGATCGACTGTCGACCGCCGTTCTCAGTCGCTCTGGATGCGCGGGGCCAGCATGTAGGTGACGTGGCCCTCGCCCTCGGCGATCTCGAAGTGCAGTTTGACCGGGAACTCCTCCCCGAGATCGACGGTCACCTCGGTGTCGCTCGGGATGGCCTTGTTCATGTCCTTGAGGTAGTCGAGGCTGTACAGCGAGTGGGCCGGACCGACGGTGATGTCGATGAGGTCGTCGCGCCCGAGTTCGAAGTGGACGTCGTCGGTGTCGCCCTGCGCGTCGACGTAGAAGTGTTCGTCGTTGTCGTCGACGCCCAGCGCGATGTGGTCCGAGACCATGTCGGCGGCCGTGACCGCGCGGTTGACGTCCCGGCCTTCGAGGACGATCTCGGCAGGGAGGTCGAGATCGGGGATGTCCGGCTCCTGGCGGATCGAGTCGGGGTCGATGAGCGCCAGCGTGTACTCGAGCCCATCGATCTGGATGTGGAGTTTGCGGGTCTCCTCGTCGAGTTCGAGTTCCACGAGCTGGTCCGAGTCGGCCATGCCCGCGATGTTCTCGAGTCGGGAGAGGTTGACGCCGATGATGCCGCCGTCGGCCTCGTAGGATTCGAAGGCGTCGGCCGAGAGGGAGAGATCAACCATCCCCACGTTCGCCGGATCGACGGCGCGGATTTCGAAGCCCTGTTCGGTGAGGTGGATCTTGCACTCGTCCACCAGCACGCTCACTGCGTCGAGCGCCGATGAAAGGGTGTCCGCGCTCACGATGGCCCTGAACATGTTGCTTCGGGTTACGAAAGCGGGGACTAAAAAGACACCCTTTCGAACCACCCGTTTCGCCCCCGCCTGTCGCTCGTGGCGCGCCGATTCTCGATCGTCGATCGTGACCGTCGACGACGAGAACACGTCCGGTCGATCGTCGAACGAATTCTCGAAACGAACGACGGACCCCTACACGTCGGGCCGACGGACCGTTTTCACGGGACGGGCGACGAACCCTCACCCCGCTCTAGGATCCTAGGGCAGGGGGTCAGTATGCAGGTGTGCTTCGGTATTTCCGGTGTCGTATTGCGAACCTGCCGAATCCCCGCCCCGGTGATTGGTGCCTGTTAACGAGCCTGTTATGACCGTTCGGACCCTCCATGCGACCGATCCGACTCGAATCGTCGGTGACGGCGGGGACCGTCCACGGCCCTCGTGAACCGGTGATATCGCTCGATTCGGTCGAAATCGCCGCTCTAGGATAGTCACCCGGCGCTATATCGAATACGGGGCCCGAGAAACACACGGCGTTATTCATGACAGATGGATCCGCATGGGAGAACAAGGAACTCTCGCGGGACGTGGGGTTGTTCGGTGCCTTCGCCACCGTGGTGGCGGGGACGCTGGGTGCCGGACTGTTCGTCACGCTGGGAACTGCTAGCAAAACGACCGGGCCGAGCGTCATCGCGATGGTGGTCGTCACGGGCATCGTCGCGATGGCGATCGCGTTCAACTACGCGTACATTTCGACGATCTTCCCGGGTGCGGGATCGGCGTATTCGTTCCTCTCACGGGCGTACGAGAACCGGTACGCCGGCTTCGTCGTAACGTGGGCGAAGTGGCTGGGGTACATGGCCGCCCAGGCCGCGCTGGCCATCGGGTTCGGGTCGTACCTCGCCGTCTTCCTGCCCGGCGTCGATCAAGCGCTGGCCGGGTTCGCGTTGCTCACGTTGCTGTTCCTGATCAACATGGTCGGTATCGAACGGTACAGCCTTTCGCAGAACATCATCTTCTCGCTGCTGGTCGTCTCGATCCTCGTCCTGGTCATCCCCGGGTCGTGGAACGTCGAACCGGCGAACTACACGCCGTTCATGACCGGCGGCCTCGACGGGGCGCTCCAGTCCGCCGTCCCGCTGTTCTACGCGTACATCGGGATCGCCGTGGCCGGGATGATCAGTGCCGAGGTGAAGAACCCGGACCGGAACCTGCCGCTCGCGCTGGTGGGTGGCACCGGGTTCCTGATCTTCATCTACGTCTGGACGGCCATCGTCATCTACGGCGTCGTCGACGACTGGACCGTGCTGGCGAACTCGGCGCGACCGCTGGCGACGGCCGGCAAGGCGTTCCTGCCGTTCAACGCGACGGCCATCGTCGCGTTCGGCGGCCTGCTCGCGACCACTTCCAGCGTCCACGCCGTGATGGCCGCCGCGATCAAGATGCCCTACTCGTGGGGCTGGGACCAGATCTTCCCGAAGTGGTTCTCCGAGGTCAACGACCGCTGGCGGACGCCCCACTGGTCGCTTTTGGTCACCTACGTCGGCGCGGTCGTCCTGACCTTCTGGTCGGGCGGCCTGAGCCAGGCGATCGGCATCGCGACGTTCAGCTACCTGATCGCGTACTTCACCGTCTCGATCACCGTCGGCTACATCTACCTGTACCGGCCGCACCTCCACGGCCAGTCCGCGATCGACTTCGGCGGCTGGCACCTCGTCTCCGTCGCGGTCGCCGTCGTCGGGTCCGGTGCGCTCCTGACGATCGGCAAGGCGTGGGACGGTGCGCTGTCGATCTTCGTCCCCTGGGTGGTCATCGGGACGGCGATCTTCGCGTTCTTCTGGTATCGCGGCAAGGACAGCGAAACCACGCCCGAACAGATCTTCGACACGCTGCCGGGCGTGGCGACGAAGGACTACGATCCGGACTTCGGGATGAGTGATGACTGATGTCTGAGCAATCCACCACCACGGACGTCGAATCGCTCGCGAACGGGATCGCCGACTCGATCGACTTCGACGAGACGATCGAGTTGCTGCAAGACCTGGTGCAGATCAAGAGTCCGTACTTCGAGGAGGCGGAAGCCGCCGAGTTCGTCTACGACTGGCTGGACGAGTACGGCCTCGATCCGGAGTACCATCACGTTAGCGAACCGGAGATCACCGGGTTCGAGGGCGACCAGGTCGTCGCCCGTCTGGAGGGCGAGGACCCGGATGCGCCGACCCTGCTGTTCAACGGCCACATCGACACCGTGCAGATCGTCGAGGAGTGGGAGGAGGACCCGCTTTCCGGGCGCATCGAGGACGGCAAACTCTACGGCCAGGGTGCCTGCGACATGAAGGGCGGCACGGTCGCGCACATGATGGCGTTCAAGGCGCTCGCCGAGGCCGACGTCGAGTGGGCCGGCGACGTCCTGCTGACGGCCGTCATCGACGAGGAGGGCCCCTACGGTCTCGGGTCGGACCAGCTCATCCGCGACGGCTACACCGACGACGTCGACATGGCCATCGTCACCGAACCCGGTCCGATCCTCGCCCAGGAGGACATCGAGAACCCCGCGCTGTTGCTGGGGGCCAGAGGGCGCTTCCTCTACGAGATCGACGTCTACGGCGAGGCCGCCCACGGCTCCCAGCCCCACAAGGGGACCAACGCCATCGTCGACGCCGGGCGCGTCGCCGAGGCGCTGGAGGAACTCGACGTCGGGAGCCATCCCAAACTGGGTGACGGGTCGGTCTGCCCGCTGATGCTCGAGGGCGGGAGCCAGACCCTCTCGGTGCCCGAGCACGCCAAGGTCTACGCCGACCGCCACGTGGTCATCGGCGAGACCAAGGAGAGCGTCATCGCCGACGCCGAGGCAACGGTCGAGGAGTTGGACCTCGACTCGGACGTCGAGGTGAACGTCCGGAAGGCCCCCGAGCCCGACATCTTCTACGGGCCCTACGTCACCGACGAGGAGCACGACCTCGTCGAGGCGCTGGAGCAGGGGACCGAGGCGGTCTGTGACGAGTCCCCGGCGATCGGGTACTTCGCGAGCGTCGGCGACTTCAACTACCTCGGGCACCGGGCCGAGTTGCCCACCGTGATCGTCGGCCCCGACGGCGAGAACATCCACGGGGCCGGCGAGTTCGTCTACACCGACGAGGTCGTCGACGTGGCCCGGACGATCGCCCACGCCGCGACGAGGCTGATCGCGTAGGCGATGTCCGCCACGAACGCATCGACGGACGAGGACGAAGGCGGATCGTTTCCCCAGGTTCGCGTCCGACTGGACGCGATCCGCGAGAACACCGCGTCGGTCGCCAGCCGGTTCGACGGCGACCTGGCGGCGGTCACGAAGGGCGCTTGCGGCGACCCCCACGTCGCCGAGGCGATGCTGAAGGGCGGCGCGGACCTGCTGGCCGACTCGCGGATCGAGAACCTGCGTCGCCTGGACCGGCGGTTCGACGCCGACCTGCTGCTGTTGCGGATCCCGATGGCGAGCGAACTCGAGGGGCTGGCCCGCGTCGCCGACGCCTCACTGCACTCGGAGATGGACACGCTGGAGGAACTCTCGGAGACCTGCAGGCACCTCGACACCACCCACCGCGCGATCGTGATGGTCGACGTCGGCGACCGCCGCGAGGGCGTCCTTCCCGGGGACCTGGAGCCGTTCCTGCGCCGGGCCGACGACCTGCCCGGGATCGAGGTCGCGGGCATCGGGACGAACTTCGCGTGCATGAGCGGCCTGCAGGCGACGTCCGAGAAAGTCGCGGAACTGCGCGACCTCCTCGCGTCCGCCGAGTCGGCGCTCGGTCGGGAGCTTCCGGTCGTTTCCGCCGGCGGCTCGGCGGTTCTGCCCCGGCTGGAGGACGCGGACGGCCTCGCGGGCGTCACCCAGCTCCGGATCGGCGAGGGCATCCTGCTGGGCACCGAACCGACGGAGGACGTCCCGGTGTCGTACCTGCGCCAGGACGCCTTCAGGATCTCGGCCCAGGTCGTCGAACTGAAGGAGAAACCTGCCGAACCCGACGGCGAGACGGCCCAGGCCGCGTTCGGCGACCCGCCGACAGTCGAGGACGGCGGGCACCAGACCCGGGCCATCGTCGCGCTCGGACGCCAGGACGTCGATCCCTCGGACCTCGAACCGGTCCGGGACGGCGTCGACGTCATCGGGGCGAGCAGCGATCACACCGTTCTCGACGTGAGCGGGGCCGCCCCGTCAATCGAGGTCGGGGACCGACTCGACTTCAGTCCCGGCTACGGGTCGCTGCTGGGATCGTTCACGTCGCCGTACGTGCGACCGCGGTATCGGTAGCGATCGGCCCGGCGCGGTCGGTCGCGATCGGCCCGACGTTCCCGACCGATCCACGGGCAAGCGTCCCGAAAGGTTTTGAATTTTCGCCAAACTTCGGAGGAATCTTGAAAGTCGTGAGACAAAACCGTGATATCGCTAGCGGGACTAGACGAACTGAGATGGCCGAGCCACGACCGGGACGGGACGCCGACGATTCCGGTGCCGAGGACACGGGAGACGAGGCGACGACCGGGGCGGGGAAAACGAACACCGGGTTGCGACTCACGCTCAGCATCTGGCACCCGAACTGCTGGACGCTCGAAGTGACCGAGGGCAAGGACGGCGGACTGCTCGGGCACGGGGTCTACACGGCCGGCGACAAGGCCACGGGCCGGTTCACCGTCTACGCCCCCTCGACCGAGGCCGTCGAGAACCTGATCGAGGAGATCCGCGCGTCCGAGCGCATCGACCGGGTCTGGACGCTGGGCCACGAGTTCCAGTACGACTCGGCGATGCCGACGCCGGGCAACACGGCCCGGGGCCTCCTCGTCGAGTACAGCGCACACGACAGCATCAACGACCCGCTGGTGAACTCCGGGTTCTACCCCGACCAGCCCGTCCGAATGACCGACGGCCGCGAGTACTGGACCGTCGTCACGTACAACCCCCGCGAGGAGATCTCCGAACGCCTGGACACCGTCCGGCGCGTGCGCAACGCCGAGGTCGAGGTCGTCCGGATGACCGCCGAGGACGAACGGGAGGCGGGCAGCCTCTTCCCCATGGACGTCTTCACCGAGAAACAGCGCCAGATCCTCCGCCTGGCGATCGAGGAGGGCTACTACACCTGGCCCCGCGAGACTTCGGTGAGCGAACTCGCGGAGATCATGGGCGTCTCCGAACCGACGGTGCTGGATCACCTCCGCAAGGCCGAGAGCAAACTGATCAACGCGCTGTTCTCCGGGGACTGGGAAGAGTACTGATCCCGACCGTCGCGGTCGCCCGTTTTCGGCCCGATCGAACGCCGTTCCGTCACTCCCGCATCTGGAACGTTCGCACCCCGACGAAACGGGGGACCGCCTCGCAGTATCGCTCGAACTCGTCGCCGAACGCCTCGCGGAGCCACGGCTCCTCCGCGAAGGGGAGCAACACCAGCCAGCACCCGTGCAGCGCGAGCAACGGGACGACGAGGGCAACGTTGGCGAGCAGACCGAAGCCGACCAGGCCGATCAGCATGCCCACGTACTGTGGATTCCGCGATCGGGCGTAGGGACCGTCGGTGTAGAGTTCCCCGACCGCCTGCCCCGTCGTCTCGACCTGGTTCATGACCCGGACGCTGTACCCGAAGACCCCGGCCCCGACGGCCGATAGCAGCAGGCCGACCAGCAGCGACGACGGCCGAGGCAGTACCCACGTATTCCACTCCAGGACGGCGACCGCAACGACGGCCAGGTCGAACACGGCGACCAACCCCCAGTGAAGCCCGGCCTTCAGTCGGCTGTCTCCGGGCGGCCAGAAGCGAACGTCCGTGGCGAGGGTCACCAGGACCGTGACGACGATCGCGAGCGCCGCGACCCCGCCCAGCACGAACGCGATCCGTGCCGGCGTCATGGTGGCACTGTACGGTAGTCCGGCCGTTCAACCTTGTGCCGCTTCGAGCGCCCGGCTGAGTCGGGGACTGTTCCGATAGCGAACGTGGCCAGCGGTTCGAGGGTGCGCCGACGCCACCACTGTCCGGCACGAACGCGCAACTCACTTTTCCGGGGCGGCCCGTCTGTCCACTATGGCCCACGAGTGCGAGGACTGCGGCGAATCCTTCGAGACGCTGACGCGGCTTCGCCTTCACGACTGCGAGGACACCACAACCCCGACCCCTTCGGATGCAGCGGAGCCGCTGACGGACGACCGGAACGCGACCGTCCCCGAACTCGACGATCGACTCGACCGGGTGGCAGCCGGCGAGGTCGACGCGATCTTCGGGGCCGTTGCGACGTTCGAATCGGAACTCTCGACCGCCCTGGACGAAGACGAGGGCGGAGCCACCTATCGAGACCTGTTCTGGGCGTACTACGAGCCGATCAGCGACGGCATCGACGAAGCGACTCGATCCAGGGGGTGGACGCTCCTCGAGGAGCTCCTCGGGGCGTACGATCCGACGATCGACGAACCGATCCCGCTGGCGACGCCCGCGATCGCGAACGCTGTCGGCCGGACCGTCATCCGGACGCGGTTGACCGATGGGGTCGAAGCGATCCCGGCCGGAGCACTCGACTATCTCGCCGCCGTCGCGGTCGAGGCTGGCGAGGGCGACGACGTTGCGCGCGAAGAGACGCACGCCTACGGATGGGGGATCGGGCATCCCGACCACGCGGTCGTCAGCCGCCTCCACGATCGTGCCTCCGCGGACGTCTTCTGGGTCAATGCGGTGCTCGAACACGCGTTCTACGCCGACCAGCACGCGGCGGTCGATGTGCTCGAACGACTGGTTCGCGACGAGTCCATCGATGGGACGTTTTCACGGCCCATGCGCGACGACATGCCCTACCGGCGGTTCCTGCTCGACTGCGTCTACGGGCTGCAAGCCGACGACCATTGGCCGACGACGCCGCGATACTGGGACTGGGACGAGGCGTTCGACCACGCGTTCGAACTCGACGAGACGGTGGAACGGCGCATCCGAAACCTCGTCGCCGAGACGGGCTTCGACACCGACCTCCCCGACGACTGGGAACTGCGTGATCTCGGCGTGTGATACGGATCGTTGTTGACTCTTATCGCCAATCCAGTGTCGGCAACCGGCGGTGCATCGTTACAGCGGTCCGTGTCAAGAGGGGGTACGCCGTCACCACCACCGATCGGAATGGCGGAATAGGACTCATCTACTTGACTGAATAACGTCATAATGAGGGCGCGGAGGTGGCGGGTAGCGTAACGCGCCGCTGCTTCCGGTTAGGGCCGTGAGGTGTGGCTCGCGGCCCGTCGACGTCCGGGTTTCTGTTTCGGGCGTATTCGCTACCTACCGTCAGCGCTGATTCGGTTCCAGTGACGGATTGACGTTGCCATCGGGAAACTGTCTTAATAGTCGTTAAGAACAAACGGATCGAGCCGGTAATGCCCGCACATGACCGAACGAGAACGGACGCGCGACGAACGCCCCACAGCCCTACAGCGGGTAGATCGCGAGTTGCTCGGCGAGCACCTCGATCTCGACCGCGAGGTAAACCGTCTTGCAGCGATGGGGGAACCCACACGGTTCACGATCCTCTACTTGCTCGCCACGGACGGCGAAACGCGGAGCGGCCAACTCGCCGAGGTGCTCGACCGCCAGCAGAACGACCTCTACCATCACCTGAACGCACTGGAGGAGGCGGGGCTGATCGGGAAATACCGCGACGGGAGCAATCGGATCTACGAACTCTCGCCGCTGGGCGAGCAACTGGTCCCCGGCGTGTTCGAGTCGATTCGTGCCCGGGCCGGGACCGCGTGAATCGCCCCCGACCCTCGCGACACTCCTTCCGACGTGCCTTTCCGAATCGACCGCGTCCTCCGTAGCATGAACGTGGATTCGCCCCGGATGCCGACGGGAGACGGGGTCCAGAACCCGGTGATGACGCCATGAGCGGTCGCGACGAATACTACAACAGGGCCAAGCAGGAGGGCTACCGCACCCGCGCCGCCTACAAACTCAAGCAACTCGACGACGAGGCGGACCTGTTCGCGCCCGGCGACACGGTCGTCGACCTCGGCGCGGCCCCCGGTGGCTGGATGCAGGTGGCCGCCGAGCGCGTCGGCGAGGGCGGCACCGTGATCGGCGTGGACCGCCAGCGGATCGACCCCTTCGAAGAGACCCACGGTGCCCGCGTGGAGACGATCCGCGGCGACATGACCGAGGACGAGACGAAAGACCGGATCCGCGAGACGGTCGGCGACACGGACGACGCGGGCGGGCCGGTGGACGTCGTCATCTCGGACATGGCACCGAACGTCAGCGGCGAGTACGAACTCGATCACGCCCGGTCGATCCACCTCGCCCGGCAGGCCTTCGAGACGGCCGTCGACGTCCTGGAGAGCGGCGGCGACTTCGTCGTGAAGGTCTTCGACGGTCCCGACCTCGCGGACTTCCGCGCGGAGGTCGAGGAGGAGTTCGAGTACGTCCGGGCGACCAGCCCCGACGCCTCGCGGGACGCCTCCTCCGAACTGTACCTGATCGGGAAGGGCTTTTTGACCGCGCCGGTCCGGGCGGGCGACCGCCTGACGGTCGAGATCGAGGACGAGGGCCGCGAGGGCGACGGCATCGCGAAGGTCGAGGGCTACACGCTGTTCGTCTCGGGGACCGAAGAAGGCGAGTCGGTCGAAGTCGAGGTGACCGACGTCAAACCGCGGTACGGGTTCGCCGAGCGCGTGGATTGAGAGGTTCACAGCGCAGTCCGTATTTCTGGTCCACTATCCGCGGGAATTGATGGCGTTCGTGTGCGAGATCTGGACCAGGTAGCTGTCGATGCGGTCCTCTCAGAGTAGTATTATAATTATTCTGTCTTGATTAACTTTGAGCGCGTATTCACCACCAGCAAGCTCGTTGATTCCACAACGGAGAGACAACAGTGTGGACAGACAACTAACCCCGGCCTCTGGGAATTCTTGCTGAAGTGGAATTTTCCCCACAACAGAAAATTATTGGGACCGGACCTCGATTCGGCCCCCATGTGGCGGAAAGGAATGGCAATTGCCCTTCTTGTGGTCATCCTTTTGGTGAGTGGTTGTTCGATGCTGGATTCGGGATCGCAGTCAGAGGACCGGCCATCCGTGGTTCGGGGAATATCCGTTTCAAACGAAGATAACCAATCGCACACGGTCGATATCGTCGTTCTTCACAACGACACAGTCGTCTACTGGACGACGCGCACGATTGAAGGCCGAATGGAACACATGGGTACTACCGTCGTGGATAGTGCAATTGTCCGCCCGCAAATAATCGAAAATTCGACTCGGACGTACACGGTATTGATCCGGTTGGATAACAACACGCAGGGCGTCCGATACTCGATGGAAAACTATGATTTCCCGAAGTGTACCAGTTTAGGAGCCGAGATTCGAGATGGAGAGGTCCTGGGACCAATGATCAGCCATTGGCCGGACGACAAGTGTGAATACCCCTGGACCCGCACGACATACGCGTAGAATAGCCTGGGGGTGTTCAGCCATCCGATGAGCAAACGTGCTGGATTCGGGAAGGCCATGATAGCCTCCCCAGCAGCTACTCTTATCGTGATAAACTCAGTCTCGATATTCATCAGCCAGATTCTGACGGAGTGGTGAGAGAAGGTTCAGACGCTAATGAACTCGTGGCGCGAGCCGGTCACGAGTGAGTAGTCGTAACGGTGATTGGAGCGGTCGATACAGGGGTGTCGTTGACGAGTCTATCGAGACGTGCCGCATGGACGGTCCATGTACGTCGGGCTGATTCCGATTGCAGCGTTCTCCGTCTCGGCGAAACTCCCGATCGTGATGACGGCCCCAATACACCCTGGATCTTCGTGACTGTCCGCATAGTACCGGTCGTAGTCGTCTCGCGTGATCGTGTACTCCCAGCTCTCAGTTTCCCTGTCACCGGACTCGTCGTAATGGACCGCGATGATGGTGTATTGTCCCTGCGTCTCTGACCACGAGGGTTCGATGACCGTCCCCGGTGCCCCCGTTTCAGCGTCGAGTGCAGGCAACTCGATCTCCCGATCGACGAGCGTCTCATCGTCCCGTGTCACTAGAACCCGGATCCGGTTCGCCACGAATGACGAATTGATGATGTCGATCCTCCCGAGGACGGTCCCGCCACCATCGAAAACGGACGAACACCCAGCAAGGAACATACCACCGGCGACCGGCAACGTCTTGAGCATGTTGCGACGCTTCATTCGGGCCAGCAATTGACGGTCAGCCGTTAATAACTGCTCCCTTCAACCCCGAATGAGTAGCCCACCACCATCCCCTGCTGAACTCAGCCTCTGAGTTCATCACCCGAATTCCAACAGCCATTCGACATGTCCCCAACCGGGACGGCTCGTTCCACTGGATCGGGCACGCCGATCCATGCCGACCGACGTTCCCCGACGAAAGAACTGACGACCGCTCCGAAGGTCCCGCTCAATCCGCCTGTTCCGGGTGACTGCCGTCCGTCTCGAATGCCGCCCGAGCGTTCGAAACGGTCCGGGTAGCGAGCCGACCGACGCTGTCGCGGCGCCTGACGAACAGGCCGACGGCGAGGACGAGGTAGACCGCCGTGTAGGCGTAGAGGATGGTCATGCTGACGTTCGTCTCGGCGGCCCCGGTGTAGGTCTGGATCACGTAGAACTCGGCGAGGACCTGCGAGACGAAGAGGACGAGCAGGGCGACCGCCTCGCGGATGCTGATCTCGAAGTTCGTCAGGATGGCGATCGCGAAGAAGCTCTGGGCGGCGGTGATCCAGATCTCCGCGGCCTGCTTCTCGTCGAACGGGAGCGTGCCGACGGCCCCCGCCGAGAGGGAGTAGACGACCGCGAGCGTCCCGATGAGTAGCGTCCACTGGTTGAGCTTCGACGAGATGAGCGCGTTGAACCCGGCGGTCGACCGAGCCTTGTTCACCAGGTAGGCGACGACGATGAGTTCGGGACTCTCCGAGGCGAGCGGGGCGAGCCACTGGATCATGAAGAACTCGGGGATGCCGTACTGGAGGCCCAGTCGCTCGAGGCCCACGGCGAAGGGGTGCACGGCAGTGAAGATGATCGCCCCGGAAAACGCGAACCCGAACAGGACGACGGCGATCCGGGGGACCTTCGGGTACCGCTGGAAGTACGCGGGGACGCCGACGTGTTCCTCGGATTCCTCGACGTCGCCGCGGATGATGACGAGGAGATAGAGCACGTACAGGCCGACGAGGACGAGCGTATCGACGATCCCGATGCCGCCACCGAAGGGGACCATAAACGCGAACACGGTCGCCGCGAGGAGGAAGGCGATCTCGGTCGCGATCTTCCGATCGAGTCCGACGACGTCCGCGAGGAGTCCCGAGCGGTGGTCCACCGCCGGGTCGTGGGCGCGCCTGGCCCGGTAAATGCTGAACAGGGCGATGCCGGACCACCCGAGACCGATGAGGATCCGGTTCGCGCCGGTCATGTTGGCCACCGCGAGGTTGCCGGCCTCGCTCGACCCGGCCCCGGCCTGCCAGGCGTAGAGCGCGTCGACGGCGTACTCCGGTGCCACGGCCAGCACCGCCAGGACGGCGATCGCGAACGCCTGCGGGACGTCTTTTTCGGCGGTTTCGGCCGCCCACGCGAGCAGGAACGCGGCCCCGAGGATCGCGAACCCACCGACGACGACGGCC
>DATFIX010000352.1:0-7694 GCA_035269625.1 Natrialbaceae archaeon
TCTCGGGCCCGATCGAACCTGACGGCGCGCCGGTAGCCCTCGTAGCGTGGATCGCGGTCGACCTCGGGCGACGCCTCGGGTTCTCGACCGTCCGCCACCTCGAGGGTGACGTGCGGCTGGATGTAGGGAGCCGAGAGCACCGCAACGATGACGAGGAACCCGACCATTCCCAGGGGGAGGCCGACGTAGTTGACCGCTGCCAGTTGCGGGATCGAACTCCCGCCGAGGAAACTGATGACCATCAGCGTCACGATCAGGAACAGCGGGGCCGCGATGAACCCGACGATGAAGACCTCGCTGAGAATCGACAGCGTCTCCAGGAAGTCCTCCTGCTCCTCGCTGGCCTCCTCGAGGTACTTCGAACTCTGGTCCTCGAAGAAGTTCGTGACGTCGCCGCCGGCGTCGATGACGCCCAGCAGGTCGTCCAGGAACTGTTCGAGGTTGTCGCTCGGGGTGAGGTTGCGCGCGTTGCGGATCGCCGTCAGGAGGTCGTTGCCGAACAGATCCATGTCCCGGACGATCATGTCGAACTCGTTGGCCACCTCGCCGTAGGTGTCGGTGGCCGTCGCCATCGAGCGGACCACCTCGACCAGGTTCATCCCGCCGTGGGACTGGGCGTACATGTAGGTGATCGCGTGTGGCAGGACGATGTCCACGTTGCGACGGCGGCCCGAGACGACCTGCCGCGGGTAGTAGTACCGGCCGAGGTACGTCCCGACGCCGAACGTGGCGGCGCTCGCCAGCGAGAGCATCGTTCCGATGATCGCGACCCGGTAGGTCTCGACGAACGACGCCACGCCCCCGGACAGCGTGATGGGGGAATGGAGATCGGCAATGGTGCCAGTCCAGACCAGTGCGCCCGTGAGCAACACCCCCAGTGCGATCCCGACCAGCGTGGCCATCCCGGCGTACCGGACGCTGTCGACGAGGTAGACGTCGAACGTTTCGCCCGTCCGGGCCTGGTTCAGCCAGCGCTGGAGGTCGACGTAGCGATCGCGCCGAACCTTGTAGTAGGTTCGGAGCCAGCCGTACTCCTCGCGCAACCGTTCGCGCTGTTCGGGCGGGAATTCCTGGTGTTTCGGGAAGTACTGGCTGACTTCGTACTCCGGGACCGACGTCTTCCCCTCGGTCCCGACCTGCCGGGTGCTCATCGCCCCGCTCCGTCACCGTCGGCCGACCGATCGTCGAACGCTCCCCACTCGATGTCCGTTTCCGGTGGATGGGGTCCGAAGATCGGTACCCGTCTCGAATCATCGGCGTCGGAGTCGGCAGCCGTCTCGTCGATTTCCGCGTCAGCGTCGGCTCCGGCCGACGAGTCGTCAGCGTCCGCGTCGGCGTCCCGGTCGACGGTTCTGGCTCCGGATTCGCCCTCGCCGTTGCCGTGCGAATCCGTCCCTTCGACCATGGTGGTTTCGCCCGTCTCTGCCTGGTCGGATTCGTCCCTCGCTATCCGGTCGGGTCCCGTCGTGTCATCGTCGTCCCCGTCGGCAGGCGTCGGGTCGTCCGACCGCGTCGGGTCGGAACGGGCGGCGAGTTCTTCCGGGTCGAAGGTCCCGTCGCGGATGCGTTCAAGGACGAACGCCGGGTCCTTCGCGAAGGTGTGGATGGTCGCGGTCACCGCCTCGTAGCTCCTGAACTCGTTGTCGACGAGATACCGGAGCACTTCCTCGCGGACGGCCAGCGCCGACTCGACGTCCTCGTCGGTCCAGCCCCGCTGGTCGCGGATGTCCGCCAGCACGCGCGAGGCGTTCACTCGCGAGTAGTCGTCGGTCCGGGTGTCCCGCCTGAAGACTTCGCGGGTGGCGATTTCGCCCGGATCGTCGCCCGACACCACCTCGGCGACGACCTCGTTTCGCCGGACGCGATCCCCCTCGTGGAAGATCTGGCGCTGGATCGAGAGGACGTCGACCTCCTGGATCATCTGGGCCGGGACGGCGAGCGGTTCGTTCTCGAGGCGACTCATGGCCCCCTCGATCGAGTCGGCGTGGACGGTCGTGTAGGCCGTGTGGCCGGTCGCGATCGCCTGGAAGAAGGTGAAGGCAACCCGCTGTTCCGTCCGGATCTCGCCCACGAGCAGATACTCGGGGCGCTGGCGCAGGGCCGACTGCAGGAGTCGGTACATGCTGACCTCGCCCCGGCCCTCCGCGGTCACGGGCGGCCGGGTCACGCTCTGGATCCAGTTGTCGTGGGGCAGCGTGACCTCGCGGGTGTCCTCGATAGAGACCACCTTGCTGTTGGGCGGGATGAAAAACGACACCGCGTTCATGCTGGTCGTCTTGCCAGACCCGGTCCCGCCGGCGAAGATCAGGCTGCGGTTGTTCTCGATGGTCAGCCAGAAGTACGCCATCTCCTCGACCGAGAAGGTGTTCCACTCGATCAGGTCGACCGGGGTGTAGGGCACGTCCGAGAACTTCCGGATGGTGAAGTTCGAACCGCGCGTGGAAACGTCGCTCCCGAGGGTCAACTGGATCCGGGAACCGTCCGGCAGGCTGGCGTCGATCAGCGGGTCGGAGATGGAGATGTGCTTGCCCGCCCGCTGGGCCAGCCTGACGGTGAAGGAATTCAACCGCTCGGGGCCGAAACTCACGTTCGTCCGCAGGTCGCGATACTGGCGATGGTAGACGAAGACGGGGACGTCGACGCCGTCACAGGAGACGTCTTCGATGGCGACGTCGCGCATCAGCGGTTCGATCTCGCCGAGGTCGATGAAATCGCGCAGGAGATAGTACAGCAGTTTGTGCAACGAGCCGTGTTCGACGGTTGCCGCGTGTTCGAGCATCGCCTCCTGGGCACGCTCGGTGAAGACCTCCTCTTTCGTCGTCGCTTCCGGGATCGGCTGGTACATGAGGTCGTTCCGGAGGATACGCGTGAGATCCTCCCGGACGAACGACTCGAAGGCGTCGAGTTCCACCTCGACGACGCGGTAGCGAAACTCCTTCTCGCGTTCGTCGTACAGGACCGTCACGTAGGCGAAGGGAAGCGACACCCACTGGCGTTCGACCTCCTCGTAGCGGTCCAGGTACTCGAAGTCGAACCACCGTTCCTCGATGAAGTCCTCGTCCGGTGTGGGAACGAACAGGTCGCCCTCGTCCTGATCGGCGAAAAACCCCTTCACGTCCGAGAGCACCTGTTCGCGCACTGTCGGCGATGCCGGGGCGTCCTCGGGACGCCACCGGATCGGAAGGTCGTCACTCGCTCGCTCCTCGCCGGTCGTTTCGGTGCCGAACTCGCCCCACCGAACGATCTCGGCCTGTGGGCGCTCGACCTGATTCGCACCTGTTCCCGGTCCCCCGATCGTTTCCGCATTCGATTCGTCCGTACCGTCCGTTGGCCACCCACTCTCGTCACCACTCATGACGCCTGTCTAGACGTTTTGAGACTATGTAAAGTTATGCCTAGTAAATATTTCCAGATCAAGAAAATTTCCGATGGCTTCAAACCCGGTCTTATAGTTGCTCTATCTATTTATTTTCGATTATCTATAGTTAGATTGGTGGTATCATTATTCTTATTTACAGCCAGTACTGGTGGACCGGACGGCCGACGGTCGACGCCCGGGTGCTGGCGACCGGTACGCGGCCGAGGCGGGTTCGATTCCCGATTGTCCCGAACGACCTCGGCGTTCCATTTCGCGGTCAGGTTCCGGAAACGGCCCGGAGAACGGTCGCGATTCGATACCCAACCCAGTGGGGCAAACGTTCATATACGCTGAAACCTCACTACACGTCAGGCACCGAATACGTGACCGCTCGCCAGGGACGCTCCGTCGCCTCGACTGGGGGGTCGGGCGAACCGCCGGACGCGTCCGCCAGCCGCACACAACGAACGATGAACGAAAACCAAATCAGACGCGGGAAGGCGATCCAGCGCCGCACCGGTCGCACGTTCCACCTCGCCACCCGTCTGCTCCCGAAACGGATCCGCTATCCCACCTACGTCCTCTACGGGTTCTTCCGCATCGCGGACGAGGTGGTCGACGCCGCCGAGACGCCGTCGCCCGACGAACAGGCCCGACGCCTCGGGAAACTCCGCGACGAGGCCCTCGGCAACCGCGAGCCGGACGATCCCGTCATGATGGCGTTCCAGGACCTGAAGGACCACCACGGTATCGCCGACGAGGAGGTGGACGCCTTCGTCGATGCGATGGAATCCGACATCGACACCGATCGCTACGAGACCACGGCCGACCTCGACGCGTACATGCGCGGCTCCGCGTCCGCCGTGGGTGTGATGATGACCGACATCATGGGGCTGGACGACGAAGCGTACGAGCAGGCGCTCCCCCACGCTGTCGCGCTGGGCAAGGCGTTCCAGTTGACCAACTTCGTCCGGGACGTTCGCGAGGACGTCGTCGACCGCGACCGGATCTACCTCCCCCGGGAGGTTCTGCGCGAACACGGCGTCGACCCTGCCGACGTCGAAACTCTGGAGTTCACGCCGGAGATCGCCGACGCCGTCGAGGCCGAACTGAAACGCGCCGAGCGACTCTACCGCGAGGGCGTTGCCGGCATCCGCTATCTTCCCGAGGACTGCCAGTTCGCCGTGCTCGCGGCCGCGGCGCTCTACGCCGAGCACCACCGCCTCATTCGGAACCGCGACTTCGACGTGATCTCCGAGACGCCGGACCTCGGCCTCGCACGGTCGCTGTCCGTGCTCGCCCGCGCCCGCTGGCACTGGCTCTGGAACAAGGATCCCGAGGCGGTCTTCCGCCGAGTTAGCGCCGTTCCCAACCGCGAGGGCAGCGCCCACCGGACGGACCACGAGTACGGCGACGGCGTCCCGGTTCGATAGCTCTCTGTTTTCTGCGTTTCGGCGTTGGCGATCCGTCGAGACCGCCGATTCAGCTCGAGTCGGCCGTGACGGCCTGGATCACGCCGAACACACCGGTCAACAACCCGACAAACAGTGCGCCGATCCCGATATCGGCGAAGCTCCCCGTGCTGTTGAGGGCGAGGAACCCGCCGAAAACGACGAGCAGCAGGCCGAGGTGGTAGGTCGCATTCATGTGCGAATCGATACCTTCGTCGCAGCATCGATCTTCCGTCGGGCGCTGTGCGGACCCCCGATTTCGACCCGGCTAGATTAACGCCGATCCGTTCGCCACTTCCCGCGAACGAATCGCGGAATCCGCGCCGTCGAGACGTCGAAGTCGAACCGGTCGGTCCACAGCAAGCCGGCACCCAGGCCGGCCGCGAGAAGGACGGGAATCCAGTTGCCGTAGGCCGCGTTCAGGCCGCCCCAGAGGATGACGAAGCTCACGAGGTCGTCGAGCATGAACTCGGTCTCTTCCAGGCGGCGGAGCAGTCCCTCGCGGGCGAAGGCCACGTCGAACAGGAAGACGGCGACGGTTCCCGAGAGGAGCCACCCCGCGTAGTTCGACCACGGCACGCCGTAGAAGTCGCCGGTCTCGTACTGCCAGAACTGGATGGCGACGGCTCCCGGATCGAGCACGAGGTCGACGACCATCACGAGCGCCAGCACCGCCGGGAGGCGGATCCACCGGTTCCGGGCGCGCTCGCCGAGCAGGAGGATCCCGAGCAGGTAGCTGTTGAGCACCAGCGGGAAGAAGAACACCGGCAGGCCGATGGGGACCTCGCCGAACAGCATCGGGCCGAGGTCGATCCCGTAGGTAAAGTCGCCGTACGGCCAGCCCGTGCGGACGCCGACGAGTTCGATTCCGTAGGCGTAGGCCGTGAGGACGCCGATGCTGATCGCCGCGCGACGGTCGGTGAGCGGGAGCACGCCCGCGATGAGGGGCAGGCGCATCACGATCACGCCGATCATGATGAGGGTGGCGTTGTACGTCAGGAACGCGGGGAGCAACCCCTCGGCGCTGCCGTAGAGCATGGCCGCGCCGACCGTGGGGAAGACGACGGCGATGGTGAAGCGGTTTTCCAGCACCAGTTCGTCGAACCGGCGCTCGAGTTCCATGCGATCGAACGGGCCGACCCCGCCGAACTTACGCATAGAGCATCACCCACAGGCCGCCCATGGTGAGCAGCGCGCCGACAACGGTGTTCAGGGACGGGAACCACCAGTACGCCCGGGCGACGTCCACGTTCGAGAGCGCGATGGCCGCGCCGACGACCGGGTAGACGCCGAGCAGGAGGCCGAGACGCACGTCGAGCAGGCCGAAGACGACCGCGCCGGCCAGCCAGGCCGCCACGCAGTAGGCGTGGGTGCGGCGTTCGCCGAGGACGGTCGCCGTCGTCCGAACCCCCGCGGCCCGGTCGGGTTCGATGTCGGGAATGGCCGAGAAGGTGTGCATCGCCATGGTCCAGAACCAGCCGCCGGCGATGGCAAGCAGCGGCGGGAGCGAGCCCTCGATCGCGGCGTAGGCGACGACGCCGGGCAGGACGTACAGCCCGTTCGACAGCGAGTCGAGGAACGGGGTCGTCTTGAACCGGAGCGGCGGCGCGCTGTACTCGATGGCCAGGAAGTAGTACGCCGCCAGCACTGCCATCCCTACGACCGGAAGCCAGGGCACCAGCCCCAGGCCCAGCAGGCCGGAGCCCAGGATCACGAGGCGGATCGAGGTCCGGTCGCGATACCGGACTTCCGGGCCGCCCTCGTCCTTCTTCGGGTTCGCGGCGTCGATCTCGGCGTCGAAGGCGTCGTTGACGCCGTAGAGGAAAACGTTCGCGGGAACCAGGAAGTACGCGACCAGGGCGACCGCCAGCGGCGAGAACAGCTCGCCGGTCCCGTCGGCGGCGAAAACGACGCCGACGAGTGCGGGGCCGGCCAGGTACGGCCAGAACCGCGGTCGAGAGAGTCGGAGGAGGTACCCGAGGGCGGTGTCTTCGGACGGAACGACGCCGAGAAGCCGCTCGGCGACGTCCCCCACGACGGCGCTCGCTCCGTGACCGGTTCGGTTCTCCCGTCCCATGGCTCGATCGTTCTTATTCACCGTAGTCCTCGATCAGTTTCGTCGCGGCGTGCTCGCCGCCGATCAGCGTCATCGGGACGCCGATCCCTGGGTTCGTGTAGGCGCCGGTGAAGTAAAGCCCGTCGACGGCCTTCGACCGGTGTGGCGGCCGGAACGCCGCCGTCTGCCGGAGCGTGTGGGCCATCCCGAGGGCGGTGCCTTTCGTGCTGTTGTACCGGTCGGCGAAGTCACCGACGGAGAACGACTCCTCGAAGACGATCCGGTCCCGGAGATCGGCCCCGGTGTTCTCCGCGATGTCCTCCAGCACGAGGTCGCGGTAGGACTCGCGGATCGTCGGCGAGTCGTCGAGGCCGGGCGCGATCGGCACGAGAACGAACAGCGCGCTGTGACCCTCTGGGGCGACGGTGTCGTCGGTCTCGGAGGGCACGCAGACGTAGTAGGCCGGGTCGTCCGGCCAGGTCGGGTCGTCGAAGATTTCTCCGAAATGCTGCTCCCAGTCCGTCGGGAGGACGAGGGTGTGGTGGGCGAGTTCCGGGACGTCGCCATCGACGCCGAGGTACAGCAAGAACGCCGACGGGGCGTAGGTGCGGGACTCCCAGTAGTCGGCGTCGAACCCGCGCTTGCGCTCGTCGAGCAGTTGCTGCTCTGTGTGGCGGTAGTCGGCGTCGCTAACGACGTAATCGCACTCGATACCCTCGCTGTCGCTCCCGTCGTCCGCCCCGTCTCGACCGCCGATTTCCACCCGGAAGCCGCCGGCCCGTCCCTTGATCTCGGTGACGGGCGCGTTCGTCCGGTACTCGACGCCGAG
>DATFIX010000353.1:0-4556 GCA_035269625.1 Natrialbaceae archaeon
AGGGGGTCGAACCCCGCCGTGACGACCGTCGCCGGTGGAAGCCCGTCCAGATCCGTCGCCGCGGCCGCCGGGGCGGCGTACGGGTTCTCGCGGTCGACCGGGCTCCGGAAGTACTCCTCCCAGAACCAGTCCACGTCGGCGCGGGAGAGCAGTGGTCCTGCGGGTGCGGTCCCCTCGGCGTCCGGATCGACGATCGGGTAGAGCAGAAGCTGATGATCCAGCGACGGGACCTCGTCGCGACGCGACCAGCGAGCGAGCGCTGCGGCGATCGCCCCGCCGGCACTCGACCCGGCAACGGCCATCCGGTCGGGGTCGCCCCCGATCGACGCCGCGTTTTCCGCGAGCCACGAGAGCGCGGCCCTGGCGTCGTCGATCGCCGCCGGGAACGGGTGTTCGGGGGCGAGTCGGTAATCGACCGAGACCACGAGACATCCGGTTCGTCTGGCGATCTCGCGGGCGAGGTCGTCCGCCGAATCGAGCGTCCCCATCACCCACCCGCCGCCGTGGAAGAACAGGCAGATCGGAACGGGCGGGTCGACGTCGTGGCGGTAGCACCGGAGCGGGAGGTTCACACTCGTCCCCCCATCGCCACCCGGACCGTCGATCCCGAACTCCCGGACGTGATCGACCGGCGGCGGGTACTCGGGCGAGAACAGTTCGTCCTCGAGACGCCGGGCGCTCTCGACCGAGAGCGCGTGCCACTCGGGGAGGCCCTCGTCGAGGTCGCCGATGGCGTCGGCCAGTTGCGGGTCGAGGTCGGGCATGGGCGAGGGGTGGTGGGCCAGGGTAAAATAGCTCCGTGGATGGGGTTCCTGACTCCTCCCGAGACTCCGCAACGCACAGCTATTTCCCCGTTCCGTCCGGTGTTCGCACCATGACCCGCGACTTCCGCCCTACCGAAAAGGCCGCCCGGGAGTACGACCGGGAGAACCCCCTGGCGTCGTTCCGGGATCGCTTTTCCGTCCCGGACGAGTTGTACCTCGACGGCAACTCGCTCGGGCCGAGTTCGGACGCCGCCGAGGCGGCCCTGGACCGGGCCGTCGACCAGTGGCGCGAACTGGGCATCCGGGCCTGGACCGAGGCCGACCCACCGTGGTTCGAGTACGGCGAGCGCCTGGGCGACCGACTCGCGCCCCACCTCGGCACCCGCGAGCACGAAGTGGTCGCTGCCAACTCGACGACGGTCAACATCCACACGCTGATCGGAACCTTCCTCGACGCTCACGACGGCCCGCCGGGAATCCTCGTGGACGACCTGGACTTCCCGACCGATCACTACGCGATCCGCGCGCAGTTGCGCCAGCGCGGATACGATCCCGACGAGCACCTGGTCGTCGTCGAGAGTCGGGACGGGCGAACGATCGAGGCTGCGGACGTGGTGGCCGCGATGGACGAGCACGAAGACGATCTGGGCCTCGTTTTCCTCCCCTCGGTGCTCTACCGGAGCGGGCAGTTGCTCGACCTCGAGCGCATCACGGCGGCCGCCCATGAGCGCGGCCTCCTGGCGGGGTTCGACCTCGCGCACTCGGTCGGCGTCGTGCCCCACGACCTCTCGGGAATCGGCGTGGACCTCGCCGTCTGGTGTCACTACAAGTACCTCAACGCCGGCCCCGGGGCGGTCGGCGGCCTGTACGTCAACGAACGCCACCATGGCACGATGCCCGCGCTCGCGGGCTGGTGGGGCCACGAAAAGGAGACGCAGTTCGAGATGAACACGACGTTCACCCCCGCCGGCGACGCCGGCGCCTGGCAGATCGGCACCGTCAACGTGTTCAGCGCCGCGCCGCTGTTCGGCGCGCTCGATATCCTCGACGACGCCGGAATCGACACGGTCCGGGAGCAATCGCTCGACCTCACCGCCTACCTGATGACCCTCGTCGACGAGCGCCTGGACGACACCGAGTACTCGATCGGCACCCCACGAGAGGACGACCGCCGGGGCGGGCACGTCGCGGTCGAACACCCCGAGGCCGACCGGATCAGCGAGGCGCTCAGGGATCGCGGCGTGATCGTGGACTACCGGCCGCCGAACGTGATTCGCGTCTGTCCTGCCCCGCTGTATGTCGGCTACGAGGACGTCTTCCGGGCTGTCGAGCACCTCGAGGAAATCGCCGAGACTGGGGAATACGAGCGCTACGACGTGGGTGGGGACGTCACCTAGGATCAGTCGACCATCGTTTCGCTCGTCCGAGTATCGCCGCCCCAACTGTAACGGACTGCAACAATCGCGTTTTTACCGGTCGTGACGTAGCGTCCGGTATGCCCCACTGCTGTCACGCGTTCGCTCGACGACCGACGATCGAGAGGGCGTCGCGTCGAGGAGGGCGGTGACCGATGCCGGATACCGTCCCGGGAGCGGTCACGGACCTCCGAGGCTCGGCCGTTCGCGAGGACGACGAGACGGTCGCAATCCAGGTCGAGGGCCTCGTCAAGCGGTTCGGGGACACGGTCGCCGTGGACGACGTCTCGTTCGCCGTGCTCCAGGGCGAAATCGCCGCGTTCCTCGGACCGAACGGGTCGGGCAAGACGACGCTCGTCAGACTCGTCAACGGCGTCCTCCGACCGACGGACGGGACCATCTCGGTGCTGGACACGGATCCCACCGAACGCCCGATCCCGGTCCAGCGCCGAACGGGCGTCGTCACCGAATCGCTGTCCCTCTACGACCGGTTCTCGGGGCGGTACAACCTCTCGTTCTACGGTCGCCTCTATGGCGTCCCCGACGAGGACCTGTCCGCCCGGATCGAGACGCTGGCGGACCTGCTCGATTTTCGCTCCTATCTGGACGATCGGGTGGAAACCTACAGTACCGGGATGAAAAAGCGACTCCTGCTCGCCCGGGGCCTCCTGCACGACCCCGACGTCCTCTTTCTCGACGAACCCACGAGTGGACTCGATCCACAGGCGGCACGGCTGGTCGTGAACCACATCGAAACGATCCGTCGCGAACGCGACGTCACCGTCTTCCTGTGCACGCACGACCTGCAGGTCGCCGAACGGCTGGCGTCGCGGATTTTCTTCCTCGACGACGGGGCAATCGTAGCGGCAGGCACGCCGGCCGAACTCCGGGAGAACCTGTGGCCCGAGGCCACGGTCGTCGTGGCGCTCGACGGGTGGTCGGAACGGCTACGGGGCGAGATCGAGGGGCTGCCGTGGGTTCAGGACGTCGGCACCGCGGACGCCGACGTTCCGGGGACGACGACGCTCCGCTTCGAACTCGACGATCGCGACGCGATCCCGAAACTGGTCGACGCGCTCGTCGAGGACGGGATTCGACTCTATCGACTCCAGGAGGACCGACACTCGCTCGAGGACGTCTACTTCCAGGTGCGGGAGGCCCTCCGATGAACCGCGACGCCATCCTGGCGATCGCCGAGAAGGACGTTCGCGCCGTCCGCCAGAGTCGGCAGATGATGATACCCCTCGTCGTCGTGCCGATCCTGTTCGTGGTCGTCCTGCCCGCGGCGGTCGTTCTACTCCCCCGGCTGGTCGAGGTTCCGACGTCGACCTACGGGTTCACGGACCAGATGCTCGAGACCATGCCGGCGAGCATCCGTGCCGAGGTGTCGGGGTACTCGGATGCCGAGACCATGGTGTATCTCGCCGTGAACTACCTGTTCGGCCCGCTGTTCCTGGTCATCCCGCTCATGGTATCCAACATCGTCGCGTCCGCGTCCTTCGCCGGCGAACGGGAGCGCCACACCATCGAGGGCCTCCTCTCGGCACCGGTCTCGAACGTCGAACTGTTCGTCGGGAAGGCCCTGGCCGCCTTCGTCCCGGCCGTCCTCGCGGCCCTGGGTGGGTTCGTCGGGTACACGGTCGTCGTCGATCTGCTCACCTACGGGCAGTTCGGCCGGTTGCTCCTGCCCAACCTGCTGTGGATACTGCTCGTCTGCTGGCTCGTGCCGGCGGTGTCGTTTTTCGGCCTGGGCGTGACCGTCATCGTCTCGATGCGGGCCCGCGGGTACGAGGAGGCCCAGCAGATCGCCGGCGTCGTCGTCCTCCCGATCGTCGCGATCGTGCTGTTGCAGGTCGCCGGCGTGCTCTTCCTGAGCACGACGGTAATCCTGGCCATCGGCGGGCTCTTCTGGCTGTTCGACGTCGCCCTCGTCTGGGTCGGCTCCAGGCTGTTCCGGCGGGAAGAGCTGCTTCTCGGGCCGACGTAGCCCGCGCCTCCGGACTTTCGGGTCCTTCGCCGTGATCCCCGGTTCGGTGTCCGACCACGTCGGGGTCGGCCGCTAGTCGTCCCGCGAACGCCAGAGATACAGCGACGCATAGGACCGATACGGACGCCACTGTTCCGCGATCTCCACCATCTCGGCCCGCGTCAGATCGTCGCCGTAGATCGCCTCCATCGCCCGTCGAATCCCGAGGTCCTCCACCGGGAACACGTCGGGGCGCGCGAGGGAGAACACCAACTGCATCTTGGCGGTCCAGACGCCCACGCCCGTAATTTTCGTCAGCTCCGCGATGACCGCGTCGTCGTCCATCCCCTCGAAGTACTCGGACGAGTAGCCGTTCTCCTCGAACGCCCGGGCGACGTTGCGAACGTAGTC
>DATFIX010000354.1:0-7967 GCA_035269625.1 Natrialbaceae archaeon
GCGACCGAATCCCCGGCCTGGAGGCCGGTTTCACGGGCGGCGTGAAGCGCGACCGCGAGCGGTTCCACGAGGGCCCCGTACTCCAGCGGGAGGTCCTCGGGGAGCGGTACGACCTTCTCCTCCGAGACCACCAGACTGTCGGCGAACCCACCGCCACCACCCGATAACCCGACGAAGCCGAGTGACTCGCAGAGGTTGTACTTGCCCTCGAGACAGGACCGACACTCGCCACACCAGTGGATCGGGTTGACGGTGACCGGCGTCCCCTCGGAAACGGACGTGACGTCGTCGCCGACCTCGCTGACGATCCCGCTGAACTCGTGCCCCATCGTTATCGGTGCGGTCTCCCCGGAGACCGGATGCGGGTCCTCGGCCGGAATGAAGATCGGTCCGGCCGCGTATTCGTGTAGGTCGGAGCCACAGATGCCACAGGCCTCGACGTCGATCTTGACGTCGTTCGGTCCGACGGGCTGTTCGTCGATGTCCTCGACACGGATGTCCCTCTGGCCGTGCCAGCGTGCTGCTCGCATGACCCGAGAGAATACGCGGTAACCGGGAATAAACATAATCATCGATAATGGACATTTCGGCGACGTTCCGTAACGAAATCGGGACCCGGAATCCCGGTGGGTCGAGTTCAGGTCACTCCGTCGTCGGTTCGAGCCGATACCGGCGGAACTCCCGGATGGTTACTCCTGGGGCTGGTAGTTCGGCGCTTCGTCGGTAATGACGACGTCGTGGGGGTGATTCTCCTGCTGGCCGGCCTGGGAGACGCGGACGAACTCGGCGCGCTCCTTGAACTCGGGGACGGTGCCGGCACCGACGTAGCCCATGCCGCTCTGCATGCCGCCGACCATCTGGTGGAGTTCGTCCTTGAGGGGGCCCTTGTACGGCGTCGCGGCCTCGACGCCCTCGGGGACGTATTCCTCGTCCTCGTCGGGTTCTTCCTTGAGGTATCGGTCGCTGTCGCCGGATTTCATCGCGCCGACCGATCCCATGCCGCGGTACTGCTTGTAGCGCTTGCCCTGCATCGTGATGACGCGGCCGGGCGCTTCCTCGGTGCCGGCGAAGTACGATCCAAGCATGACGGCGTCGGCCCCGGCGGCGATGGCCTTGATCGCGTCACCGGAGTACCGGATGCCGCCGTCGGCGATGACGGGAACGTCGTGCTTGCTCGCCACGTCCGCGACCTCGGCGACGGCCGAGATCTGGGGCATGCCGGCCCCGGAGACGACGCGAGTGGTGCAGATGCTCCCCGGGCCGATGCCGACCTTGAGGCCGTCGGCGAAGCCGACGAGTTCCTCGGCGGCCTCGCGGGTACCGACGTTGCCGACGACGACGTCGGCCTCGACGGACTCCTTGATCTCGCGGGCACCCTCGATGACGTTGCGGTTGTGGGCGTGGGCCGTGTCGATGAAGATCACGTCGACGCCGGCCTCGTCGGCCGTCTTGGCGCGCTCGGGGTTGAACGGACTGACGGCGACGCCACAGCGGAGGCGGCCCTGTTCGTCGCGGACTGCCTGGTCGTACTCGCGGCGCTGGAGGATGCCCTGCATCGTCACGAGGCCGGTGAGGTGGTTCTCCTCGTCGACGATGGGCACGCGCTCGATCTTGTGTTCGTACATCAGTTCGAGCGCCTCGCGGGCCGAGACGTCGGACGAGCCCGTGATGACCTCGTCGGTCATCGCCTCGCGGACGGCGTCGCGCTCGCCGACCTCGAGGTACGGGCGGATGTCGGTCCCGGAGATGATCCCGAGAACGCGGTCGTCCTCGTCGACGACTGGCGCACCACTGACGCCCTCGCTTTCCATCATCTCGTCGACCTGCTGGACGGTCTGGTCCGGGTCGGCCGTGACGACGTCCTCGCGGCGGATGATGAGTTCGTCGGTGCGCTTGACCTGCTTGATCTCGCGAACCATCCGGTCCTCGTCCATGTTGCGGTGGATCACGCCGAGCCCGCCGTGGCGGGCCATTGCGACGGCCATGTCACCTTCGGTGACGGTGTCCATGGCCGCCGAAAGGATCGGGACGGTCAATTCGACGTGCTTCGAAACTTTCGTTGTCAAATCGGCGTCGTCCGGTTCGACGTGGCTCTCCTTCGGACGGAGCAGCACGTCGTCGAACGTCAACGCCTCCGGTACGTCGAGTTTCTCGGAAAACGGGGTCGGGTCAGAAACGTCGTTCGCCATGTAAACTGTCCGAGAGCGCCTTTCAAAAACGTTGCGAGACGAGGGGTCGTCTGTGGACTGCTGGCAGGGGCCGTTCCGGCGGACCCGCCGTTTTCCGCGACCGATTGCTCCGGCACGGTGCCGAGAATTCTGGACCGATAATCATTCGGCATGAATTGGGAAATTCTACGATTAGTAGAAAATTATCGATTTCTCTCGGTATTCTGAATTTCATTGGTTCCCACTGCCACACAAGCTTTATTCTCTTCTCGCGATTGTGTGGGTGTATGGACTCCGATAGTCCCGTCGCGTCGCGCATCGCCGGTCGGACGCACCCGTCCACCACCGCGTCCCCCTCCTTCCGTGCGATGGTAACCATGCGATCGACGGCGGAGTTCCTTCGAGACTGGCTTTCCAATCCGTTCGGGACAAAATTCGGACCGTTTTCGTCCACCGGCACGTCCCAGGGAGAGCCGAGATCTCACTACCCACGGCCAACGGGTTATGGCCGGCCAGCCTAGCCAGGAATGAGTCACTCGGAACATCCGATCGCGCTTCCGTTGGAGCGGCAGGTGGGCGGTGCCACGCGGTTGCTGGCGACCGTCATGGTGCTCCCGCTCGTGGACGGTATCTTCCCCGCACTCGTGCTCGCCGGGGCGCTTTCGTCTGCCACGGGCATCTTCGAGGTCGGGCTGCTCGTGTTCGGCGGCAGCGCCACCATGGCGGTCATCCTGGCCGAGATGGACGGCAGCCCACGGGAGCAGGCCAGGGCCGTCCTGGCCGTCGGCGTCGTTCTCGTGACCCTCGCCAGTCTGGAGGCGGCACTGGCACCCACCATCGCTTCCGTGCTGAAACTGGCCACGTTCGAGCGGTTCGCCGCGCTGGTCATCGCCGCCGTCGCCGCCAAGACGGCGAGTGCCAGGGTGGGCGAGTATCTCCCGCGTCCGGCCGTCATCGTCACCCTGGGTCTCGTGGCCAGTCTCGATCCCGCCGGCGCGACCCTGATCGTTCGGCCCGACCTCGGGCTAATCGCGCGCGCCGCCGCGGCCGCGCTCGTCGGAACGTCGTTCGCGCTGGCGGTCGCCCTGGCCGGTCCGCGACTCCGGGGCCTCGTGGACATCGACCGGTTCCGCTTCGGGAGCGCGGTCGCGCTCGGTCTCCTGCCCCTGTCGATCCTGGGCCTGCCCGTCGGCGGTGCGCCCCTGGCCGTCATCGCGGTGACCGGGTTGTTCGCCCTCGATCCCGGGAGCGAGGGGCGGACGGGGGCCTCGTCCGGGGACTCGCCCGCCGTGACCGACGGCGGCCGGGAGTCCGACGACGATACTGCCGGGAACGAAACGGAAAGCCCAGTCGATCGGGCCCCCTGGCTCTGATCGGGTTTCCCGGCAGGTGAATCGCCGGACGGAAGGCTTACCTTTTCGCGCTCCTCTCCCCGGAACATGGCAGAAAACCGCGTCGTACAGGGGCGCATGGTGACCCCGCAGCGACTGGCCGAGTTGATCGAGGGCGAGGACGTCATGGACGCCGAAGCTATCGAGGACGCCGACCGCGAATGCCCCGAGTGCGGCGGCGACGTTCTCGAAGTGGGCTACATGCCGAGCGTGACCGCCTTCGTCACCGGCTGGAAGTGCCAGGACTGCGAGTGGGCGGAAACGGATCGCGATTGACGGACGACGCTCCGTTCGAAACCGATAGCCCCGCTTTTCAGAATCAAGGGGTCCTCGGTCGGTATCTCCGATCCCCGTTGCAGAGACTCGTCTTTACGTGCTCGGACGTCGTACCATGTCACATGACAGTAATTGGCGAACTGAACGTCACGCCGATCCGCAAGGGGGGCATGTCGGCGGAACTCGCGAAGGCGATCGAGGCCCTCGACGAGTTCGACGTCTCCTACGAGAGCAACCCGATGGCGACGATCATGGAAGCCGACGACGTGGGCACGCTGTTCGCCGCCGCCCAGGCCGCCCACGAGGCCGTCGACGAGGACCGGGTGATCACGACGCTGAAGATCGACGACAAGCGAACGACCACCGCGCCCGCGAGCGAGAAGGTCGCCTCGCTCGAGGAGCGTCTCGGCCGAAAAGCCAAACGCGATCGCGACTGACTCGCCGTTTCGCCGTCGTCCGTTTTACTGGAACTCGTCGAGGGATTCGTACCGGCGGATATCGACGCCCTCGGACGTAATTTCGGCAGCCTGAATCTCGATCCCGGTCACGATGCGTGCCTCGAAATCGGGAGCCCTGACACGGGAGTCAAAATACCGGGACGTCCCCGGCGACGAGGTCGTCCGTGAGGGACTCGATGGTTTCCAGTTCCTCCCCGACGATCCGCCGCACTGCTTCGTCGTCGCGCGTCGTCGTTTCCACGTCCACTGCCCGTGGCTCGGTCACCGGAGCGCCGATCCGGGACAGGAGCGAGACCCGGGCGAATTCGGCGTCGAGTTCCTCGTGGACGCGGTCGGCCGCGTTCGTGGCCACGAGGTTGTAGAGTTTGCCCACGTGACTGACCGGGTTCTTCCCGGCCGCAGCCTCCAGGCTCATCGGCCGGTGGGGCGTGATGAGACCGTTGACGCGATTCCCTCGCCCGACGTTACCGTCGTCACCCATTTCCGCGGAGAGGCCGGTTTCGGTGAGGTAGACCGCTCCCGACTCGGGGTCGTCGGCCGCGTTCACGGCGACGTGGACGGTCCTGTCGGTCCGATCCGCGACGAACGCCTCGGCCAGTTTTTCGATCCGGGCCGTGACCTCGAGGTACTCGTCGACGTCGGCGACGTACCGGGAGACGACGGCCGCGGCGACGGTGACGTGCAGGTCGTCGTTCGTTCGCCAGGCCATCACTTTGACGTCCTCGCCGACGGCCGGGATTCGCCGGGACACCTCGGGTTCGAGCCCCCTCACGATGCGGTCGGTCTCGGAGAGCGGGGCGTAGCCGACGCCGACGCTCGTGTCGTTGGCCTGGACCGTTCCGTCGTCGTCGAACAGGGACTTCAGCCCGGGGGAGGTCTCGCCGATTCGCGACTCGAACTCGATCCATTCGGACGGGAGATGGGGAACGGTATCCTCGACGTACTCCCTCGCAGCGTCGGTCGCGAGGGTGTCCACCGGAACCTCCCGGCCGCGATACTCCCTGGTTGCACGCCCGCCGACGAGGACGTAGATGGGGTCGACCATCTCGCCGCCGCCGAACTCCGGGGCCGTCGAACCGGCGACGAGTTGTACCTTGTCCGTGTTGTGGTGGAGGATCTCGCCGAATTCCTCGCGGTAGTATCGGGAGAGTCGTCGAGAAACGGCTTCGGCGACGCCGTCGCAGATCGAGTCCGGGTGGCCGATCCCCTTGCGTTCGACGAACTCCATGGGCCGGGAGGCGACCGGATCGCGGTCGAGATGAGTGATCGAAAACGCGGGAATCGTCATGACAGACCTATTCGGACAGCGATATTAAGCCATGCGTATTGTTGTTCGAATTATATTTCCGGGCGGTGAGGGGCCGGCCCCGTACGGTCGAACCCACCCGACAGGCGGGCGGTCCGACCGGAAAACGTTTGCCGGGGTCCGACGAACCGCGTGGCGTGACTGACGACCGCCTCGACGCCAACCGGGCCCACTGGGACGAACTCGCGGAGCACCACCCGAAGACCGAGTTTTACGACGTCGAGGCGTTCCTGGACGGCGAATCGTCGCTCGACGCGGTCGAACTGGACGGCGCGAAACCGGTCGCGGATCGGTCGCTGTTGCACCTCCAGTGTCACTTCGGCATGGACACGCTCTCCTGGGTGCGCGAAGGTGCGGCCCGGTCGGTGGGCGTGGACTTCTCGTCGAACGCCATCGAGACGGCCCGGGAACTGGCGGCGCGGACGGGCCTGGGCGACCGAACCGAGTTCGTGGAATCCGACCTGTACGACCTGCCGGACGTGCTCGACGAGTCGTTCGACGTGGTGTTCACCTCCTACGGGGTGATCAACTGGCTGCCGGACGTCGAGGAGTGGGCCGAGGTCGTCGCGCATTTCCTGAAGCCCGGCGGCCGGTTTTTCATCGTCGAAGTGCACCCCATCAGCCACGTCCTCATGGACCTCTCCGTCGACGACGAGGGCGTCGTGCGTTCGGACTGGCCGTACTTCACCGACGACCCGCAGACCTACGACGAGGAGGGGACCTACGCCGACTACGAGGCGGCGGTCGAGAATACGGTCACGCACGAGTGGTCCCACTCGCTGGGCGACATCGTGACGGCGCTGATCGATGCCGGACTGGTGATCGACGAACTCCGCGAGTACCCCTACGCTTGCTTCGAACAGTTCCCGGGGCAGATGGAGGAGCGGGAGGACGGCAACTGGGTGATCCCGGGCGAGGACTACCCGCTGACGTTCTCGATCCGGGCGCACAAACCGGAAGCGTGAGGGTGCGAGTCGGGGGATCCTGGCGAGGTGCCGGGAGTGGTCGGAAGACGAGTCGATGGCTCACCCCGACGGACAATCGTAACCACTATACGTGACTCCGACAAAGCCACGCCCGAGGGGTCGTGGCCAAGCCAGGCATGGCGACTGACTCCAGAGGCCACGCGCCCGGGACGAACTCCAGACTGATATACAGAGCGGCCGGCTGATCACCGGTCGCCGTGACGACCCTCTGGAGTACCGAGGCGCAACGTGACCGGAGATATCAGTCGATCGGGGGTTCAAATCCCTCCGACCCCATATTCTCGCGGCGAACAACTCCGTGAGCCGCGAGTATTGAACGGAGGCGGATTTGAATCAGGGAGTGGAGCGAAGCGGAACGACCGTGGTTCACAATCCCTCCGACCCCTGTGTTCCTGAAATTCCCGTGTACGGACGAGTGACGGAAATGGCGGTGGAGGAGAGTGGTGATCGGAGAACGTGATAGAGCCGGGCCCCATGACCGTGACCGCGATCGTCCAGGAGGCCGAGTCCGCGAAATCCGACCTCAGCGGTATGCTTTCGAATTAGAGGTGTGGCTAAGATCACACACCTACCGGAATACACTACTGTTGGTTGATTACTACCCGCATTCCTCCGAGGGCTAGGCTTCATATATGTTCGATACATTTGTTTTCATAGTGTCTGGAGAAATCGAACATATTCTCTTGTTCTTCGTGTTTATGGGTTTGCTTTCTGTTCCTCAATACCAACCGTACAATCTCACATTCATCGCAGCCGTCGGATTCCTCCTACGTGGGGTTATCGTTGCGGCAAGAAACATCCAGGAAGTTGCGAGATTGGTTAAAGTAGACCTTCAGAGCAAGTCTCTATCTTTGGTGGTTTTCGTTTCAACACTAACTCCAAGAATAGGGTCCTATCTCCAAAAACAAGATTATGCGCTATCGTACCTGAAACGTAGGTTTGAGAGTAAAGTAGGAGATCCGATGTTGGAGTTTAGACGCGATCTGAGGAGAATATATGTCGATGAGTTTGAAACTCCTGAAGATCCAGAGGAGAAAATTGAGTTATTACATAAGATAAAGAAGATACGAATCCATATACGAAGGAGACATTCCATTGGGGAGTTTGTAATTGGAATCTCTGGGAGTATCCTTGCTGTTATTTTGGGGCAATTCTCGGCATTGGGAGGCCTTCTTTTTCTTCTCTCAGTATATTTGATAGTCTTTCCAATTTCAACTGCTCTACGTTCAGTAATTGTAGATACACTGGCCTTTTCCGGTGAACTAGTTCAAGGAGATGATGATCGTATTTGGCCTCCAAAACGCCGAGCAGTATTCCGATTCCAGTGGCAATGGAATAAGATGCTCTTAGAAAACGAAGCAATCATCCATAAAATGATTCTC
>DATFIX010000355.1:0-7890 GCA_035269625.1 Natrialbaceae archaeon
GGTGTGGACCGCCCACCTCGGGGCGTGGCCGTCGGGCGAGGTCGGGGACCGGTTTTCTATTCGTGGGGATCGAAACGATCCGGAACCGAGGTCCGAGAACGGCGGAGAGCAAAATTTGATGAATATACGAGAATATATGAATATTATAAGTAATTATAAATAAACTGCAAAGCCCAGCAATTACCTGGACGTTTCAACGGTTAATGCGAATATACTTGGGATATACGACTGTTTTAGCCACTTAATAGGAATATATCTAGCAGAATAGCGTATATTTCGTAATAGATGTTGATTTTTGGCCCCGCTTCTATGGCGAACGTTTCGAGCGGAACGTTTTTCTGGCGAATATCCACGATAGCGGGGCGAAAGTCGCGAATATTTGTGCTCGACGGACGATTCGCATGCACACCGAGCTGTCATCGTGACCGGATTTTATCCGAGAAAGATAAATTATCAATGATACCTGTTTTCCAAATACTATCCATAGTAGATAGCGACCGAGCCGGTCCGGTAAACCGATCATCGGGCGAGCACCTCGGTGCAGTGCCCTCGACCGAACTCGCATCGCTATGGCTCGGTCCCCGCCGTTGGATGTGGACCGGTACAGATCGGGGAGACGCTTCCCAAAGTATTTGCAAGTCGCCGTTCGACGTGTAGCCGGCCGTTTCAGGCCAGCGACGTGGTACCGTCGCCGGGTGACTGTCTGGCGTCACCCACCGGACGGTAGCGACGTTATCGCGTTCGCGGATCGTCTGCCACCACCTGACCGGTCGCTTACCGCCGTCGTTTTTCGCCGTCCGACCGATCCCGACGACGGGGCGTCGAAATCAGTTCCACAGTTCGGGCTCTGCCGTGGAACGCGACGGTCCCCCTCGACGTCGAACGACGAGGTGCTCCTCGGCACGTCGATCCGACTGAATCACTCGATCGAAACCACGTTGCTTTCGAGGTCGCGAGGGTAGTAGGTCAGCCACTCGACGCCGTCCTCGGTGATCAGAATCGTGTCCGAGTGCCGGTAGCCACCGAGGTCGGGCACGAACAGGGCGGGTTCGATGGTGTAGAGATGCCCGGGGCGCATGACCTCGTCGCTGCCGCGGTCGACGAACTCGCGTTCGTGGCCCTCCAGGCCGATGTTGTGGCCGACGTGGTGCTGGGCGTACTCGAGCAGTCCCTGCTCCTCGTAGTAGTCGTGGACCGCCTGATCGACCTCAGCGACGGGGACGCCCGGGCCGCAGGCCTCGATGGCGAGCGTCTGCAACTCCAGCATGTGCTCGAAAAAGTGCCGGTGTTCGTCGCTCACCTCGCCGAGGAACATCGTCCGCTCGAGTTCGGTGATGTACCCGCCCACGTTCGCGCTCGCGCCCGTGATGATCACGTCGCCGCGCTCGAGACGCCGGTTCTCGGTCAGGCCGTGCGCCAGCGCGGTGTTCGGTCCGGAGAGAAAGCCACAGGAGGCGGGGAACCCGCCGCGAAGGTGGGAGTCGTAGCGCTCGCCGAGGGCGTCCAGCATGGCCATCGAGGCGTCGAGGCTCGCCCGTTTCGCGACCCAGAGTTCGTGGCGGCCGGGGTCGAGGTAGTCCGCGAGTTTCCGGTGGGCGAGGTTCCCCCACTTCGCGGACTCGCGGAGGAGTG
The DNA here is from genome assembly GCA_035269625.1 of Natrialbaceae archaeon. Taxonomy (GTDB): domain Archaea; phylum Halobacteriota; class Halobacteria; order Halobacteriales; family Natrialbaceae; genus DATFIX01. Next base: position 1,633 of record DATFIX010000355.1, read on the forward strand.
CCACCTCGACCTCGGATTTCGCTTTCCGGAGGTCCTGGATCCACTCGACGAGCTCGACCTCGACGTCCGCGAGGTCCGCGAGGGAGGGGCCGCTGTACCCCCAGTAGCCCGGCGCGCCGTTCGAATCTGCGACGACGGACTCGACGCCCAGGTCGGACAGCATCCCGGCGATGGTGTCCTCGGGCGTCGTGTCGTACTCCGGCCGGTAATAGGTGACGTCGGGGCCGCCACTCCCGGGGTAGTCGTAGTAGTGATATACGGTGTCGATGGCGGGGAACTCGTCGCTCTCCACGCGGTCGAGTTCCAGACGCGGGACGGTGATCGCCACCTCGTCTTCCGTCACGGCGAGACAGACCGGGCGCTCCGTCTGGAGGTGATGGAAGCCGCTCAGCCATTCGACGTTGGTCGAAGAGAACAGGCACATCGCATCCGCCCCGCGGTCCGCCAGTTTGTCGCGGACGGTACGGATGCGGCGCTCGAACTCCTCGTGGGGGACGCTCGTAAGGCCCATGTGAATCCCACTCCCGGGCGTCGTCGTAAGTGCTTCGCTCGGGGGGCGACGGGCGACCAGTGGCGGCCGACCCTGCTGGACGATCACAACCTATTTCGTCTCCGCCGGTCGTAGTTGTGGTAACGCACTGGCGGCCACAGGTGTGTCCGTGAATGAAGGGAACCATCTTCGACGTCAAAGGATTCGCCGTACATGACGGGGACGGGATCAGGACGACGGTCTTCTTCAAGGGCTGTCCGCTGGAGTGCCAGTGGTGTCACAACCCGGAGGGCATCTCGCCGTCGCCGGAAATCGTCTACTACCACGGGAAGTGCATGGACTGTCGGACCTGTCTCGACGCGTGCCCGACCGGCGCGATCGAGTTGGCCGATGACGGGATCTCGATCCAGCGGGCCGACTGCACGGTCTGTGGGGACTGCGTGGACGCCTGCCCGACCGGGGCCCTGCAACTGGTCGGTCGCGAGGTCACCGTCGACGAGGTGATGGAGGAAGTCCGCAAGTCGGTGATCTACTTCGACTCCTCCGACGGCGGCCTCACCGTCTCCGGCGGCGAACCCCTCCTCCAGCCCGACTTCCTGACGGCGCTGCTCGAACGCGCGAACGAGGAGCGGATCGCCACGACGCTCGACACCACCGGGTACGCCGATCCCGACGTGCTCGACGCGGTCGCACCCCTGGTCGACCAGTTCCTCTACGACGTCAAGATCGTCGACGACAGGGCGCATCGCGCGTACACGGGCGTCTCGAACGAACGGATCCTGTCGAACCTCCGGCGCCTGGTCGAGCAGGGCCGGGGCGAGGACGTCGTCGTTCGGACACCCGTCATCGGCGGCGTCAACGACGGAGACGAACACGTCGAGGACCTGGTTTCCGTTCTCTCGTCGCTGGGCGACGTCCGCCGGGTCGAACTCCTCCCGTTCCACGACGTGAACGAGAAATATCGGCGGTTCGGCCGCGAGTACGCCCTCGAGGACGGGGAGGTCCCGGGCGACGAAACCCTCCGCGAGATGCGCGACCGGTTGCAAGCGGCCGGCGTCGCGGCGTCCGTCAGCGGGTTGTAACGTCGGGGACCGGTTGGGCCGTCCGGTCGACCGAAAAGGCTAATTGAATCATTATCGAATATCATGGTATGGACCGAGAGGGTTCCCTCAATCCTTCAGACGAAACTAGCTGTGATTTGGATCCCCGGGAGGAGCTGGAAACGCGGGAGTCGGAGATCGATCCCGCCTCCGACCGCATCCGGCGACTGCGCGAGGAAAACGTCGAGAAAGAACCCGAGATTTCGGCCGAGCGTGGCCGACTCGTCACCGAGTTCTACCGGAGCGAGGCCGCCGAGGACCTCTCCGAACCGGTCCGGCGCGCCCGGTCGTTCGAGCACCTGATGAAAAACGTCAGCCTGCCCGTCGAGGACGGGCAACTCCTCGTCGGCCTGCGGGGCACGGGCGTGAAGGAGGTCCCGTCGTACCCGGAGATCAGCCGTCACAGTTCCGACGACCTCGAAATGCTCGACACGCGGGAGAAGAACCCCTACCACGTGGACGACGAGACCCGACGCGAACTCGAAGAGGAGGTCTACCCCCACTGGGAGGGAACCGCGATGCGGGATCGCATCTTCGAGGAAATGACCGAGGAGTGGATGGACGCCTACGAGGCCGGCGTCTTCACGGAGTTCATGGAACAGCGCGCGCCCGGCCACACCGCGGGCGGCGAGCGGATCTTCGAGACCGGCCTGAACGAGATCACGGGCCAGATCGACCTGAAGATCGACGACCTGGAGGCGGCCGACGACGAGAATCGCGAACGGATCGAGGAACTGAAGGGGATGAAGATCGCGGCGGACGCGATCGTCACCTACGCGCGCCGGTACGCGGAGAAACTCGAAACGCTCGCGGCCGAGACCGACGACGCGGAACGGCAGTCGGAACTCGAAGAGATGGCCCGGATCTGCCGGAAGGTGCCGGCCGAGGCTCCCGACACCTTTTGGGAAGCGCTCCAGCACTACTGGTTCGTCCACGTGGGCGTCGTGACCGAGACGAACCCGTGGGACTCGTTCAACCCCGGCCGCCTCGACCAGCATCTCGTCCGGTTCTACGAGCGCGAGACCGAGACCGGCGACCTTAGCCGGCAGGAGGCCAAGGAACTCCTGCAGGCCTTCTGGCTGAAGATCAACGCCCACCCGTCGCCACCGAAGGTGGGCGTCACCGCCCAGGAGAGCAACACCTACAACGACTTCACCAAGATCAATATCGGCGGGCTCCAGCCCGACGGCTCCAGCGGCGTCAACGACGTGTCCTACCTCCTGCTGGAGGTGCTCCAGGAGATGCGCACCCTCCAGCCCAACACGGCCGTCCTGACGAGCAAGCGGATCTCCGATCGCTTCTTCGAGGAGGCGCTGGACGTCGTCCGCCCGGGCTTCGGCGAACCGCCGTTCTTCAACCACGACGAGATCGTGAAAAACCAGCTCCGGCAGGGCAAGTCCCTCGAGGACGCCCGGAAGGCCGGCGTCAGCGGGTGCGTCGAATCCGGCGTCTTCGGCAAGGAGTCCTACATCCTGACGGGCTATTTCAACCTCCCGAAGGTGCTGGAGATCACGCTGCACAACGGGAACGATCCGCGAACTGGCAAGCGGATCGGTCGTGAAACCGGCGACCCCGCCGAGTTCGAGGACTACGAGGACCTCTTCGCGGCCTTCACCGACCAGCTCGAGTACTTCCTCGACGTGAAGATGGCGGGCAACGACCGCATCGAGGAACTCTACGCCGAACACCTCCCGGTCCCGTTCCTCTCGCTGTGGATGGACGACTGCGTTGAGGACGCGGCCGACTACAACGAGGGCGGAACGCGGTACAACACCCAGTACGTCCAGATCGTCGGGCTGGGGACGATCGCCGACTCGCTGTCGGCACTGAAGGACGCCGTCTTCGAGGAGGGCCGCTACGACCTCGAACCGGTCATCGACGCGCTTCACAGCGACTTCGAGGGCGACGAGGCGATGCAGCAGTTCTTCACGAACCGGACGCCGAAGTACGGCAACGACGACGACTTCGCGGACGGACTCGCGGTGGACGTGTTCGACGCCTGCATCGAGCAGGTCGAGAGCTACCCGGCGACGCCGGTGCGCGAGGCGTCCCGGCACGTCTTCGGCCTGCCGACGACCGCACACGTCTACTTCGGGAGCGTCTGCGAGGCGACCCCGGACGGCCGGGGTGCCGGCCAGCCACTCTCCGAGGGCATCTCGCCGGTGCAGGGGGCCGACGAGGCGGGGCCGGCCGCCGTGTTCCGGTCGGTCGGGAAGCTCGATCACGTCAAGGCCGGCGGGACCCTGCTGAACCAGAAGCTGTCGCCGGACCTCGTGCAGGACGACGAGGTGCTGCCGAAACTGGCCCAGTTGATGCGGGGGTACTTCAAGATGGACACGCACCACGTCCAGTACAACGTCGTCAGCGCCGACCTGCTCCGCGAGGCCCAGGACAACCCCGAGGAGTTCGACAACCTGATGGTCCGCGTCGCGGGCTACAGCGACTACTTCGTCAACCTCCCCGAGGGGCTGCAGGAAGAGATCATCAACCGGACCGAACACGACGGGTTCTGATCCGGGGGCGTCGACGGAGCCCTGGACCGGGGCGGCCGATTTTCCGATTCGCAAAAGTATAGGATAGACAGTATTATTGCTCAGAATGGAATTTTTGGGGCAATTTCATCGGAGTAATTCGAATATATCCCCTATTTATTGTGGTAATTTTCAAAAAGTTCTCGGAACCCGAGAATCAAGGATCATTATTAATGAGTCGAATGGGGATATTCGAGTGGTGCGCTTATGGTAGAGACCAACATTTACACAAGTATCGGCCTCGTCGGGTATCTGCTGGTCGTGGCCGTGATCGGGTACTGGGGTTCGAAAAAGGTGAGCTCTGAAAGCGACTTCTTCCTCGGTGGCGATCAACTGCCCGGGTTCGCGCTCGGGCTGTCGGAACGGTGTTCCGGCATGTCGGGATGGCTCCTGATCGGGGTGCCCGGCCTCGCGTATGCGGCCGGGCTGTCGGCGGTGTGGGTCCTGGTCGGCGCGACGGGTGGGGCGATCTTCCAGTGGATCATCTACTCGCGACCGTTCATGGAGGGCCGCAAGGAGACCGGTGCGGTCACCCCCATCGGCCTCGTCGCGGAAAAACTCCCGTACGACTCCCCCGTGATCCGGTTGCTCCCGGCGATCATCACGTTCATCTTCTACATGGGGTACGTCGGCTCGCAGTTCCTGGCCGGCGGGAAGATCCTGGAGTCGATTTTCGGCGTCGACGCGATGACCGGACTGTTCATCATCGCCTTCCTGATCATCGCGTACTCGCTCGCTGGCGGGTTCCTGGCCGTCGTGTGGACCGACGCGCTCCAGGCGATGCTGATGCTGGTCACGCTGGTGGCCCTCCCGCTGGTCCTCCTGGCGCAGGTGATGACGGATCCCTCCCTGTCGCTCATGGGAAGCCTCGAGGCGGCCGGCGGCGGGCGGGCCTCGTGGCTGGGCGGCAAGACCGGCGCGGCGGCCATGCTGTTGCTCGGGACGAACCTCAGCTGGTTCTTCGCCGACCTCGGCGGGTATCCGCACCTCGTCGTCCGGATGATGGCGGTCTCCGAGGAGGACGCCCGCCGCACCTCGATCATCGTGGCCGCGGTCTGGGGCGTCCTGACCTCGATCGGGGCCGTCCTGATCGGCCTCCTCGCGCGGACGATCCACGGGTCGCCCGAGGTCATCGCGGCGGACCGCGAGATGGTCCTGCCGTTCATGGTGCTGGAGCACACGCCCGGCCTGCTCGGCGGTATCCTGCTCGCCGGCGCTCTCGCCGCGATGATGTCGACGGCCGACTCGCAACTGGTCGTCGCCAGTTCCGCGGCGGCACAGGACGTCTACAACAAAGTCGTCACCAAGGGCAAGGACTACTCGGAGCAGACGCGCCTTCGCATCTCGCGGGTCGGGACGTTGCTCGTGGGCTTCGTCGGCGTCGCGTTTGCGACGACTGCGACCGACCTCGTCTACACCCTCGTCAGTTACTCGGCGACGGGGCTGTTCTCGTCGTTCGGCCCGGTCATGACGCTCCTGTTCTTCTGGGGCGACAACCTCTCGAAGGAGGGCCTGATCGCGGCGTTCCTCGCCGGTCCGATCACGACCGTCCTCTGGGTGTCGATGGGCATGACCGACATCGTGACGGTCCGCCTGGTGGCCCCGCCGGTCGGCTTCGCGGCGGCCATCATCGCCTCGCTGATCTGGTCGCGCCCGAGCGGCACGCCGACCGGTGCGTCGCCGTCGGCCACCCCCGGCTCGGACGACTGATAAGGACTGTTGTAACGATTTATCGGCGATTACCCGGGCAGAGTCGGTGATCGCCGGGAAAGGACTACAACAGTCCTTATGGATGCGTTCGCGGACGATCGACTTTTTCGGCGGTAGTTGCGACGGATAGCGGTTCGCTCCCGGATCGTTTTCAGCGTTGCTTCCGCCTCGCTGTGCCGTCCCGCTGGCACCTCGTGTTCTCGGTCCCGAGTGGCCGGCCCTGTCCGTCCGAGCGACACTGTCACTTCCGGAGGGTGACCGTCGGTTCGCATGGTGACGACGGAGGATGTGACGAGACTCGCGCGGGAGTTACATTTATGTAAGTGGCGGCCTCGCTTTCACACGTCGTTCCCGGAAGGCACGAGGGGTACAAATACGTTCGACGCTGCCGAACTGGTTGGTGTCGAATCGACGCCCGATCGATCCC
>DATFIX010000356.1:0-7634 GCA_035269625.1 Natrialbaceae archaeon
TATGTCGTCCGTCACTGGCCGTGGACGATGCCATATGACGTGTGGACGGAGTTCCCGACCGGGACGGCACAGGGGCAGTTCGGTACCCTGTTCGACCAGTCGATCGCCACCGCGGCCCTGATCGTGGGTCTCGGGAGTCCGTCGGATCACACCATCGCGATGACGACCCTGATCGCGCCAGCCGTGTACGGCACGGCAGCCGCGATTCCCGTCTACTACATCGGGAAGCATTTCGGCGGTCGCCGGGAGGGGCTGTTCGCCGCGCTCGTCCTCGCCCTGATTCCGGGGACCTTCCTCCAGCGAGGTCTCGTCGGGTTTGCCGACCACAACATCGCGGAGGTGTTTTTCCAGGGGGTTGCCGTCTTTGCCATTCTGGCGGCCCTCCGGGTTGTCGAACGGGAAAAGCCCGTGTACGAACAGGTCCTCGACCGGGACTGGGAGGGACTTCGTACGCTGCTTCAATACAGTGCACTTGCCGGGGTTGCGATCGGCCTGTACATCTGGATGTGGCCACCGGCAGTGGTCCTGATTGGAATTTTCGGCCTGTTCCTGGTCATCGGGCTCTCGGTCGATTATCTTCGCGGTCAGAGTCCGGATCACGTCGCGTTCATGGCCGCCGTGAGTATGAGCGTCACTTCTCTGCTGGCGCTCGTCAAAATCCAGGAGTTCGGCTTCGCTACCACGAGTATTTCGTTTGTACAGATTTTGCTTCCGCTGGGCGTCGGCATTGGCAGTGCGTTCATGGCCTGGCTCGCCCGTGAGTGGGATACCCGTAGCCTGTCGAAGTCTCTCTATCCCGCGACCGTCGCTACTCTGATTGTTATCGTCGTCGGCTTCGTCTACGTCGCTCTTCCGGGCCTCTTCTCGCTGGTTTACAACAACATCCTCAGAACCGTTGCTCTCAGCGCCAGCGACAGTACGCGGACCATCGCCGAGGCGAAGGCGCTCCCGCTTGATAATTTCGACCAGTTCATGCGCCAGCAGTACGGCATGCTGTTCTACACGGCCCTCATCGGTCTCGTCTGGATGGCCGCCGAATATGCCCTGGACCGAACGAAGCACAGGGCTGAAGTCCTCTTCGCCGTCGTGTGGGCAATTTTCATCGTCCTGATGTCACTCACCCAGGTCCGGTTCAACTACTATCTCGCCGCAGTCGTGGCGGTCCTGAACGCCTGGGCCCTCAAGCGCGTCCTCGAGGTGACGGACGTCGGATCGGTTGCCGATAACCTCTCGGACGTCTCGGGCTATCAGGTGCTCGTGCTCCTTTCGATCGTGATCATCGTGGTCGCCCCACTCGCCCCACCGCTGGCCGAAACGACGGCCGTGGCGGCCGGAGACAACAACTCCCCGGGGTCGTCCATCGTCCGCTGGGAGCAGAACGGCGACTGGATGCAGGACAACACGCCCTATCCGGGCACCTACGGGAACGCGGACGGCGATCGATTGCAGTATTACGGAACCCAGAAGAAGGTCGGCGACTTCGAGTACCCCGACGGTGCTTACGGCGTGATGTCGTGGTGGGACTACGGCCACTGGATCACGGTCGAGCACGAACGAATCCCGGTCGCGAACCCGTTCCAGCAGAACGCGAGGCCGGCTTCTGCGTTCTTCCTCTCCCAGAACGAGACGCGGGCACGATTGCTTCTGGAGGCGTTGCCCTCGCTGGACGAAACCGACCAACGGTTCCACGAACTCTCGAACGAGGATCTCCGGAGCTTGGTCGACGGACAGAACGAACAGGAAGCCGGTGAGGATACCAGATACGTGGTCATCGACGATCAGATGGCAGGCCAGAAGTTCGCTGCCCTGACCGTCTGGACCGACCCGTCGATGGAGTACGGAAACTATCTCGAGCGACAGTCCCTTTCCGTGGGGCAACAGAACACGACGGTATTCGTTCGCAATCAAGAGTATCAACAGACGATGCTGGCCACGATGTATCACCGGGATGCTAGCGGGCTCGAACACTTCCGGCTCGTCCACGAGGTGAACAACTACTCCTACGTGGGCGGAATCCTGGGTGGGCAAACCGTACGGCCGCTCTACGCACTCCGGCTCAGGGGTGGCTGGTCGAACCAACTGGCGCAATTGTCCCGCCAGGTCCAGTTCTCGACACAGCTAGGACGTGCAGCCCAGCTACAAGCCGGTCTGTACGTCTACGGCGGTGAAGTCGAGTCGTCGGTCAAGACGTACGAATACGTGCCAGGAGCGACGATCACGGGAACCGTCGAAAACCCGAACGCGACCGTCCGAGTCCAGGTGCCGTTGACGATTCTGAACACGGGCCGTTCGTTCACGTATTCGACGGCCGTACAGCCCAACGAGGACGGATCGTTCTCCGTAACCGTGCCCTACGCCACGACTGACTATCTCGGCACGGACGACGGCTATACGAACTCGAGCATTCGGGCTCAGGGGAGTTACACGGTTCGAACAGTCGTCAACCAGTCCACCACGTCGGTCGCGAACGTTTCGGTTCCCGAGCGCGCGGTCGTAGCGGACGACAGTGACCCGATCGAGGCATCGCTGGAATCCGTCCAGGGCCCCACGGCGAACATCACGGCGAACGCGACGACGATCACGGCAGGCGAATCGATCGAATTCAGTTCGGCGGACTCGAGTAACGCCCAGGGCGTTCTCTGGAGCGGCGCCGTCTCGAGTCGAAACCGGACCGTCACGAAGACGTTCTCGGAACCGGGCGAGTACACGGTGAAACTCACCGTCGTCGGCCAGTACGGAAACCGGGATACGGCGACGCTCAACGTGACGGTCGAGGCGGCCGACGCCAATGAATCGGTCGGGACTCCAGGTGAACTGAGTGCGGGTCTCGGAGCCCCCGTGACGGGGACATCCACCGACCACCGGCAGTTCGGTGCTTCGAACGTCGAAATCGCATCGGTTCGATCGTAGTCTCTCTCGGAGAACTCGGTTCTCACTCCCAATCGTGCACCGCCCGTAGCGTCTTCTCTGTGATTTTGTGGGACCTCTCACTCGGTTCGAGCCCCCGCTGTCGTTGTCCTCCGTTCGAGCGTCGGACGGTCGTCCGATAGCGGTCTCGAACGCCAGGCCGTAATCATCGCTTCGCCCCCGGACAGGAGCGTGGCTACTCGCACGTGGTAATGTTGGTGTTTATATGTTAACCGTATCAATTTATCCCATAAATTTATCAAATTTTTGGAAATAACCGAACATAATTCATCATTGGCTGTTTCAGGCCGTGATGCGAACGATATCGGGATAGGTTGGTTGGTAATAACAATGTATTTTTTGTGTTGTTATAAGAAAATTTTAGATAGATTGATTGTCAATGCCGTGTCATAATCGAGTGCAATGTCGACGACCGATGCTCTCACCTCGACCGACTCGATGAAGGATTACCTGGCTGACCACCCCCGAATGATCGGCGCACTGTTCACCATCCTCCTGTTGCTTTCGCAGGCGGGGGCGGCCGCGGCGGGCGGAACCACCGCGTACCCGGGCCCCTAGATCGGGGGTTCGAGCGCGTCCATCCACTGGAGTCGAGAATCGACCCAGACCGGCCCCGAGAACCACAGGAAGTAGTTTTCCAGTTCCGATCGATCCATCGGGATCGTTTTCGACTTGCCCGGTAGCAAGAAGTTGTCGTCGACGTCGTTTGCCGTCAACTGGAAGTGACTGCCGATCCGGAAGATCCGCGTCGGGTAGGATTCCACGGTCACCTCGAAACGGTCGCCAGGCTGGGACTCCACCATGTACACGGTCGGTGGGCCGCCTTCCGTCTGTGCGACGTCGACTGCCCCGTCCCCGACGACGAGGTACTGGTCGCCGATGATGGTGTATTCGCGAACGAGGTTCATCGCCGCCCGCAACGGGAAGCCCTGGTTCAACAGCCTGGCCATGAGTTTCCCCGCGTCGATCGCGTATTTGTTGACCACGTCACCGAGCGTCCCGACCCCGCCGATCGCCCCACGTTCGGTGAGTGCGAGGGCCTGGTCGTAGGAATCGCAGGCGTTGAGGAAGAACACGTCCACGTTGACGGAATCGAGGTCACGCACGTCGAGCGTTCCGTCGGAACACCGGAGTCCGTCCGACGTCGCGTGGCCGATGTAATGGAGGAAGTCGCTGTCATCGCCCTCGAGCAGGTCGGCGAACGCTTCGCGGGACAGTCCGAAGTGCGACGTCACGTCGAACGGCAGGTCTTCACGGTGACCGTATACGTCCTCCAGGCTCTCGTGTTCGCCGAGCATTCGCTCGTCGTTACAGACGACGGTGATGTCGATGACGTCGCTGCGCTCGCCCCGGCGGAGTCGATTGCGAAACGCCTCGACGGACGCCTTCGACGCCCCGACCGGGACGTGAGGGCCGAACCAGGCGTGGTCGATGGACTCGTCCGTGGGTTCCGGTTCCACCAGCGTTCGTGACTGGTTGGTACTTGCAGATTCCGTGGAGCGGATCACGGGCGATGGGTTCGATCGCCGGACGGACGAGTTCTCGTTCAGCGGCGAATAGTCCTCGATGACGGCTCCAGGGTCGTCATATCTGGTTCCTCGCGGTTCGCGAATCACCCCCAGGTCGTTCAATATGAACGGGACCGCCTCCGCGCTCTCCGGCGTCGCCGGCAGGTGTGCGGTCAGCACCCAGGTCGGGAGATAGTCCGATATCGAATCGTGTGCGACGTCGAGGTATGCGGACAGTCGTTCGGCTGGCGCTCGTCCGTAGGTGACCGCCACGTCGAAGGGCAGATTCGGCTCGACTTGCCGCCGTTCGTACAGGTCCAGCTGGTAGAGCCCTTCCGTCCGGACCACGGCGTCCAGAAACAGCACCTGTTTGAGGGTCCGGGCCACTTCGTCCTCGAAGGTCCGCCCCTCGCCCAGCGAAACCGTCAGCGATTCCGTTTCGATTCGCGCCTCGTTCCCGGGGACGAGGTCGGCACCGAGATAGAAGGCAAGGGGGGCAGCGGTGTACACGTACCGTCGATCCGGGGGGAGAACGATCGTCACCCCGGTTTCCGGGGACTCGATCCCCTCTGGAATTACCAGATTCTCGCCTCGTTCCAGGAGTGGTGGATGCCCCCGGAGCGTGGGGTAGGACCGTTCGGCGGTCGTGGTTTTCAGGGCAGATCCCATCGCCGAGATCGCCTCCATCAGGGATTCCGGATCCGTCGGCGTGGTGATCGTTGCCGCCGGGTGTTCGTGATACGATCGTGCACCCAGGACGACTCGACGGCGGTCCGGGAACTTGACGATCAGGGAATCGGTCCCGGTATTCACGCTGATCTCGCCGTCGATCCGACAGTACAGCTTCACCGGTCCGGAGATCTCGAACGTGTACGACCCCGGGTCGAGAGCCACGTTCTCGGGGGCGTTGAACACGGCGACGATGGTCCCCTCGGCGTCTCGAACGTACGTTTCGTCCAGGCGGTCGAACCGGAGTTCCGTCGTCTCGACGACGGCCGCGGCGTCGACGGGCATCTCGAATTCGTCGGTGGCAAACGGTTCGACCTCGACCACGTCGGACGTCCGAATCCGGGTTCGGCGCTGCTCGATTCGATCGACGATCCGGACGCCAGGTGGCTCCGTGGTCGCCTCGAACGTGACGTGCATTGGGACCCTTTCGATACCACTACCAACCGGGTACGACCTCAAAAGCGATTCGCCACTAATCCGAAGTGTTGCAGGGACTTGATTATCGATTTGACTTTCAGCTGCTGTGTCCTATTTTCGCCCAATTTCCCCGGTCGAGTTCACGTCTGCCAGTCCGTCGGCGAGTACCTCCAGGGGATGGTGGACCTCGTATCCCGTTCCGTGTTCCATCTGCATCGCACACGTGGGACATTCCGTCAACCCGGTTTCGGCCTCGGCGGCCCGCATCTCCTCGAACATCTCGTGGCCGACGGCCATCGACGTCTCGTAGTGCTCGTCCTTCCAGCCGTAGGTTCCGGAGATGCCCGAACACGAATCGCCCACGTCGAACACCTCGAGGCCGCCGACCTCGTCGAACAGCGGTGCCGTTCGGTCCCCAAGCCCCTGGGCTCTCGCGTGACACGGGGCGTGGTACGCGAGGTTCGGCCAGTCGACGTCGGCCGCAGTGAGGCGGTCTTCGAGGTCGGTGTGGCGTTGCAGGTACTCGATCGCTTCGTAGGTGTTTGTCGCCACGACGTCGACGCCATCGATGTCGAACAGTTCGGGATACTCCTTCCGGATCGCCATCGAACACGAGGTGCACGAACAGACGACGTCGTAGCCCTCGGCGACGTACTCCCGGAGGTGTTCGACGTTGAATTCGGCCGCTCGCCGGGCGTCGTCCATCGCGCCGTTGGCGAACATCGGCGTGCCCGAACAGCGCTGTGGCGGGACGGCGATTTCGTAGCCGAACGCCTCGAAGACTCGGACGAAGGCCTTCGCGACCTCGGGCGTGTTGTAGTTCGCGTAGTCGCCGTGGAAGTACGCCACGCGCCGGTCCTCGCTCTCGACGTGGGCCCCGTCACGTTCGTCCCACCACTCGCGGAAGGTTTGCGTGGCGAAGGTGGGGAACTCGCGCTCGCTCGGGATGCCCAGCACGCGATCGGCAACCCACCGACTGATGGGGTTCCGCATGGCGAGGTTTGCGAGTCGTGGGACGTTGCTGGCGATTCCGGCGAGGCGGCCGTAATTCGCGAGCATCCGGTTCCGGAGCGAAATCCCTTCCTCGGCGACGTACTGCCCCCGGAGTTCGTTGTGCATCTGGCTCAGGGGGACGTCCTCGGGACACGCGCCGAGACAGCGCATGCAGTTCGAGCACTGCGAGATGGAGTCGTCGATCGTCGTCCCGTCTTTCTTCGACAGGCGCCACTGCTCCGGCCCCTGGAACTTCGGCCCCGGGAACTCGTCGTCGACGGCCGCGACCGGACAGACCGTGTCGCACGTCGAGCACTTGTAGCAGGGATCGGCACCGGGCCGGTGGTCGCGCTCGTTCTGGGGGAAGGCGGTCACGGGATCCCGGTCGCTCCCGACGGTCGGGACGCCCGGCCGGTTCATCTCTTCCGCGTCCCGGTCGCTCACGCGACCACCTCCCCTGCCGCAGCGACGCCGGCGGCGTAGCCCGTCGCGATCGAGACCCCGCTGCCGGATCGCTCGGCGGCGAAGTCGTAGCCCCCCAGGACCGCGCCGGCGGCGCGGAGGTTGCCGAACTCCGGTTTGCCGTCGGCGTCGAGGGGGCGAAGATCGGCGTCGGTCCGAAGGCCGAACCGCGCGAACTCGTGGCTCCCGAAGGCCTCGGCGTCGGTCCACGCCTGGCGGTCGTCCGGCTGTGGGACGTGGCAGTCGAAGATGGGCTCTTCGGCCTTCTCGCGGTCCGATTCGATCCCGTTGCCGACCAGGCCGCCGGTCGCCAGGACGTACTCCTCGGCCCGGTAGGGGATCGACTGGCCGTCTCGGTCGCCGGTCACGGTCTCGATCCGGTTGCCGTCGGTCGTCGCGTCCACGACCGGGACGCCCGTCGAGACGGGGACGCCCGCTTCCGAGAGGGCGTCCCGGAGGTTCGACTCGAGTCGGATCCCCGGAATGCTCGGCGGCCCGGCGGGGACCTCGAAGACCGACGCGTCGAGGGTCCGGTCGAGGTGTGAACGGACCTCGTCGTGGCGGGATTGGCCCAGGATCGGCGGGAGGCCGACGCGG
>DATFIX010000357.1:0-2558 GCA_035269625.1 Natrialbaceae archaeon
TCTCCTGGCATCCCGGCTGGTACAACGCCCCGGGGAAGGGAAGCAGCCTGGCCGTCGACGGCTGGACCGTCACCTTCGAGGGCGAATCCGCCCACGCCGCCGCGGCCCCGGAGGCCGGCCGGAGCGCGCTCGACGGCCTCCAGCTCATGAACACCGGCGTCGAGTACATGCGCGAACACCTCCCCGACGCGGCCCGGATTCACTACGTCATCACGGACGGCGGCGAGGCGGCGAACGTGGTCCCGCCGGTGGCCTCGGCGGAGTACATCGTGCGATCGCCCGACCGGGACCGGGTCGAGGAGATCAGCGACTGGGTCGAGCGCGCCGCCGAGGGCGCGGCCATGATCGCCGACGTCGACGTGACCGTCCGGAAGACCTCCGGCATCTACGGGCTGCTCCCGAACCACACCCTCGGGGACGCGATCCTGGAGACGATGCGGGACCTCGGCGCCTTCGACCTCGACGGCGACGCCGACCTCGCCGCCGACCTCCGGGCGACACTGGGCGACGTCTCCGACGCCGTGGCGGCGCTCCCGGACGACGCGGCGGGCGAGGCGGCCAACGCCGCCATGTTCACCGAACCGATCGACGATCCCGAGGCGGGCGAGACGGGGTCGTACTCGACCGACTCGGGGGACGTGAGTCAGGTCGTGCCGCTGGGCCGACTCAGCGCGGCCACCTGGCCCGTCGGGACGCCCGGTCATTCCTGGCAGGCGGTCGCCGCCAGCGGGAGCGTCGGCACCGAAGGCATGATCTACGCCGCGAAAACGATCGGTGGCACGCTGTACGACCTCCTCGACGATCCCGACCTGCTCGCCGCGGCCACCGACGAGTTCGAGGAGCGAAACGGCGACCGCGAGTACGAGTGTCCGCTGCCGGACGAGGCCGATCCGCACGACCTCGTAAACCGGTAATTCGCCGTCGCCGTCAAAAAGTAACGCCGATCCGAATCCTCGAAAACCGTCCGGACGTCAGATCACGGGAACACGAGGATCGTCGCCTTCTCGCTTTCCAGCACCTCGACCTCTTCGCCGCTCTCGGCGCGGTGTTCCTCGCGGACCTCGACCATCTCGGGGTCGAGCGTCACCGTCCCGTCGTCGAGGTCGAGTTCGATCTCGCCGTCGGCTTTCCCCGTCTGGATCTCGGCAGGGTCGGCCGCTTCGAGTGCGGCGACGACTTCGCCGGCCCGGTCGCGGAACTCCGGCCCGATCTTGCTGTGGTCGGGATCGACCTCGACCGGGACGAGTTCGACGCTGGGGATCCCTTCGCGGACGTAGACCGGCGCGTTGACCGTCCCGCTCAGGTCGTAGGTGTCGATCGCCTCCTCGTAGTCCTCGGTCGGGTAGACCTCGATCTTGTCGAGTTCGGCGTTGAGCGCCATGCCCGCGTCGGACTTCCAGGCGCGGATCGTGGAGGCGACGTCGGCGACCAGCGCGCCGGCGCGCTCGGCGGTCTCGTCCTCGAATTCGAGGGTCGGCCACTCGGTCCCGTGGATGCTTCCCTCGGTGCCGGGGAGGTGGTGCCAGATCTCCTCGCTCAGGAACGGCGCGAACGGCGAGAGCATCCGGAGGCTGGCCGAGAGCGCGGTGTACAGCGCGTGGCGGGCGGCGTTGCGCTCGCCCGGCCGGCCCTCGTAGAGGCGACCCTTGACGAGTTCGACGTAGTCGTCGGCGAGGTCGTGCCAGACGAAGTCGCGGATCTCGCGCAGGGCGGCGTCGTACCGGTAGTCGTCCATGTAGCTCTCGACGTCGTCGAGGACGGTCGAGCACCGCGAGAGGATCCAGCGGTCGGCGTCGCGGTAGGCCGGCGCGTCGATTTCGGGCGTGCGCTCGTCGACGTGGCCCATCGAGAACCGGGCGATGTTCCAGACCTTGGTGAGGAACCGCGAGGCCGACTTCATCTCCTTCCACTGGAACTGGATGTCCGACCCGGGCTGGCCACCCAGGGCCATCGCCTGCCGGAAGGCGTCGGCCGAGTACTCGTCGACGGCCTCCTCGGGCTGGACGAAGTTCCCCCGCGACTTGGACATCTTGTTGCCGTCCTCGCCGAAGACCATGCCGTTGATCAGCGCCTCGTCCCACGGAATCTCGTCCTCGAGGGCGGCGGTCCGCAGCAGGGTGTAAAAGGCCCACGTCCGGATGATGTCGTGACCCTGTTCGCGCAACTGGGTGGGCTGGAACTCTTCCTCGGGCCAGCCAGCGACGTGTAGCGCGGAGATCGACGAGTCCATCCACGTGTCCATGACGTCGCGCTCGGGTTCCCACTCGCCGGCGCCACACTCGGGGCAGGCGTCGATCGCCGGGTCGGTGTCCGTCGGATCGACCGGGAGTTCGTCGAGGCCGGCGATGTAGGAGTGGCCACACTCGGCGCACTCCCAGGCGGGGATGGGCGTGGCGAACTCGCGCTGGCGGGAGATGACCCAGTCCCACTCCATGCCCTCGGTCCAGTCGATCAGGCGGTCGTGCATGTGCTCGGGGATCCAGTCGACCCCCTCGGCTTTCTCCAGGATCTCGTCCTGGCGAACCTCGACGAACCACTGGTCCTCCGAGAGGATCTCG
>DATFIX010000358.1:0-6911 GCA_035269625.1 Natrialbaceae archaeon
ACAAAGACGTCGCACGTCTCGATCACAGCGACGCAGAACGGATACGTTCTCGGCCTGCTCAACCAGTCCGAAGGGACGTACTACCGACAGGCGCTCCGGTTCGACAACAGGAATCCGGACGGTCCCACGACACTCAAGACGACCGATCAGGCGTTCGATCGTCTCCGGGCGCTGTATCCCGAGACGAAAACGGACGAGGTGTTCATTCCGAGTCTCCAGCGTGCGAGGGACGCGGGCCTGTACGAGGTGAGCATCAATTACCCGGAGGGGTCGAGTACGTTGTACCTCGACGCCGCCACGTCGTCGGTTTTCTTCGAAGTGAAGCGTCTCGATGTAGAGGCCATGCCCCGATCCACGGTGCTGAACCGAACGATCGACGGCCTCCGCATCGTCGTCGAACGAACTTACGACAATGGCCCGGCCCTCGTGAAGGCCTTCGACGCCGATACCGGGGAACCGGCCGGAGTGACGCTCGCCGTCGACGGCCGAGACGTCGGGGGGACCGGCGTCAACGGAGAGCGGTGGTTCATTGCCCCGTCAGGGACGTACCAACTGTCGGTTTCGAACGGGGACGCACGGTTCAACGTGACCGTGCCGGCCGCGTAGGCGACGGGCCTGCGTTTTCGCCCTCGATTTTAAATACGAGTCCGGGCAGAACGGTGGTGTGATCGACCGGGGTATCTCGACGCTCGTTGGCTCGGTCGCACTGCTTGCCCTGACCGTCACGCTGGCGGTCGTCGTCGGGGCGACGGTCGCGGGGTCGGTCGGCGAGGAACCGGGGCCACGAGCCAGGTTTTCGCTGCGGGTCGATTCACGCGCCGACCGGATCGCGATCGAGCACCGCGGCGGCGACGCGATCGACGTCCGTGACCTCTCGGTCCGAATCTCGGTCGACGGTCGGTCGCTCGATCGACAGCCGTCAGTCCCCTTCTTTGCCGCGTCCGGGTTCGTGAGCGGACCGACGGGCCCGTTCAACCTGGCGTCCGACCCGAACTGGACGGCCGGTGAACGCGCGTCGCTCGCGATTGCGGACACGAACGCCCCGACGATCAAATCCGGTGACGAGGTGCGGGTGAAACTGGTCGTCGACGATCAGATCGTCGCCGATCTCGCAACGACGGCCGATGGACCCCTAACGCGGTCACTTCGGGGCCCGGGCGTACGTCATGATGGCCGTGGGCCGCGTTCGGTGAATCGAGAGCAGTCGGTGTTCGACGTCCTCGAACCCCGCCGTGGCAAACATCCGGTCGGCCTCATCGGCGTCGTAAAAGAGCATGATGGCGTCGGCGATCCGCTGGAGGACGGTGTCTTTCGGGTTGTTCGGCCCGACGACGAGGACCTGTCCGCCCGGTTTGACGACGCGCCTGAACTCGCGGAGCGTGCGAACGGGACGAGGCCAGTACTCGATCGATCCCGACGACCAGACCACGTCGAAACTGTTCGTCTCGAACGGGAGTCGCTCCGCGTCGCCACGATAGAACCGGACCGGACCGTCCGTGCCGAACTTCGCCCGGGCCTTGGCCATCTGATGGGGACTCTGGTCGAGCCCGTGAACCTCGTCGACGTGTTCGAGCAACCCTTCCGTGGCGAAACCGGTGCCACAGCCGACGTCCAGGACCCGATCGTCCGGGTCGAGGTCGAGGACGTCGATCGCCTCGTCCCGCATCGCTTCGTTCCAGATGAAGGGGTTGATCCGGTCGTACACCTGCGACAGATACTTGTAGAACAGGCGTGCGCGGCCCTTGTGCTGCAGTATTCCCATTACGCGACCCCTTGGGACGGGGGCACTTTAACCCCTGTGTGGGAATCGACGCCAGGTGAGGGGCCGTCGCTGGGGTCGACGATCGGCGGTGCTGTCGACGGATCAGCCCAACCTTTCCAGTTCCGCAACGCCCTTATAGACGGTGTCGTAACCCTCTCGTAGCTAACTATGCCGAGGCCGGAAGTTCTAGAACGAATACAGGAGGCCGAGGCGGAGGCCGACGACATCGTAGCCGAGGCCGAAGCCGAACGGGACGAACGGATCGAGCAGGCCCGCGAGGAGGCCGAGGAGATCCGCGAACAGGCCCGCGAGGAGGCCGAAGAACTGAAATCCGAACGCCTCGCGGCGGCTCGCGAGGAAATCGAATCGAAGCGCGAAGAGATCCTCGAGGAGGGCGAACGAGCACGCGAGCGACTCGTCGAGGACGCCGAGTCCCGGACGGACGAGGTCGTCGAGTACGTCCTCGAACGATTCGAGGAGGCGGTGCATGCTCAGGCCTGAGCGGATGAGCAAGGTGTCCGTGACGGGGTCGAAGGCCGTCATGGACGAGGTGATCGAGGCGGTCCACGATCTCAACCTGGTCCACCTGTCGGATTACGACGGCTCCTGGGAGGGGTTCGAGAACGGCAACCCGGTCGAGGGCGCCGAGGAAGCCTCCGAAAAGCTCGTCACGGTTCGATCGCTCGAGTCGTTGCTCGACGTCGACGAGTCCGACGCGGGGCCCCGCCGGATCGTCACGGACGAGGCGCTCGAGACGGAACTCGAACGGGTTCGCGAGGAGGCGAACGAACTCGACGATCGGCGGAGCGACCTCCAGCGGGAGATTCGCGAAGTCGACGAGCGGATCCAGACGATGGCCCCGTTCGTCGACCTCGGCATCGACCTCGACCTCCTGCGGGGATACGACAGCCTCGACGTGGCAGTCGGTGAGGGACAGCGTGACGCGGTCGAGGCCGCGCTCGCTGACGCCGCCGACGTCGAGGCCTTCGAGACGTTCGGGTCCAACGGCGTGGTGGCCGTTTTCGCCTCCCCGGCGGACGATGCACCCGAGGACGTCCTCGACGACGCCCTCGTCGGAACGGAGTTCACGCGGATCGAGCGGCCGGACGCCGAGGGAGACCCCGAACAGCACGTCGCGGAACTCGAACACCGCAAGCAGAAGCTCCAGTCCCGGATGAACACGGTCGAGGAGGAACTGCACGAACTCAAACTCGACGCGGCCGGGTTCCTCCTGGCGGCCGAGGAGAAACTCTCGATCCAGGTCCAGAAGACCGAGGCGCCCCTCCAGTTCGCGACGACGGAGAACGCCTTCGTCGCCGAAGGGTGGATCCCGACCGGTCGGGTTGCCGACCTCGAGTCGATCCTTCGAGAGACGGTCGGCGACCGGGTGGACGTCGAGGAACTCGAGCGGGCGGAATACGACGACGACGGTCTCGTTGAGCATCACGAGGCTGTCGAGGAAGCGGACGACGGTGAAAGTGAATCGGCGACCGAGGAATCCGAACCGGCGAAGGCACGCGCGGACGGTGGCGGCGTCGTCTCCATGGGCGACGACAACCCGCCGATCATCCAGAACAATCCCGACGTGGCCGAACCGTTCGAGGCCTTCGTCCGGGCCGTCGGGGTCCCGAACTACTCGGAACTGGACCCGACGGTGATCCTGCTGTTGACTTTCCCCGCGTTCTTCGGGTTCATGATCGGCGACGTCGGATACGGCCTGCTGTACGCGGGGCTCGGCGTCTACATCTACCGCCGGTTCGAATCGGGCGGGATCCGGAGCATGGGTGGCATCGCCATCTGGGCCGGTGCGTTCACGATGCTATTCGGGTTCCTCTACGGCGAGGTGTTCGGCACGCACCAGATATCGGCGATCGTCTGGAAGGGCCTCCTCGGCCTGGATGGTGCGCCGATCCACAAGGGCCTCATTCCGGCCTACAGCGAGTACGCACTGCTGTGGTTCGTCGTGAGTCTGCTCGCCGGTCTGGCCCACCTGACGATCGGCTATGCGATGGGCTTCATCGACGATCTCGTTCACGGCGTCCGGGACGCCCTCCTCGAGGACGGATCCTGGCTGTTGATGATGATCGGCGTCTGGGTGTGGGTGTTCAGCCTGAGCGCCGAGGGCGTCAAACCGCCGTTCCTCGTCGGCTCCGAGGCCGCACTGAACGGGAACCCCATCCCGCTCGGGTTCGCCGGGTTCCCGGCCGTCGTTGGCATGGCCGGGATCGTCCTGTTCTTCCTCGGGCTCGTCATGCTGGGGCTCGGCGAACCCTTCGAACTGGTCGAATTCCTGAACGTGTTCGTGAACATCATCTCGTACGCCCGGCTGATGGCCGTCCTGCTCGCGAAGGCGGGGATGGCGTTCGTGGTCAACCTGCTGTTCTTCGGGGTCGGCGTCGTTCCGACCGCACATGGCGACGAGTGGCACTTCCTGATCAACGAGGGCCCGAATCACTTCCTGGCCCACCACGAAGGGGCGTCGATCCTGTTTGCCGGCCTGGCTCACTCTGGCGTCGCCGCCATCATCGGCGGCATCGCCGTCCTGCTGTTGGGTCACGTGACGGTGCTCGCACTCGGCGTGACGAGTGCCGGCCTTCAGGCGGTTCGTCTCGAGTACGTCGAGTTCTTCGGGAAGTTCTACCAGGGCAACGGCCGCCCGTACGATCCGTTTGGTTACGATCCGGAGTTCACGACCGAATCCTGATTCGAGCGCTTTTCGACGGCGAACGAGCCCCCGTGTTCGACCGAAATCGTGTGTCTCCACGGAGACGAATCGCGTCCAAAACGGCCTCGTCCCTCGGCGAATAATTTCGACCGGTTTGAGAAGCTTTATGCCAACTGTAGGCTGAACACCGAAACGTCCGGACAGGAACGTCTCTGCCACGGGCAGGACGGTTCCGTCCAGAAAAACCATGATTCCAGACATCGCCAACATCGTGTTGCAGAACGGAGCGGAAACTGCGGGTTCGCCGGCCCTCGAACCGGCCGCCGCCGCCGCGCTTGCGGTCGGTCTCGCCGCGATCGGTGCGGGGTACGCCGAGCGAGGTATCGGTTCGGCGGCCATGGGTGCCATCGCGGAAGACGACAGCCTCTTCGTTAACGGCCTGATCCTGACGGTCATTCCCGAGACGATCGTCATCCTGGTACTGGTCGTCGTCTTCCTCTTCCTGTAGCCCGGGTTTCCAACCATGAGCCTGGAAACGGTCGTCGAGGACATTCGGGACGAAGCCCGCGCGCGTGCGGAGGAGATACGCGCCGAGGCCGACGAGCGCGCCGAGGAGGTCGTTCGTGAGGCCGAGGCCGACCGCGATGAGATCCTCGAGGACGCCGAACGCGAGGTCGAACAGCAGATCGAACAGGAGCGCGAGCAAAAGCTCTCGAGCGCGAAGCTCGAGGCCAAGCAGGAACGGCTGGAGGCTCGCCGCGACGTCCTCCAGGAGGTCCGGGAGCGCGTCGAAGATCGACTCGCCGACTTCGAGGACGACCGCCGGGAGGAGTTGACCCGCGAACTCCTCGACGCCGCGATGGCGGAGTTCGACCCGGACGCGACGATCGAGGTGTACGGCCGTTCCGACGACGAGGACCTCCTGCGTTCGATCGTCGAGGACTACGACCGCGCCGAGTACGCGGGCGAGTACGACTGCCTCGGCGGCGTCGTCGTCGAGGGCGCGGACTCGCGCCTGCGGGTCAACAACACCTTCGACTCCATCATCGAGGAGGTCTGGGAGGACAGCCTCAAGGACGTCAGCGACCGACTGTTCGAGCAATGACCTTCGGGAATTCCGGCTCGTACGGGTCGAACGCGAGTTCGAACTACGAGTACGTGGTCGCCCGGGTCCGCGCCAGGCGGGCCGCCCTCTTCGGTGAAGAGGACTACCGGAAGCTCGTCCGCATGGGGCCGGGCGAGATCGCGCGCTACATGGAGGAGACCGAGTACGAGGCCGAGATGAACGCCCTGGGCGCACGCCACTCGGGCGTCGACCTGATCGAGTTCGCGCTGAACCGCAACCTGGCGAAGAACTTCGACGACCTGTTGCGGTGGGCCGACGGGCGACTGTACGGCCTGATCGCCAGGTATCTCCGAAAGTTCGACGCCTGGAACGTCAAGACCGTGCTCCGTGGGCTCTACTCCGACGCCGAGCGCGAGGAGATCGAGGCCGACCTCATCGAGGCCGGCGAGTTCGAGGACGCCTACCTCCGGTCCCTGATCGACGCCGAGTCGATCGAGATGGTCGTCGAGAACCTCGAGGGAACCATCTTCCACGACCAGGTCGAGGCCGCCTACGGCGACTTCGAGGAGACCGGCCTGCTGATCCCGATAGAGAACGCCGTCGACAGGGCGTTCTTCGAGAACCTGGTCGGCGACATCGAGGTTCGCTCGGAGGCGACGGAGCTGTACCTCGAGTTCCTCCAGGCCGAGATCGACTTCCGGAACATCCGCAACGCGTTCCGGCTGGCCCGTAGCGGGGCGGACATCGAACCCTCGGAGTACTACATCGAGGGTGGCCGTCTCTTCACGGAGGCCGAGATCGCCCAGTTCGCCAGCAATCCCGACGAACTCCAGTCGTACGTCCAGGACAGCACGTACGGTGACGCGCTCTCGGCGGCGTTCAAGGAACTGGAGGGTACCGAGAGCCTGATCGGGTTCGAGCGAGACCTCGAGGCCGCGCTTTTGCGCTACGGGGATCGCATGAGTCACCTCTACCCGCTGTCGATCTGTCCGGTCCTGGCGTACGTGCTCGCCAAGGAGCGGGAGGTCGACAACATCCGGGCGATCGCCCGGGGTCGCGAGGTGGGCCTGTCGGAATCCGAGATCCAGGACGAACTGGTGATGCTATGAGCAAGGAAATCGCCGTCATCGGCAGCCCCGATTTCACGACCGGATTCCGCCTCGCCGGCGTCAGGAAGTTCCAGAACGTGCCGGACGAGGAGAAACCGTCGGAACTCGACGACGCCGTCCGGGCGGTGCTCGAGGACGAGGAGGTGGGGATCGTCGTCATGCACGACGACGACCTCGAGCATCTCACGCGGGCGGTTCGCAACCAGGTCGAGACCAGTCTCGATCCCGTCTTCGTGACCCTCGGCGGCGGCACCGGCAGCGGCGGGCTGCGCGAACAGATCAAACGAGCCATCGGCATGGACCTGATGG
>DATFIX010000359.1:0-7617 GCA_035269625.1 Natrialbaceae archaeon
TCCGGATCGGCCCGGAAGTGGAAGGGGCGATAGGTTCGGCGCCAGGGCTCGCCACGCGTCGAGAGACAGCATTCGAGGTTGACGATCAGGGCGTCGAGCGCCCGAAGGCGGTCCAGGAAGTCCCCCCACACCGCCGTCACCGGGCGTCGCTGCTGGTGCTCGTCGACCAGGCGGCCGAGCATGACGTCGCCGGTGAACCCGATCGTGAGGGTCATCGCCCCTCGTATGGACCAGAGCCCCAAAATTCCTCTCCGTCAGCGGATCGATCGTCCGGTCCGCGAACGCCCGGATCAGCGACGCCGATGCAGGAGCTTCCCGATTAGCCCCCGGTGGTCGGCGACGATCCGGTAGCCGCGTTCCCGGATCGTCTCGTGGCCCGGAACCCGGCGTGCGGCGCGGACGAGGTCCCTGGGGACGGCACCCGTCAACGCGAACGCCCGTTCCATCGCCTCGCCGCAGGAGTAGACGGCGTCGTCGGTCAGGAGGTGGGCGCATTGCCGCCAGTTCTCGGGCAGGCGGGCGCGCTGGTCGGGCATGAGGTCGGAAAAGGCGACGAGTTCGACGTCGGCGCGGCGAGCGACCCACTCGGCGCTCCGGGTGCAGAACCCGCAATCGTCGTCGTAGACCAGTCGCGGTGGGGACGGAGGCGGAGCCATCGCTCTTCCTTACGGGCTGGTATCACGTCAACCGCGCGGTTCGCCCGATAGCGCGGACCCCATCCCATCGCGGTCGTCGGGGGAATCGGCATTCGTTGCCCCAGGTAACGGGCGACTCCTCAGCGAATCGAACGGTCGTCCTCGTCCGTCGCGGCCGAATCCGATTCCGCGTCGGTCTCCTCGGACCGCTCTGGCGGGTCGACCCGTTCGACCGCCGGTTCGAGCGCGTCGTACTCGAGGTCGAAGTCGTCGTCGCGGGACTCGATTTCGATCACTGCGGGCTCGGGGCGACTCGACGGCACGACCGACGGTTCGGACGGACGGGAGCGCCGACGCCGGGCCACCCAGAACGCCATCCCCGCGAGCCCCGCACCGAGCAGGGCCAGTCCGCCGGCCATCAGCCTGCGACCTCGCTTTCGGGCGGTCGCTCCCGTCAGTTCGCCCTCCACGTACTCGCCGAACTCGACGGCGAAGCGTTCGACCTCGCCCCAGTCGGTGTACTCGTACTCGCGCGAGGTGTCCGTGTCGCCGGTCGAGAGTGCGGAGTACGCCAGGAACCCGAGTCGGAGGAAGCGGCTGTATCGTGGGTACTTGATCGCGCCGGCAAAGCGACCGATCCGGTCGGGTTCCCAGCCGGTCTCCTCGGTCAACTGGTCGACGAACAGCTGCACGCCCTCCTCGGCCCATTCCGAGCCGACCGCCGACGCCATCGAGACCTGGAAGAACCCGTTCGGCCTGGCCGTGATGGCATCGCGGTGCTCTCGGACGAATTCGAGCACCTCGGGGCGGTGCTGGCGGTTGTTGACCGATCCGCCGACGAGGATCGCGTCGAAGTCGTCGATCGAGACGCTGGGCATCTCGCCGACGTGGGCCGTCCGGACGTCGAACCCCCGGTCCGAAAGGACGGACTCGATGCACCCGGCGACCGTCGCCGTCTGTCCCTGGCCGGTACCGTAGGTTATGAGAATGGAAGTCATGTATCGCCTGTCCTATACGCCGTCCGAGAGCTTAACCGTATGCGAGGATCGGCGCATCCCACCGATCCCGGCTCGAAAAGAGCCTTCAGCGCCGCCACTCGCGAACGCGCTCCGACTCGCTCACCCGGACGTTCGTCTTGTTCGTCTTCCGGATCCACGCCACGAAGTCCCGCATTCGGTCGGCCTCTCGG
This sequence comes from Natrialbaceae archaeon, assembly GCA_035269625.1. Classification (GTDB taxonomy): domain Archaea; phylum Halobacteriota; class Halobacteria; order Halobacteriales; family Natrialbaceae; genus DATFIX01. The sequence goes on from DATFIX010000359.1 coordinate 1,825, forward strand.
ATGGCTTCCGGCGTGTCGTACTCCTGGCGCAACTCGTGGTTGGTGAAGACGGCGTGAAGCTGTTTGTGACAGGGCGTGCAGACATCCGCCGTCGGGGACTCCTTCCGGTTCTGGGGGTGGAGGTGGTGGGTCTCGGTCGGAACGTCCCGCCCGCAAACCTCGCATCGCTCCGGTTCCGGCTCCCAGTCGGCGAACGCGTGGTCGGGGATGTCGTCGGCCATCGCTCTGTTCGTCCCGGTTACGGGCCGAAGGAGTATGGGTGCGTCGGGGGGGTGGGTCGACGCCTCAGTCGCTCGCCGGTTCCTCGGGCAGGGCGAGTTCGTCGCGAAGGACGTCACGCCGTTCGGCCACGGTGTCGAGGTGCGATTCGATCGTGTACTCGTTCACCGAATCGACGATGTGCCGCTTGACGGCCCGGAAGTCGATCGGGGCGTCGAACAGGGTCTCGACCGCGTCGCTGTTGGCTGCCGCGTTCTCCGCCAGGGCCATCAGTCGCTCGTAGAAGGCGGGGTCGTGGTCCAGTTCGTCCGGGGCCTCCTCGACGTGGGCGAACTCGTGGAGGAGCACCTCCAGCTTTCGCTCGGGGGACCACTCCTCGGTCCACTGGCGGCGGTTGATGCCGATGTTGGGGAACTCGATCTCGGCCTCGACGTGGGGGGACTCGATGGCGTACAACGCGACGTCGTCCGGGCGCAGGTCCTTCTCGAAGACCACCTCGTATACGCCGATAACGACGTCGTGAAGGCCAGTTCGACCCTCGATCGGTCGTCGTTGCATCACGTGCTCTAGTCGATCGTGGAAGATACGTGTTTCTCTCCGATCGAAGACGACAGAACGCCGCAGTAGTGCGGTTTTTCGGTATTTATACTCCCTCTCGATTGCGGGACGTCGTCGAGGCTGGAAACGGTCAGTCGGGCGACGCGTCGCCGAGCAATCCGCGCACCAGGATCGTGGCGAAGGTGTCCTGGAACGCGGAGAACTCGGACCAGCTGTACTCCTCGAACAGGTCCTTCTGGGCGACGGTCAACTCGATTGCGGAGAGGAGTTCCAGCACGAATCGGGGATCCAGTTCCGTGATGTACCCGTCCGAGCGTTCCTGGACGTCTCGAACGATGGGCAGCAACCGCTCGGCGAACTGCCGTCGCCCGTCTTCGAGGGCCGTCTCGAGGGCGTCGGGATCGACGTTCCGGAGCAGTCGCTGTGGCTCCTGGTGGCTCCGTCGCAGGAGCGGGCGTTTCTCGAACTCCCGGGCCCAGGTCCGGAGCAAGCGTTCGAGTTTCTCGTCGGGCGCGTCAACTGCTCTCACTTCCGCCTCGACGGCCGACACCAGTTCCTCCTGTTCGAGGAGCAGCACGCGGGCGTATAGCTCCGATTTGGTGTCGAAAAAGCGGTAGAACGTCCCCTCGGCGATGCCGACCGGCTCGGTGACGTCCTTGACGCTCGTCTTCTTGTACCCGAACTTGGTGAACAGGTCGCGGGCGGTCTCGAGGAGTTCCGCCTCGATCTCGTCCCGTTCCTCGTCGCTGAAGCCGCGCATACCGACCGTTCGGATCTGCAAGCTATGAGGATTACGCTCATCGTTCATGAGTTCATGAATGGAAAACTTATTAGCTCATCAACTCACTAGTGACGAGTATGAGCCGAATCGGTCGCCTCACGAACGCGGTGACGAGCCACAGTCGGATCGTGATCACCGTCATGCTCGTGCTCACCCTCCTCGTCGGATCGGGAGCGGGGATGGTCGAAGAAAATACATCGATCGACCAGTACGTCGGCGACTCCGAGGCGTCGCAGGCGTTCGATTACGTCAACCGGAACTTCTCGACCGGGGCCGAGAACGCGACGTACGCCCAGGTGGTGGTGCGCGGGGCGAACGTCCTCTCGAGGGACGCGCTCCTCGAAACCCTGCGCCTCCAGCAGGCCTTCCGGGAGAACCGGACGGTCGGTCCGACCCTGGCCGGCGGGAACGACGCGACCGGGGAGCAGGCGACGATCGGCGTCGCCAACGTCGTCGCCACACGGGCGGTCCTGCAAACCCGGCCGCCGGACGCGGACCCCTCCCCGCCGACGCTCCAGGAACAGATCGATCGACTCGAGTCGATGAACGCCACCGAGGTCGATCGGACCGTCCGAACGGTGTTCGACCCGGAAACCCCCGGTTCCGAGGAGGTGCTGGCGTTCATGCCGGGGAGTTACGAACCGGGATCGACGACCGCGAACGCGACGATGGTCGTCATCGTCCAGCAGTCCGACCAGGGCGTCATCCTCGACGCCGACCGGGCACCCCGTGAGATCGTCGACTCGCAACTCGCCATGCGGGAAATCGCGAACCGGCAGGCCGAACGCGGCGACGTCGACTTTCTCGTCTACGGGATCGGGCTGATGGGCGAGGAGATCAACTGGTCGATGGCGGACAGCATGGCCGTCGTCGGTCCGCTGGCCCTGCTGTTCGTCCTGGTCGCCCTGATCGTCGCCTACCGGGACACGGTCGACGTCCTCCTCGGCCTGGTCGGCATCGGGGCCGTGCTCGCCTGGACCTTCGGGATCATGGGCTGGATCGGCATCGAGTTCAACCAGGTCATGATCGCGGTGCCGGTGTTGCTTATCGGCCTGTCGATCGACTACGCGCTCCACATCGTCATGCGATACCGCGAGCGACGGGCGGCCGAGGGTGCCTCGGGCGAGAGCGTCCGCGAGTCGATGGGCGCGTCGCTCGCCCACGTCGGCGTCGCCCTCGGGATGGTAACCGTGACGACGACCATCGGGTTCCTCGCGAACCTGGCGAGTCGGGTGGGGCAGATCCAGGCCTTCGGGATCGCGAGCGCGATCGGCATCGCCTCCACCCTCCTGGTGTTCGGCCTGCTGACGCCCGCGCTGAAGGTCGAGATCGACGCGTTCCTCGAACGCCGCGGCGTCGATCGAACCCGCCCCGCGTTCGGCACCGGCGGCACCCGACTGAGTCGGGCGCTGTCCGTGGGCTCGACGGCCGCGCGGAAGGCCCCGCTCCTGGTCGTCCTGCTGGCCGTCCTAGTGAGTGGTGCCGGGGCGTACGGTGCGACCCAGGTCGAGACCTCCTTCGACACGGCCGACTTCCTGGCCGAGGACCCGCCGGACTGGATGGACGAGGCCCCCGAACCCTTCGCGCCGAGCGACTATACGGTCAAGCGCAATCTGGCGTATCTCAACGAGCACTTCCCGCGCCAGGACCTGCAGGTCCACGTCCTCGTCAGGGGTGACCTGACCGATCCGGCGACCCTGGACCGCCTCGACCGGGCGGAGCACCGGGCCGCGAGGAGCGAGATCACCCAGACCCTGCCGAACGGCGAGCCACGGATCCAGAGCCCGCTCGCGGTCATGCGCCAGGTGGCGGCCCGGAACGAGACCTTCGGGGCGACGTTCGCCGCGGCGGACGCGGACGCCGACGGCGTGCCGGACCGGAACCTGGCGAGGGTCTACGACGCGCTGTTCGCCGTCGCCCCGGACCAGGCCGCCGAGGTCGTCCACCGTACCGACGACGGCGAGGTCCGGGCGCTCCGCACGACGATCATGACCCACGGGGCCGTCCCGGACGGGAAAGTGACGGACGAAACCCGGGCGGTCGCGGCTTCGATCGACGGCGACGGCGTCACCGCGACCGCGACGGGCCGTCCGGTCCTCTACGAGATCATCTCCGAACGGCTCCTGGAAACGGTCGAGACGACCCTGCTCGTCACCCTCGTGGCCGTGTTCGCGTTCCTCGCGATCGCCTACCGCCTGACCAGCGGGAGCGCGACGCTGGGAGTCCTGACGCTGGTGCCCGTCCTGTTGAACGTGACCTGGATCCTGGGCACCATGCACCTGCTGGGTTACGACTTCAACGGGCTCACCGGGATGATCACGAGCCTCACTGTCGGCCTGGGGATCGACTACAGCATCCACGTCAGCGAGCGCTACACCCTCGAACTGGAGCGGACCGGTGAGGTCGGGGCGGCACTCCAGGCCGCCGTCACGGGGACCGGCGGCGCGCTACTCGGCAGCGCGGCGACGACCGCCAGCGGGTTCGGCGTCCTCGGGTTCGCCCTCCTGCCCGGCCTCCAGCAGTTCGGCGTCATCACCGCGCTCACCATCGTCTACGCGTTCCTCGCGAGCGTCCTGGTCCTGCCCAGTTTCCTGGTGGTGTGGACGAAGTACTTCGGGCCGCAAGTGGATACCGCCACGTCGACCACGTCCGGCCGGACGTCCACGACCGCCCCGAGCGACGAGATGACCTGACATGGATCGACCCCTCGCTCGATCGAACGAGATGACCGTGACCGCCCTCGACACGGGGACGACGAACGCCTACCTGCTCGAAGCGGACGGCGGGTATCTCCTGATCGACACGGGTTACGAGGAGGACTACGACGCGTTCCGGGCGGAACTCGACGCCGCCGGCGTCGACGTGAGGGAGATCGAATACCTCCTGCTGACCCACCATCACGACGATCACGTCGGCTTCGCGAACGACCTCCTCGACGGGGTGACCGTGATCGCACACGAAGCTGCAGCGCCTCTCTTACGGGCCGGCGAAAACGCTCGCCTCGGTGGCGGCCTGCTGAACAGGCGAGTGTACTACCTGGCGATGCTACGGTCGTGGGTTCGGCCTGAATGGGACCTGACCTTCAGCCCCGTGACCCTCCGGGAGGACGACGTCCTGGTGACCGGCGACGACGATGCCGCGTTGCGCGAACTGGGCATCGACGGATCGATCCGCCACACGCCAGGCCACACGCCCGATTCGATTTCGCTATTGCTCGACGACGGGCGCCTCCTCTGTGGCGACGCCGCGATGAACCGGTTCCGCTGGGCCGGGACGAGGTTTCACACCATCTACATCGCCGACCTCGGGCGGTATTACGAGAGCTGGCGAACGATCATCGACAGCGGTGCCCACACCGTGTATCCCGCACACGGCGAACCGTTCGACGTCGATCGGTTGCGGGCAAATCTGGGTGCGTACGACGAGGGCGACCTGATCGGACAGGACCCGATCGCTGCGCGGTACGCGACCTTCGACGGGAACGACCCGAACGCGTAGGTGTCCTGGGGCCGAACGCTCGGAGAGCCTCGACACTGGCGACGCATCGTTCCGACGTGGGCTCGTGACGCACGACGAATCGACGACCGCCCTAGGCACGGGGCATTCGGAGGGTGAGCAGGATGACGACGACCATGACCGCCGCCAGGCCGAGGTACCCCTCGTCCAGGTAGCCGTAGTCCGCGATCACGCCGAACATGACCGGGCCACTGGCACCGAGCGTCGCCGACGTGGTCCGGATCACTCCCAGGCCCGTTCCTTGCATCTCGTCGGAAAAGGAGTCCGCCAGGTACGATTGCGTGATCGCCCCGGACCCGAGCATCGTGCTGACGAGTGCGGTGAGCACGGCGAGCACCACCACGCCGTCGGCCATCGGGAGCAGGAGAAAGCCCGCGACCGGCGGGAGGAGGATGCCAAGCAGCGATCCCCGCATGCCGATCCGGTCGTAGGCGGCGCCACCGACTGGTTTGACGACCACGCCCACGGCGAAGAAGAACCCGAACAGGAGACTCGCCGTCGCCGACGACAGACTCTTGGCGGTCGTCAGGTAGGTCGGATAGAACGCCGTGAACGACTGCCAGACGAACATGTAGAGAAACAGGATGATCGCCATCGTCCCCAGCGCGGGGTCGCGCAACTGGCCGAACACGGCCAGCGTCTCCCGGAGCGACTGGGCCTCGCTCTGCCCGTCGGCCCGGGTCTCGGTGGGGAGCGTGACGAGGACGAGCACCCCGCTC
>DATFIX010000360.1:0-4289 GCA_035269625.1 Natrialbaceae archaeon
GGGAGGCCACGACGGCTTCGATTATCCCGGGGACGGTCACGTCGTCCGGCAGGTCGTCGTCGTCGGGAAGCGCCGACGCCGGGTCGTTCCGGCGGGCGAGGGTGTCCCGGATGGCGTCCACGGCGCCCGTGTCGTCGGCCCCGTCACGTTTCTGGCGGTCGTTCCTGGTCACCGCCGTGGCGTCCTCGTTCGACGGGTCTCGTCCGTCCGGTCGTCGCCGGGAGGCCTGTCGGCTGCTGGACGGCGGAGACGGCGTTCCCGAATGGCCGGTTTCGTCGTCGGTATCCACCGCCGCTGGATCGTAGATGCCGTACTTGATCATGTGCCGGCGGACCGTCGCGGGGGTAACCTCGACCTCCAGCGCGTCGGTCATCTCCTCGAAGGTGTCGTATTTCTCGTACACGCGCCGGAGTTTGGCCGGATCCGCGTAGGCCGGTCGGTCGTCATCGGCGTTCTCGGTGGTACTCGCCCCTTCGAGATGCGTCTTCGTGAAGTGGATCTTCATTCCCCGCTCGGTTTCGAACGTCTCGTCACACTCGTCGTGACGACAGGGAACCAGATCGTCCGAGTCCGACGCCTCCGTCGTGGCTGTAGTGGCCCCGTCGGTCTCGGGGTCCTCGTCCCCTCCGGGATCGGTCCCGCGTGAACCGTCCGCCGGTGCGTCCGACTGTCGCTCTGACCGATCCGACGATTCCGTCGGTTGCTCCGTTTCGTTCCGATTTCTGTCCCCCGATTGCGAGACGACCGACGGTGGCTCGTCGTCGTCCGAGGGTCGGAACTGGAGACAATACACGTTGGACTCCCCTCTGTCCTCGGGTCCTGCTGTGTCCTCGGCGTCGTTCGGGAGCCGGACCGTGACGAAAACGGCACTCTCATCCGCCGCCAGTTGATCGTCGGTGCGCACCTCGAGGTCGAGGATCTCGATGTCAGCAGATTCTAGCGCACCCGTCAGCGTTGCCACCCCGTCTAGCGTCTGTGCAAGCCCACCCATTCCCACTATCCACTGTTACTATGCTAACTAAAAAACCCATTGATTATTTTCATTGGGCCGTTAATGTATCGTTAATAATACTATTCGGGGCTGGACTCTGTACAGCGATATTATGCCATTATATCATTACGTGTGTAGTCCTTCTGTATAACTCTGATTTGATCAGAATCCGTATACCTATGCCACCGTGAGCGAACAGCCGTCCCGCTTCGAGAGATCCGTATAGACCCGTATCGGACTAGACAATCCGTTTTGGACGGGACGGAAAGTGCGAGTTCGGCCATCCTCGTCCACCCAGATCGAGGAAACGCGCCTGGGTTCTCCCGACGGACTACGGGGTGAGCGGGTGGTGTTCCGGGTCGATGAACCGGTCGGCGAGGTCCCGAACGCCCTCGGTCAGCGTCCAGTCAAGGGCCATCGCGACGTCCTCGAAGTCCTCGAAGGAGAGGCGAAACGACACGGCGTCGCCTTCGCCTTCCAGCGAGTCGACGTCGAGATCGGGGTTGATCTCGTTGCGAACGACCTCCGCCACGTCGGCGAGGCGGTACTGTTCGGCGGTCGAGCCGACGTCGTACACCGTCTTCGACCACCGGTGTGGGTTCCGGAGGGCGTGGTCGAGCGCCGCGGCGGCGTCCTGGACGTGGATGAGGGGTTGCCAGCCGGTCCCCTCGCCAGGGAGCAGGATCCGGCGGTCGGTCAGCGCCTGGAACACGAAGCGGTTGGGCGCGAGGTCGAACCGGACCCCCGGCGCGTAGCCGTACGCCGTGCCCAGGCGGAGTGCGGTGGCGGTCCGGTCGGGTTCGCCGGCGAACTCGCGAAGGAGTCGTTCCGCCTCGTATTTCGTCTCCGTGAAGGGGTCGAAGGGGTTCGGCGTCGTCGACGCACCGATCCGGTCGGTCGACAGGTTGCCGTACACGCGACTGGAGGAGGCAAAGACCACGTTCTCGACGTCGTGGGTCCGGGCGGCGTTGAGGACGTTCCAGGTGCCGTCGAGGTTGACGGTGTAGGTGTCGGCCTTGCCGGCGGTCTCGCTGTCGACCCGGTTGATCGCCGCGAGGTGGACGACCGCGTCGACTCCGGCCATCGCCCCCTCGACGTCGGGATACTCGCCGACGTCACCCTCGCGGAACTCGAACCCGTCCGTGATCGGTGCCCCGATGAGGTGGCTCAGCGAGCCGTTATCGAGCGTGTCGAGCACCGTGATTCGATCGACCTCCGTGGCCGCCTGTAATCGCGGGACCAGTGCACTGCCGACGTAGCCACAACCGCCGGTGACGAGTACGTGCATCGGGGGATCGGTTCCTTATGGACTCCAGCGGGGCACCGTGTCTGTCATCAGTAATCCGACTGGACCGTGAGTGGTTGCCTAGTAAAAGCTTGATAGTGGACACCGGTTCGACATGCAAATCGCTCGCCACGTTCGGTTGCCATCGGTGTCGCCGGGGAGGGGTGCCAGCGAAATCCGTATGGGGGCTCGAACCCGGAGTAGGCCGATGGAGACGGACCACGTCGACGGATTCACGTGCGGGTCCCGACGCAAGCATATCAGATTGGATCAATAAATCATGAATACCGGATCACCAAACGCGGGAATACGATGAAGAAAATCGCCGAGACGAAGATCAGCGACAACCATTCGACGGCCGTTCCGGAGGCGTTTCGCGTCGCCGAGGAGGCCTCGCCCGGGGATTACATCCACTGGTACCTCGAGGACGGGGAGTGGATCATCGACGTCACCTCCGAGGACTCCTGAACGGTCACGGTTTGTCGGTCTCCGATCTCGTCACGATCGTGTTCTGGCCCGTCGGGACGGTCGGCCCGTCGTTTGATAACCGTCAAACGCGAGTATTATTCAAAATTACCAATAATTTCAATCGGCCATAATGTTTGAGTGTGGCCCGGGAGAACTGGGTTATGGATGCACATCGGCCCGGACGCCCATCCGGGTATCGGGATGACACCGACCGCGGACCACGGTCACCGTCCTCCTGTCGGTCCGGCCGATGGGGCATCCTCCCGTCAGTCGTTGCCAACCCGCCCGCTGGGGGGCTCCACCTGGCGGGCGTTTCGACGGGCAGGTCGGGTGGGAGTCGACCGCTCCCCCACGCTTCAGGGAATGGGGGGAGAGCGCCGATCTGGGGGTTGGGGGATTCAGTTTGATGCCCGTCAAATAACCGGTGGCTACATGTTTGATACGGGTTTATCGATACGGAAAATATATGGGGTGGGCGGGAATCAAACCATCCGGGGTGCCACCGCTTCCACCTGGTTTGCACCTGGGTCGATCGCGGTCCGGTTTCCCACCGGAGTCCCGGCACCCCGTGTCAGTCGTTTTGGGTGACCTTTCGTCGAGTGCCTGGCGTGACGTGACACCGTCATCCGCCGGGATCGGGCGGCCTATACGGGTTTGAGGGCTGTTTACACACGGCACCTACAAATAGTCGTTTCGTGAAGAACCGATTAACAGAGTGACTGGACTGTGAAACTCCGACAGCCGACCGACTTCCTGATTCTCGAGGCGCTCGACGAACACGGTCGGAACGTGGCGGCCAACCTCACCCACCACATCGCGAAGAGTCGCAAGAACATCAACACGCGCCTGCCGGTCCTGGCGGACCACGGCCTCGTTCGCAAGATCGGGCCGGCCGAGCGCTCCGGGCTCTACGAACTCACGCGGGACGGCCGCGTGGCGCTCATGTATCGCGACCAGTACGGCGAGGTCGACGATTTCGAACGCTTACTCGAGGACACGGAGCCGCCGGAGGTGGCCACTGCCGATCCCGCGGTTGCGCTCGCCCGGGGTGTCGCCGAGCCAGCGGTCGAGGAGGACGGGGACGGTTCCACCGGGTGATCGCCGTCCTGGTGGACGGGGGCTCGTGCCGGCGTCCGATGCGGTAGTCGTGGGTTCGGGCGCACAGGAGTTAATGGGGTCGCGCTCGGACTCGCGGTAATGGGTCGTTCGGCGGTCGTGGTGGTGACGATGACGGTGGCTGCCGCCATCCCAGAGTGGTACTACGAGTTCTGGGAGGTCGAGGACTGGCTCCGAACGTTGTTCGACCAGCCCCTCGAGGTCCACACGTTTGTCCTGGGGTTACTTGTCGGCGCCTTGCTGGCCACGCTGGTTGCGAGTCGGCGCCCGGGGATGGCGCTGGCGCTGACGCTGGTCGTGGTGTCGTTCACGTTCGGCGCGTTCGAACCCGTCTACGGCTGTGCGGACGAGTACGTCGCCTGCCAGCACGTCCGCCTGAAACCCTGGTACTTCCTCGGGGGCTTTCTGGGGGCCCACCTTGGTGGGCTC
>DATFIX010000361.1:0-3028 GCA_035269625.1 Natrialbaceae archaeon
ACGTCGCCGAGGTGCGGGTACTCGTCGAGCACGTCCTTGATGGAGCCGACGGCGTCGCCGCGCGGGTCGACGATCTCCGCGGCGCCGTTCTCCTGGGCGGCGATCGTCGCGGCGCCGTGGGAGGTGCCGCCGTGAGTCATCGTCGGGCCGTCCTCGACGGCCAGCACGCGCTTGCCCTCGACCATCGAAGGGTCCTCGACGGAGACGACGGAATCGGCGTGGATGATCTCGGCGTCGGGGTTGCGGTCCTCGACGTTCTTCACGATCTCGTCGATGCCGGCCTGCTCGGCCGTGTTCTCCTTGTTGATGATGACGTAGTCGGCGATGAGGAGGTTCGTCTCGCCGGGATGGTACTCGATCTCGTGACCCGGCCGGTGCGGGTCGGTGAGGACGAAGTGAACGTCCGGGACGAAGAAGGGCAGTTCGTTGTTGCCGCCGTCCCAGAGGATGATGTCGGCCTCTTCCTGGGCTTCCTCCAGGAGCGCCTCGTAGTCGACGCCGGCGTAGACGACCAGGCCGTTCTCGATGTGCTGTTCGTACTCCTCGCGCTCCTCGATGGTGACGTCGCGCTCTTCGAGGTCCTCGTAGCTCTCGAAGCGCATGACGGCCTGTTCCTCGAGGTTGCCGTAGGGCATCGGTTCGCGGACGACGACGACGTCCTTGCCCATGTCGGCGATCTCGCTGGCGATCTTCCGGGAGGTCTGGGATTTGCCACAGCCCGTCCGGACGGCGTCCACGGCGACGACCGGGACGTCGGCTTCGAGCATCATCTCGGTGCCGACCAGCCGGAAGTCCGCACCCGAGGACAGCGCCCGGGAGGCCTGGTTCATCACGTGCTCGTGGGAGACGTCCGAGTACGACAGCAGCACCTCGTCGATGTCCTTCTCCTCGATGATCGTCTCGAGTTCGCTCTCGGGCAGGATCGGAATCCCCTCGGGGTAACCCTCGCCCGCGATCGACGCCGGGTACGTCCGTTCGGGCATCTCGTCGAGTTCGCCGATGTTCTGGGAGAACGACTGCGTGAACGCCACGACCTCGTAGTCGTCGTTCCCTCGGAAGACCGAGTTGAAGTCGTGGAAGTCTCGTCCAGCCGCGCCCATGATGAGTGCACGTTTCGTCATGTTTGTACAATGACCTACCGGGTGGAACGAGGATAAATGTACCTAACTCAAGTCGTCAGCGACATCACGTCGTGAGAGCGGTGTTACCGGGGTTCGGACCAGCACGAAGTCACAAGCGTTTTGCGGGCTTCTCACTAAGTTTCAAAATCCCATGAGTTCGATGGTTGTTGCGCTGGGCGGCAACGCCCTGCTCAGAGGCGGTGAAGGAACGATCGAGGACCAGCGCCGAGCCATTCGGGAAACGGCGCCACACATCGGTGACCTCTACGAGGCGGGTCACGACCTCGTGTTCACCCACGGCAACGGTCCGCAGGTCGGACAACTGCTCCTCCAGAACGAGGAATCCTCTTCGGTGCCCGCAAAGCCGATGGACGTCCTCGGCGCCGAGTCCCAGGCCCAGATCGGGTATCTCCTCCAGCAGGAACTCCACAACGCGCTCGATGTCACGCCCGTGACGACCGTCACCCAGACCCGGGTCGACCCCGACGACCCGGCGTTCGACGACCCGACCAAACCGGTCGGCCCCTTCTACGACGAGGCGGAAGCGGCCGAGAAGGACTTCCGGACGAAGGAGGTCACCACGAGCGACGGCGGCGTCGCCTACCGCCGCGTGGTGCCCTCGCCACACCCCATCGAGATCGTCGAGTCCGACCGGATCGGGGCGCTCGTCGAGACTGGCCAGCCCGTCATCTGCGTCGGCGGCGGTGGCGTCCCCGTCGTCGAGGAGGACGGCGACTACCGCGGCGTCGAGGCCGTCATCGACAAGGACCGCGCGACACAGGTGCTGGCCACGAACATCGACGCGGACGAACTCCTACTCCTGACCGACGTCGACGCCGCCTACCGGAACTTCGGCACCGACGACCAGGAACGGATCGAGACGCTCACGCCCGAGGAGGCGCGCGACCTCCTCGACGCCGGCGAGTTCGGTGAGGGGAGCATGGCGCCGAAAGTGGAAGCCTGCGCCGAGTTCGTCGAGAACGGCGGCGAGCGCGCAATCATCACCTCGACCGAAACGGCAACCGAAGCGCTAACAGGTACTGCCGGCACTATTATCAAATGACGATGGATCACCTCATCGACATCAACGACTGGAGCCGCACCGACATCGAGCACGTCTTCGAGCTGACCGACGACATGAAGGAAAACCCCGGGGACTACGCCTCGGTCATGGACAACAAGACGCTGGTGATGCTGTTCGCCAAGCCCTCGACGCGCACTCGGCTGTCCTTCGAGACGGGCATGACCCAGCTGGGCGGGCACGGGATCTACTTCGGGATGGAGAAGTCCCAGCTGGGCCGGGGCGAACCAATCTCGGACACCTCGAAGGTCATGTCCCGCTACGAGGACGCCATCATGGCGCGGCTGTTCGACCACGAGGACATGGTCGAACTCGCCGAGCACGCCGACGTGCCCGTGGTCAACGGCCTGACCGACTTCCTGCACCCCTGCCAGGCCCTGACGGACCTGTACACGCTCCACGAGAAGGACAAACTCGACTCCATCGCGTTCGTCGGCGACGGCAACAACGTCGCCCACTCGCTGATGCAGGCGTGCGCGAAGCTGGACGTCGACTGCCGGATCGCGACCCCCGAGGGCATGGAGCCCGACGAGGAGATTCAACAGCGCGTCGCCGACGCGAACGTGACCGTCACGAACGACCCCTACGAGGCCGTCGACGGGGTCTCCGCGGTCTACACCGACGTGTTCGTGAGCATGGGCGAGGAGGACGAGCGCGAGGCGAAACTCGCCGAGTTCGACGGCTACCAGGTCGACCAGGACCTCATGGACGCCGCCGGTGAGGACGCCGTCTTCATGCACTGCCTGCCCGCCCACCGCGGCGAGGAGGTTGCCGCCGAGGTCATCGACGGCCCGGAGTCGGTCGTCTTCGACCAGGCCGAGAACCG